>JAHEXU010000068.1 GCA_023251975.1 bacterium | reverse complement strand
GCGGGCTCGCCGCCGGCGAGGGCTATCTGCTCGGCGTCCTGATCGTCGAACTGCATGGATGGGAGATTCCGTGCGGATCGCAGGATTCCTGCTTAGGGGGCGGGACCCCCTGAACGCCTACGCTGGCATGGCCCGCGCATGATCGCCCGTTGCATGATCGCCTGTTCCTCGTCGATCGACAGGGTGGGGTTTTGCGCAGTACCGATGACGGCAGCTCGTTCCGCCCGATCGGCTCGATCGGCGGTCAGCCCGCGGCGTTCACCAGCTTCAGGAGCGAGCTGTACGCCGCGCGTGCCGACGGCAGCGTCGTCCGCTCAACCGACGGCGGCGCTGGCTGGTCGGTGCGGGCCACGCCGTAGCCGATCAAGCCCGCGCAGGACGGCGCGCGGCGGCCGTGTTCGCCCACCGCCCGAGTGAGCGCGCCGATCGCGCTCGACGGCGACATCGTGATCAGCGAGATCGAACCGGTCCTGGCCACTCGCACGGAACTCTTCCTTTCCCCGCGACCAGCGCGCGATGAAGTCCTGGCCTACCGACTACGACGTCGGCTTCTGACCCAGCACGCGAACGGCGCGACGCGCGCTCAGCAGTCCGGCGGACCCGAGCACCAGCGGCACGACGACCATCACGAGCATGCACATCTGCGCGGCGATCAGCGGCAGGCTCACCGGCGCGTGCGCTGTCGCCTGCTCGGTGCGCACAGCCACCACGACGAGCGCACCGACCACCACGCCGGCGCAGGCCAGCAGCACGAGCGGCAGATCCCAGCGCGGGCGCTCGCCGAGCAGGTTGTCGACACGCTCGGGCGCGATCCCCACCACCGAGCTGTCGCCGCACTCACCGAACGCAAGCAGCGCCGCGGCGAGCGGTCGGGTATCGCCGCGTTGGGCATCCACGGCGGCGGCGTCGGCCGCCAGCTCAGCCAGCGCCGCGTAGCGATCAAACAGGCGGCGCAGCACCGGCAGGAAGAACAGCGAGTCGCTGAGCACGCGCGCGCAGAAAATCCGCAAGGGATCGCGGTACCGGGCGTGATGGGCCTCGTGCGCCAGCACCGCCGCCAGCTCGTCGCGAGCCAGTCTCGCCACCGCGCCCGTCGACACGTAGATCCGTGGACGCCACAACCCGGCACAGAACGCTTGCGGGCACTCGCCCACAAACAGCGTCGCGCCCCCGCCAGGCCAATCGCCGAGAACGTGGAGCCCGGCGAAGAAGCGGCGGCGGGCTTGGACCTGGCACCGCGCCGACCGCGCCGCGAGCACGAGCACGGCGAAGGCGATGCTGCCGAGCGCCAGCGCGGCGACCGAGCCGAAGCTCAGCCGCGGCAAGACGAAACTGCGGCAGGCAGCCAGCAGCGCGTGCGATGACGGCGTATCGGCCGTGACAGCAGCCAGCGCGACGAACAGCGCCAAGCCCGTGACTGCCGCGCCGGCGACACCGACGGCGAGCTGCAGCGCGAAGATGCCGCGCGCCTTGGTCACTTCCGCGCGAGGCGCCGCAGCTGCTCGCGGCGCTTGGGGTCGAGCTCGGCCATCCGGCGCGCGAAGTGCACGAAAGCGGCATCGCCGTAAGCGTCGACGACCGCGCCGACCTCTTCGCGTGCGCGCGCTTCCAGGTATTGCTCGCGCGTGAACGCCGCCGCGTAGATGTCGGTTTTGCCCTCGCGCCGGCGCGTCAGCAGGCCCTTGCGGTCAAGGCGGGCCATGATCGTCATGATCGTCGTGTACTTGCGCTCCTTCTCGGCGCGCGCGTTTAGTGACTCCATCACCGAGCGCACCGGCGCCTCGTCGACCCGCCACATCTCCTCCATCACCTCGGCCTCGAGGTCATGCAGGCGAGGTGGTACGACGGGCGCGCTCACCGCCGCACAGCGTAGCCAGCGGAGTCCTCCTTCGCGGCGTCTGCGAGCAGGTCGAGGTTCGTGCGCAGCGCCTCCTGGCGGCGTCGAAGTTGCGTTGCCTCGTCCTCGCTTGCGGGAGTTGGAAAACACGCCGACTGTCGGCCCCGACGTATCTGCCACCACATGCGCGCAGGGCACGCCAGCCCGGCGACGACAATGCCGGCGGCGAGCCAAACGCTCACGACGGCGTGGCGGTGCGGTCGCCCTGGAGGCGCTCGATCTGCTCGCCGAGGCGCTGGTGCTCTTCGCGCAACTGCTCCAGCGGCGGCGCGACCGGTACCTCGGGGTCGGGCTCGTCGCGACGCACGCCCTTGGCCATGAACCACATCATCGCGCCCATGCCGACGGGGCAAGCAAGGGCAGCGACGCCGATCAACAAGCTCTCCATCACGATCTTTCTCGCTCGAGGGTTACGAATCTACGATAGAGCATAGTAGATGACCAGATGCTCGCGAAGAAGTTCGGGCCGAAGGGGTCGAGGAGCTGCTGGACCTCGAGGTTCAATCGGAATAGCTCGCCGTTGAGGACGAGCGCTCCGATCACGATCAGGACAAGGCCCAAGCCGACCTGGATACCGGCGTAATGGCGCTTGAATTGGAAAACCCGAACTCCCGGGTCGCACAGTTGAATGCCGCGGCCGTGAATAGGAAAAGCAGCGCCGACCCGGCCGAGTAGGCGGTTCGCAGCGGGCGCGCCCTCGCCGGTGCCGTCGTCGGCCGCAGCGAGCGAGGATCGCCCCGAGCGCCGGCCCGAAGCACGGCGTCTGGGTGATCGCCAACGCGCACTCGCGACGACGGGCCCGCCCGGCGCGCTCGATCAGCGAGTGCGAGCGGAACCCTCGGTTCATATCAGGCACACGATGAACACCGACGCCACGAACAGCGCGCATGACGATGGTCGCGATGCCCGCGATCTGGCAGCGCTCCCGTGGCGGTCTTGCGGCCGCTGGATCGCGCTCCGGTCAGTCCGCTGCGGACCCGCACGACCCGAGCGCGAGCGCAGCTATGAGCAGGACCTGCTGGCGATCAGGGTGCGCACCGAGACGACAAGCCGGAGACCAACTAGGCTGGGTCGTAGCCGAGCGTGAGCGATCGGATGGAGGTTGTCGTCGTGGCCGCGAGTGAGCACCATACTTTCCTGTTTGCCGACCTCGCCGGGTACACCGCCCTGACCGAGGCGATGGGCGACGAGGACGCCGCCGACCTCGCGGGCGAGTTCTCCGACCTCGTCCGAGAACTCGCGCGGACGCACCGAGCCGAGACGATCAAGACGATTGGTGACGCGCTCATGCTCAGGGCTGAGGATGCGGGAGAGGCGATCCTGCTGGCGCTGTGCATCGTCAACGATGTCGGCCGTCGCCATCGCTGGCCGACGGTTCGCGCCGGCATGCACACCGGCCCGGCGACCGAACGCGGCGGCGATTGGTTCGGCTCGACCGTAAACATCGCCGCCCGAGTGTCAGGCATCGCCGCCGGTGACGAGGTTCTGCTCACCGAGACAACCCGGGACGCGGCGCTCGGGCTCGCGGGCGTCGACCTGCGTGAGCACGGCCGCCATTCCCTCAAGAACGTCACCGCGCAGCTGCTGCTTTTTGCAGCCGTACGCGCGGGCGAGCACTCGACCGCGGGACTGCCGATCGATCCGGTTTGCCGGATGGCCGTCGACCCGGCGCGGGCCGCCGGAACACTCGTCTTCGCCGGCACCGAGCACACATTCTGCTCGCTGGACTGCGTGCAGAAGTTCGCCAGCGCGCCTCAAAGCTACGTGCCCTGACCGGGGGCCGCGGCTACGTGAGCTTCCCCGACACATGGGGCCAAGGGCTGGCGTCACTTCGGGGTCGCTCGCCCGCGTCGCCCCGGCAGCCGCCACAGCTCCGGAGCGCTCAGCCTCAGCCCGGTAGGCGACCTCAAAGGCTGTGGGCCGGGTTTGTTCCGGCCTTTGCTCATCGTCGGTGTACTGTCGGCGCCGATCCGGAGGGTGACCTGGCCCTTCGAACGGCTTCGCGGCCGGGTTGACGCTGCCGCTTGGTTTAGGCGCCGACCCCGGTCAGTCCGTGGCGTGCCAGCGCGTTCTCATAGCGGGCGCGCAGGCGACCATCGCGGGTTACGGTTGCGGGCGTCGCAATCCCTTGGAGCATCGACCGGACCCCCGCAACCAGGGTCGCCGCGGGATCTCCCGCGAGGTCGGAGTTGGCGTCCATTGTCAGGACGGCTGCCCATGATGCGATCAGAAATCGGGCCGTGGCGGCGATGTCGTGGGGGCGCAGTTGCTCCGCGGCGATCGCGGCGTCGAGGTTGGCGACGATGCGCTGCTGCTGTTGTCGGCGGCGGGCCGTGATCGCTTCGGCGGCGGGCGTTCCGACCGGGAAGAACCCGAGTGGGCTCAGGTAGGAGAGTGAGATCGCCTGAAACAGCGTCGGCTGCTCGCGGGCAAAGGCGAGGGTGGCGCCACCCGCCGCGATCAGACGCTCCAGCGGTGAGACCTCCAGCGCCCAGGCGGCCGCGACGTACTCATCGTGGGCGGCAAGCGCGTGCTCGGCGAGGGCTTGGGCAATCCCGGCCTTGCCAGCGAAGTGGTTGTAGACCGAGGCGGGCGCGACTGCGGCGGTCGCGGCGATCTGCTCGATCGTGGCTGCGCCATACCCGTCGCGGCGAAATGCCTCCGTCGCCGCGCTGAGAATCCGGTCCTTGGTCGCGCGCACCCGGCGCGCGTGACCGTCCTCGGCAGGCACCTGGCCCGCGGGTTCGGACTTCTCAGGACGTGACATCGCGGGGAGAAGTCTAGGCAAATCTCTAGTTTGTAGTATTCTCCAGACATGACTCCTCGCTGATGGGAATCGAGCCCGGGTCGCAGGGCTCCATCACGCTCAGCGATGGCGGCGAAGCGCAGATGCCGCTGCTGAGCTACCGAGCGCGCACCTTCGCCGCGCTCTTCACGATCAGCGCCGCGAAGGCGCGGGCGCTGCTGCCCGGAGGCGAGTTGCGCCCGGTGCAGATCACCCCGCGTCGGGCGCTGATCTTGGTGCAGGCGATGGAGTACACCGATAAAACACCGACCCCTACCGCAAGTTCGCGTTCTCGATCCCGGTGCAGCGAGACCACCCTCGGGACGACGCTCGGCTCGCGCTCGGCCCGGTTGCATCTCGGCTCGCACCCGGTCGCCGATGAGCTACGCGACCTCGACATCGCGCCAACACCGGTGCTGTCGCTCGACATCCCGCAGTACACGCTGGTCTCCAACCGACCAGGCGCCAAGCTCGATGTCGGTGGCTGGCGCGACCGCGGCGTCTACCGCGACCGGCGCGCAAGCTCGGGCGTTGAACGCGGGGCGAGGTCGGCGGCTGAGGCCTAGCCTGCCGGACCGCCTTCGATCCGGCCCTTCGGCGATCATGGACAGATAATGCCCAACGGAGCACAGGCACTGATCCGCACTCTCGTCGACGCCGGCGTGAGGACCTGCTTCACAAACCCCGGAACCTCGGAGATGCATTTCGTCGCGGCGCTGGACTCCGCGCCCGAGATGCGCGCGGTGCTGGCGCTTTTCGAGGGAGTCGCGACCGGCGCCGCCGACGGGTACGCCCGGATGGCGGACAAGCCCGCCGCGACGCTGCTGCACCTCGGCTCCGGCCTGGGTAACGGAGTCGCCAACCTGCACAACGCGCGCAAGGCACGGGTGCCGATCGTCAACATCGTCGGCGACCACGCCACCCACCACACGAAATACGACGCGCAGCTGCAGTCCGACATCGAAACGATCGCGCGCAACGTCTCGCCGGGATGGGTGCGCACCTCGGGTAGCACGCAGGCGCTTTGCAGCGACGCGGCGGAGGCGATCGTCGCCGCGATCGGCCCTCCCGGCCAGGTTGCGACGCTGATCCTTCCCGCCGACGTGTCGTGGGGGGACGGCGGGCGCCCGGCCGCCCCAATACCGCCCGCCCGACCACCCCTCGCCTCCCCCGAGGCCATCAACGCCGCCGCCGCCGCGCTTCGAAGCGCCCAACCGACAGCGATTCTGCTCGGCGGGCGAGCCCTGCGCGAGCCGACCCTGCTGGCCGCCGCCAAGATCGCCGCCACGACCGCCGCCAAGCTCTACGCCGAGGTCTTCCCGACCCGGATCGAGCGCGGCGAAGGCCTCCCGCCGGTCGAGCGACTCGCCTACTTCGCCGAACTCGCCTCGGTGCAACTCGCCGGGCTGAAGCACCTGATCCTGGTCGATGTCAAGGCGCCGGTGTCGTTCTTCGCCTACCCGGGCAAGCCGAGCTACCTCGTCCCCGACGGTTGCCAAGTTCACGAACTTGCGCCCCCCTCGAGCGACATTCCCGCCGCCCTCGAGGCACTTGTCGAGGCGCTCGGTGCCGCCAACGCGAAGCCGGTCCGCCAAAAACCTTCCCGGCCGCAACTACCGACCGGCGAGCTGACCGCCGATAAGGTCTGCCAGGTGATTGGCGCGATCCTCCCCGAAGGCGCGATCTTGTCCGACGAAGCGCAGACCTCCGGGGTCACGCTTGCCGCCCACACAGCCGGCGCACCCCGCCACGACGTGCTGACGCTGACCGGTGGCGCGATCGGCCAAGGACTGCCGGTCGCCGTCGGCGCCGCCGTCGCCTGCCCCGACCGCCCCGTCTTAGCGCTGCAAGGCGAGGGATCGGCGATGTATACGATCCAATCGCTTTGGACGATGGCCCGCGAGCGGCTTGATGTCACCGTCGTGATCTTCAATAACCGCTCCTACGCGATCCTCAACATCGAGCTCGAACGCGTCGGCGCAGCGGGCGCCGGGCCCAAGGCCAAGTCCCAACTCGACCTCGCCGACCCCAACCTCGACTTCGTTGCGCTCGGCAATGGGATGGGGGTCCCGTCCGTCCGCGCTAACACCTGCGAGCAGCTCGCCGCCGAACTCGAACGCGCGATCGCCGAACCGGGTCCGCACCTGATCGAGGTCGTTATCCCGAGCGCCTTCACCGGCTGGAAGCTGAAGGCAATGCCATACGCGCTGCAAGCGCTCGGCACGCTCCCGCAGCCGGTCGCGAAAGCCATCAAAAACCGCCTCGCCCCATGAGCGCAATCGATCCGATCGCAGTCGTCGTCGCCACGTCGTGAGCACCGACGAGCCAACGACGAGGGCTCGCGAATGAACCCGAAACCCAGGCGGGCCGTGATCAGCGCCGACATGGGCCTTTTGACGTGCGGGCGGCGGACGCTACCCGGGCAGGGCACCTGGCAGGCCACACTCGAACCGCGGGACCTCAACGGCGACGGCAAGCCCGACGCTTACTACGACACCGAGCTCGATATCACCTGGCTGCAACGCGAACGGGCTGATGAACTGGGCGAACGCCAACGGATGGGCAGCCGGGTCGAGCTCCACGGCGTCAAACGGTCGCGGCTTCCGACCCTGCCCTGCGACCCGCAGCTCAACTTCGACCACGGCTACGTCGGCACCGACTGCGGCTACAACATCAAGACCAAGAGCGGCGCCACCACCTACAGCGAGATGGGTCAACGAGACGGCTGAACTATCCGCCGCCGAGGCCTGCCGAGTTCGGTGCCGCTTCGCCTCGCGACTTGCCGGGCCGACGGCAGCCTGCAGCTCCTCGCCACCTCGGTCGCATTCCCTCCGAGCGGCTCGGGATGAGCAGGCCTGCCCGGGATCGCTAACACGCGATCGGGTCGCAGATGGCAAGACGTGCGGGTCCACCGGCTTGCGGCTTCCTCCGATCAGCGGCGGCTCAAACGGGGGGCCATGTCGCGAAGGTCAGCGGACCGACTCGATCGCGGCGCGGATCTGCTCGAGGCTCGGCGAGCCTTCGAGCTGCTTGCTGCCGCCGGGGCCGTCAACGACCACCGCCGACTCGGCGGTCAGCCGCATCGAGTCGGAGAGCGCGCGATCGACATCGACGATGTCCTCGGCGCGACCGGATTGATAGGCGTCCGCCCACTCGATCGGGTCGAACCGCTGACCTGGCACCGAGGCAGCGACGTCGCGCAAATAATCGATGTCAATCCCCTGTTGCGGTGCCTGATCGATGTTGGCCATCAGGATGTAGGCGTACTGCCACTGGTCGCCCTGCTCGCCCGCCGCCGAGGCAGCGATCGCCGAGACGCTGCGCGGGATCGGGCCGACCGAGAAGTGCCGCAGCTGCAGCGCCACATCATCGTTTCGGACCTCGCTGGCGACCAGCGGCGGGATCGTTTCCAAAAACCAATCGGCGCAGCTCGGGCACTGCAGGTCGGTGAAGAGCGAGATTGAGACCGGGGCTTCGTTGCTGCCGATTTGGTTGCCGTCCTGGAGGATCCCGGCGAAGGTCTGCTGAGCATCCGCGATCCCCAACGGTTCGGCGTTGGAGCGATTACCGTCCCCGACCGCGATCGCGAAAATCGCCCACGCCATGAGGACGGCGCTGAGACCGAGTCCAAGGATCGGAAAGGCCCGACTGCGAAGTTCCATCGGCCGCCCCCCCTACCCGGCAATTGCTTTGTAATAGCGGACCGCGAGCCCGGTCAACAGGGTTCCGAAGCTCTGCTCGAGCGACAGCCGGGTCTCGCTCGCGTAGGCGCCGAGGCCGACCCGCTCGATTTCGGAGCTACGCTCGATCACCTCCTCAACCAAATCCGGGTGCTCATCGCAGAAAAAGGCCCCGATCGAATACAGCTCGGTATCCATCAACGAGGCGAGAAAGTCGCCGCCGTTCGATTCGGCGCCCGGCACCTCACTTGCTACGCGATTACCCACGGATAACATCGTAATCGTGGCCGACCGCGACGCGATGATTGCCCGGCTGTCCGAGCTGCTTGAGATCGATCGGTTCGACGAGCCCTCAAACGGTCTGCAGGTGCCGGGAACGACGCGGATCGAAAAGGTCGCGTCCGGCGTCACGCCGGGCCTGACGCTTATCGAGCGGGCGATCGAGAGCGGCGCCGACCTGCTCCTGACCCACCATGGCCTTTTTTGGCGGGGCGCTCCGCCCCGACTCAGCTTCGCGCAGGCGCGGCGACTGCGCGCCGCGTTCGCCGCCGATCTCAACCTCGCCTGCTACCACCTGCCGCTCGACGCCCATCCCGATCTCGGCAACAACGCGCTGCTCTGCAGGCGGCTGGGATTTCAGCCGAGCGGCCGGTTCGCCGCGCACGGCGGAGCCACGATCGGGGTCATCGGAAGCAGCGAAGTTCCGGTCGCGATCGAGAGCCTTTGCGACCGAATCGCCGACCTGCTCGATCGGGAGCCGCTGCTACAGGGGGCCGGCCCGCCGCTCGTATCGCGAATCGGATTCGTCAGCGGCGCTGCCCATTCCTCGCTTCTCGAGGCGATCGAGCTCAATCTCGACGCCTTCCTGACCGGCGAGCCCGGCGAGTCGATGATGCATGCCGCTGAAGAGGCCGCGATCCATGCGATCGCAGCCGGCCACTACGCGACCGAGACCCTCGGGGTCCGCGCCCTCGGTGATTGGTGCGCCACCGAGTTCGGTATCGAGCACGAATTCATCGCGCTCCCAAACCCGGTCTGAGCGGGCGAGCGCCGCGATTTTCGCCCCGCTTCGGGTTGTAACTCTTGACACGACCGGCCGAGGGTATATAAGTCCCTTATCCCCGAAAATCCCGTGGTCATGACCACGGCCCGCCGTGCTGTGACCACGCCCCTACCCGCGAGGAGAGGAGTGCCAGTGGCAAACCACCTGACGCCGACCGAGCTATCCGAGCTCGTCGACATGGAACGCGTCGACGTGATCACGAAATGCAGGGAGATGTGTGTGCCGATATTCAACGGCCGAGTCGACAAGACCCTGTTCATCTCGAACCTGCGCCTTTCCGAGGTCCGCTCGGTCGTAGAACGACGCCGCAGCGCGGCATAAAAAGCGACGCGGCTCCCGCCGCCGCCGCAGCAACGCCCCTATGCTTGCCGCCGAACCGCGCCGAGACGCGGTCTGGGCAGCGGGCACAGCGAGACGGAGGGTGACAATGGATGTTGCGACGAGCGAGGCCACAAGGGCCGGTCGGACCGCTGCCACGACCGTCAGTCGGACCGTCGCCGACCTGCTTCCGCTAGCGGTCGAGCGTTACCCCGATCTGACCGCGGTACTCGAGAAGGTGTCGAGCGGCGAATGGGTCGGCAAGACCTACCGCGAGGTCGGCGCGGTCGTCGAGTCGCTGGCGCTCGGTCTGATCGAGCTTGGGATCGAACCCGGCGACAAGGTCGCGATTCTTGCTGGCACCTGCCCCGATTGGACCTACTTCGATTTCGCCGCGCTGACCGCTGGCGCCACCGTTGTCCCGATCTACCAGACCAACTCGCGCGAGGAGTGCGAATACATCCTCGCCAACTCCGACGCCCGTGCCGTGGTCGTCGAAAACGCCGACCAACTCGCCAAGATCGCACCGCTTCGCGGCGTTCTGCCAAAGCTCGAGCACGTGATCATGATGGTCGGCGAGCCCAACCCGAGCGACGGCGCGATCTCGACCGCCGAACTAAAGCAGCGAGGCGCCGGGCGCGAACATTCCGAGTGGACGGCACGGTGGAACGCCGTCGATCCCGACGACATTTGCACCTTCATCTACACCTCCGGCACGACCGGGCCACCAAAGGGCTGCGTGATCTCGCACGCCAACTATCGCGCCATGGTCTCGATGACTCGGGCCGCCGACCTTTTCGAGCCAGGCGAGCTGACCTACCTGTTCTTGCCGCTCGCGCACTCGTTCGCGCTGCTGGTCCAGTTCGCCTCGTTCGACCTCGGGGGCGGTCTCGCCTACTGGGAGGGCGACCCACTCAAGATCGTCCCGAATCTGGCGGAGGTGAAGCCGAATTACTTCCCCTCGGTGCCGCGGATCTTCGAGAAGATCCACACCACGATCACCGCCAGCGTCGAGAAGCAGGGCGGGCTCAAAGCGAAGATTTTCTGGTGGGCGATCGGAATCGGACATAGGGTTCGCGAGCTTGAGCGAGCTGGCGAGAAGCCAGGGTTTCTGCTCGCCAAGCAGCACGCGTTCGCCGACAAGCGGGTGCTGTCGACGATCCGCGGCATCTTCGGCGGCAACGTCAAAGCCTGCACCAGCGGTGCGGCGCCGATCAGCCCCGAGATCCTGCGCTTTTTCGACGCCGCCGGGGTCTTGGTGCTGGAGGGCTACGGGATGACTGAGACCTCGACCGCGGCGACGATCTCGACCCCCGACGCCTTCAAATTCGGCACCGTCGGGCGCGCCTTCGACGGAGTCGAAATCATGATCGCCAGCGACGGTGAGATCCTGATCAAGGGGCCGAACGTCTTCCAGGGCTACTACAAAAACGACGATGCGACCGCCGAGACGATCGTTGACGGGCGGCTCCACACCGGTGACATCGGCGAGCTCGACTCTGACGGCTACCTGACAATCACCGGCCGCAAGAAGGACATCATCATCACCGCGGGCGGCAAGAACATCACCCCGGCCAACCTCGAAGGGGAGATCAAACAGCACCCTCTGGTCAGCCAGGCCGTCGTGATCGGCGACCGGCGCCCCTATCTGGTCGCGCTGCTCACCCTCGATCCCGAGGAGGCCGCCGCCTATGCCACAGAACGCGAAACTGCGGTCGCCGATCTTGTCGGCGATTCGGAGCTTCGAGCTGGCCTGCAGGCCCATTTCGACCAGTTCAACCAACGTTATGCCCGAGTCGAGCAGGTAAAAAAATTCACGATCCTCCCGACCGACCTCTCGCAGGCCAGGGGCGAGCTGACCCCGACCCTGAAAGTGAAGCGAAACGTCATCGCCACCAAATACGCGACCGAAATCGACCGCCTCTACGACTCCGGCTCCGATCACTGATAAACCTCACCCCGAGGAATCCGGTCGGCCGCCAAATCAGGCCGGGCGGCGGGAGGTCCCGGGTCCTCGTCTTCTGCAAACCGCGACGCCGACGGCGCCGAGCTTGAGGCCGGTGGACACACCAAGGACGTCACCTCGAGGTTTCGCAAGCTGCCCGGCGGGCGGCGGATCCACAACCCGCGGATGTGCGCGTAGACTCGCCCGATGCAAAGCCGTTCGGTGGCAACCGGGGTGATCACGGCGCTGACGGCTCTCGTCTCGCTCAGCACAGTGCCGAGCGCCCTCGCGCATCTGATCAGCCCGAACCCCGAGCGGCCGGTCCCGAATGCCGGGCCGCCACCAAACGACCTCGGGGTGCTGCCGGCCCCGGATCCGCTCGCCCAGCAGGTTCCACCGGCGCCGCTTCAAAACAACGCGCAACCGCCACTGCGGGCGGTGCCGTGGGCGCGCTGCGCGATCGGGTCCGACCCGCTTGCGGGTGTTCAGGGACGAGTCACCGCCGCCGATGTCGACTCGCCCGGCGCGAGCGACGGATGGTCGTGCAACCTGCGCGTGATCGGGACCCAAGACGACTACGGCGGAGGCTTTCGGACCTGGCGCTACGCCGACCAGGCTGGCAACCACTGCGCCTTCTACGACACCTCGCTTGACGGTGCGGCGGCAGTCTTGAGACTTGGCGCCGGACCGTCCGCTGGCGTCGCCGTCCTCGACATGTCAGACCCACGCCACCCGGTTCGCACGGCGCTGCTGCAGGCGCCCGGAATGCTGTCCCCACACGAGTCACTCAATCTGAACCGCCGGCGCGGTCTGCTGGTCGCGGAAACCGGGAACGCGTCGACCCTTCCGGCGCTGATTTCGATCTACGATGTCGGCTCCGATTGCCGGGCGCCGGTGGAGCTGTACAGCGGCCCCGGTGCCCGGACCGGACACGAGAGCGGCTTCAGCCGCGACGGCAAGACCTACTGGATCGCCGGTGGCTCAGGGCTGGCGGCGATTGACATCACCGATCCAACAAGCCCCGCCATGCTGTGGAGCGGAAACCTGTTCGCCCACGGGGTCGGGGTGAGCGCCGATGGGAACCGCGTCTACGATGCCGATCCGATCAACGGACAACTCGCGATCCTCGACGTCAGCGAGATCCAGGCGCGCGACCCGAACCCCGAGGTCACCGAGGTCTCCCGACTCACCTGGGACACCGTGACGATCCCGCAGAATGCGCTGCCGATGCAGATCAGGGGCACCGAATACCTGCTCGAGTTCGACGAGTTCGCCTTCCGGTTCAGCACGATCGCGCCGCCCAATCAGGTTGGCGCGGCCCGGATCATCGACCTCTCCGATGAGACGCACCCGAAGGTGATCTCCAACATCCGCCTGCAGGTCAATCAGCCCGGTCCGCGGGCGGCAGCGCAGGGTGACCCCGAGCCTCCCCTCCCCGCCGGTCAGTTTGGCTACTCGGCTCACTACTGCGCGATCCCACGCCCCGTCAACCCGAGAATCGCAGCCTGCTCCTTCATCAACTCCGGGCTCCGCGTCTTCAACATCGAGAACCCGCGCAGACCCCGGGAGGTCGCCTACTACGTCGCACCCCCCGGAGCGCCGAGCGGCCAGTCCGCAGCGGCCAACTTCGCGCTCTCCCAGCCTGCCTTCGACGCCCGTACGCGGCAGGTCTGGTACACCGATGCGAATCGCGGATTCATCGCCCTCGAACTCACAAACGGGGTCTGGCCGAACAATCACGAGGGAGCCACCACCTGCAAGAACGCCCTGCGCGGCACCCCCGGCGCCGACAAGCTGCGCGGCACCGGCTTCGCTGACGGCATCCGGGCGGGCGCCGGTGACGACCGTGTCCGCGGCCGCCGTGGCAACGACTGCGTCTACGGCCAGGCTGGCACCGACTCCCTGCTCGGCGGACCGGGCTCCGACCGGCTACGCGGGTCGCTCGCGGCCGATTCGCTGCTTGGGGGCAAGGGCCGCGACCGGATCAGTGGCAACGCCGGCCGCGACCTCGTTGCCGGTGGCCCGGGCCGCGACGCTCTGCGCGGCGGTATGCAGCCCGACCAGATCAGCGGCGGTGCAGGCTCGGACAAGGTCAATACCCGCGGCGGTGGCCGCGATCTGATCCAATGCGGCCAGGGCAACGACCGCGTTGTGCTGGGATTCCGCGACAGCGCCGCCGAAGACTGCGAATCCGTCCACTTTCCCCGGCGGTAGGCGGTCACAAGGTGTGCGAACTCAACCCCTTGGGTGGGGTTTCAGGACCGCCCTGCGGCCCGATGCTTGTGCGATCGCGCAAGTCGGTTGGGTGAAGCACGGCGAAAGCAGGTACCCTGCAAGAAGGACAAGCCGTGAGCAACCGCACCGACCCTTCCCGCACCCTTCTGGGCCTCGCAGTCCTCTCGGTCGCCGCGATGGTTGTCGCAGCACCGGTACACGCAAGCGAGCCCGAGGGAAAACCGCGAGTTGCGACCAGCGGCCCGGCCGGCGGTGCCGCCGCGCGGCTCGACGCAGGCGACAGCAACACATGTGCGCTCCGCAGCGACGCCACGATCGCCTGCTGGGGCTACAACTATTTCGGCGAATCCACCCCGCCCACCGGCGCCTTCAAGTCGGTCTCCGCGGGCTTCCGCCACGCCTGCGGCGTCCGGCGCAACGACACCGTGGCCTGCTGGGGCCATAACTTTCGCGGCCAATCCACCCCTCCCACCGGCAGCTTCAAGTCGGTCTCCGCAGACTACTACCATGCCTGCGGAATCCGACCGAACAAGACCGTCGACTGCTGGGGTGGTAATAAGTACGGCCAATCCACCCCTCCCACCGGCGCCTTCGAGTCGGTCTCCGTCGGCGCCAAGCACACCTGCGGAGTTCGACTGAACGACAACGTCACCTGCTGGGGGAACGACCACTACGGCCAATCCACCCCTCCCACCGGCGCCTTCGAGTCGGTCTCCGCCGGCCCCAAACACACCTGCGGGGTCCGCAGCGACGACACCCTCGTCTGCTGGGGCTACAACAACGATGAAGGCCAATTCACCCCTCCCACCGGGGCCTTCAAGTCGGTCTCCGCGGGCCAATCCGATACCTGCGGAGTCCGCAGCGACGACACCGTCGCCTGTTGGGGCTACAACAGCGATAACGGTCAATTCACCCCTCCCGCCGGCGCCTTCAAGTCGGTCTCCTCGGGCGGCACGCATACCTGCGGCGTCCGCAGCGGCGACACCATCGCCTGCTGGGGCGAGAACAGTGACGGCCAATCCACCCCTCCCACCGGCAGCTTCAAGTCGGTCTCCGCGGGCGACTACCATACCTGCGGAGTCCACAGCGACGGGGGCGTCGAATGTTGGGGCAGCAGCTATGACGGCGAATCCACGCCTCCCACCGGCAGCTTCAAGTCGGTCTCCGCGGACGGCCTCCACACCTGCGGTGTCCAGAACAACGACACCGTAACCTGCTGGGGCAGCAGCCATTACGGCGAATCCACCCCTCCCACCGGTACCTTCAAGTCTATCTCCGCGGGATTCTTCCATACCTGCGGGATCCGTAGCACCGACACCATCGCCTGCTGGGGCAAAAATCGGGATCGCCAATCCACCCCACCCCCCGGTGTCTTCAATTCAGTCTCCGCGGGCTTCTTCCACGCCTGCGGCGTCCGGCGCAACGACACCGTCGCCTGTTGGGGTCGTAAGGGTAGGGGTCAATCCACCCCGCCCACCGGCGCCTTCAAGTCGGTCTCCGCGGGCTACCAGCACACCTGTGGCGTCCAGCGCAACGACACTGTCGCCTGCTGGGGTTTTAATCGCAGGGGTCAATCCTCCCCGCCCACCGGCGCCTTCAAGTCGGTCTCCGCGGGCCGCCGTCACACCTGCGGCGTCCGGCGCAACGACACCGTGGCCTGCTGGGGTAGTAATTCTTGGGGTCAATCCACCGCGCCCACCGGCGCCTTCAAATCGGTCTCCGCGGGCTCCTTTCACACCTGCGGCGTCCGTAGCGACGGGGGTGTCACATGTTGGGGGCGCGAGGCTCGAACGCCACTGTACTAAAGCTCTGGCCGCGCTGGGTGGCGACGCTCGCCGCCCCCCCCGGGGCAGATGACTAACGAAATGTGAGCCTGAGGTGCGGCCGCCCGGCAGGCCGGACCGCCGCGCCAACACCCAAGGCGACGCCCGCGATCTAATTCAGTGCGGCCAGAACAACACAGCGCCGAGCTGGGATTCCGCGACAGCGCCGCTGGCAACTGCGAAGTCTTGCACTTTCCCCGGTGGTAGGCGGTAACAAGGTGTGCGAACTCAACCCCTTGGGTGGGGTTTCAGGACCGCCCTGCGGCCCGATGCTTGTGCGATCGCGCAAGTCGGTTGGGTGAAGCGCGGCGAAAGCTGGTACCCTGGAAAGCTGGTACCCTGCAATATGGACAATCCATGAGCAACCGCGCCGACCCTTCCCGCACCCTTCTGGGCCTCGCAGTCATCTCGGTCGCCGCGATCTTTGTCGCAACACCGGCACACGCAGGCGAGCCCGAGGGAAAACCGCGAGTTGCGACCAGCGGCCTACCCGGCGGTGCCGCCGGGCGGGTCGCCGCAGGCTCCCTTCACACCTGCGCGATTCGGAGCGACGACACCGTCGCCTGCTGGGGCTACAACAAATACGGGCAATCCACCCCGCCCCCCGGCGCCTTCAAGTCGATTGACGCGGGTCTCAGCCACACCTGCGGAGTCCGCAGCGACGACACCGTCGCCTGCTGGGGCAGTGACGGTTTCGGCAAATCCACCGCTCCGCCCGGCACCTTCAAATCAGTCTCCGCGGGCTTCTTCCACACCTGCGGCGTCCGCCGCAACGACACCGTCGCCTGCTGGGGCCGTGACGATTTCCGCCAATCCACCCCTCCGCCCGGCACCTTCAAGTCCGTCGCCGCGGGCTACCACCACAGCTGCGGCATCCGCCGCAACGACACCGTCGCCTGCTGGGGCGACAATCGTAGGGGCCAATCCACCCCACCCCCCGGCGCCTTCAGGGCGGTCTCCGCGGGCTACCACCACAGCTGCGGCGTCAGGCGCAACGACACCGTCGCCTGCTGGGGTAGTAATCGGTACGGCCAATCCACCCCACCCAGCGGATCCTTCAAGTCCGTCGCCGCGGGCTACCACCACAGCTGCGGCATCCGCCGCAACGACGCCGTCGCCTGCTGGGGCGAGAATCGTAGGGGCCAATCCACCCCACCCCCCGGCGCCTTCAGGGCGGTCTCCGCGGGCTACCACCACAGCTGCGGAGTCCGGCGCAACGACATCGTTGCCTGCTGGGGCTACGACGAATACGGTCAATCGACTCCTCCCGTCGGCACCCTCAAGTCGGTCTCTCCGGGCAACTATCACGTCTGCGGGCTACGCAACGACGACACCGTCGCCTGCTGGGGCCGTAAAACCTACGGCGAATCGTCCCCACCCACCGGTGCCTTCAAATCGGTTGACGCGGGCTACCACTACACTTGCGGAGTCCGCAGCGACGACACTGTCGCCTGCTGGGGCCGTAATCGTTACGGCCAGTCTACCCCGCCCAGCGGTGCTTTTATGTCGGTCACTGCGGGCCCTCACCACACCTGCGGAGTTCGCCCGGACGGCACCGTCGCCTGCTGGGGCTACAACTTGTTCGGCCAATCGACCCCGCCCAGCGGCACCTTCGAGTCGGTCGCCGCGGGCTACTACCACACCTGCGGGGTCCGCAGCGACAACACCGTCGCCTGCTGGGGCGATGGTCGCTTCGGCCAAGCCCCCCCTCCGTCCGGCACCTTCAAGTCAGTTTCCGCGGGCAAATTCCATACCTGCGGGGTCCGCAGCGACAACACGGTGGCGTGCTGGGGCGATGACTATTCCGGCCAATCCTCCCCGCCCACCGGGACCTTCAAGTCCGTCTCTGCGGGCAACTTCCACACCTGCGGAGTCCGCAGCGACGACACCGTCGCCTGCTGGGGCAGTGACTATTCCCGCGAATCCTCCCCACCCACCGGTGTCTTCAAGTCGGTCGCCGGTGGCGATTCCTACACCTGCGGCGTCCGCAGCGACGATCGTATCGAGTGTTGGGGGCTCGTGGCTCGAACGCCGCTGTATTAGCTGGCGGTAGCAAGGTGTCACAACTCAGCCCGTTGGGTCGGTTTTCCGGACCGCACTGTCGGGTCGCCGGGGGCATCTCAGCCCCCGGCTCCCACAGATCCCGGCGTGACAGTCTCCCGTCACCGGGCTCTTCTCACCAGGCCTCGGGCGCCGCGAACCGAGCGCGAGTCGGCGAT
>JAHEXU010000226.1 GCA_023251975.1 bacterium | reverse complement strand
TGAGTCGGCCGCGGCGCGGCACGACGGCGCCCTGATCGCACCCGCGCTCGAGGAGTCGGCCCAACTCGGGTTGGACCCGGCGCTCGAAAGCGCGCTGGCGTCGCTGAGCAGCCGCGAGCGCGAACTGATCGCGCTGCGCTTCGGAGCCGAGCTGAACGGACCCGAGATCGCGGTCCTGACCGAGCTCAGCGTCGCCAACGTGCAACAGATTCTGTCGCGGTCCCTCCGCAAGCTGCACGCCAAGCTCGATCCCCCTTGAGCCTGGATCCACGAAAGCGCCGCCCCGCCCGGGCCGAGCGCGCCACCGCCAAGGCGCACCGTAGCGACTACTCTGTTCGTTACACGAAAGGGGGAAGTTGGTAATGCGGCCGGGGACCGAACAAGCGAAGTTGACAGGCGAGTTGATCGTCGGCAGTGAGGTCGTCAGGTCGGCCTTTCGAGACGATCGCGAGGCTCCGTCCCAGCCATGAGCGGCCCTGCCGCCGGTCCAGACGCGCGGCCGATTCATGATCTCGACGGCTGGCCCGACGAACCGCCTGACGAACCGACGGGCGAGCGGCGCCGCGGCTTACTCCGGAATACCCGAGCGCTCTGGCCGCAGGCGCTGAAGCCTCGACTTGGCCAGCCGGGTGGCCAGTACAGGCCCCGGCGTCTGATGGTGCCGAGGGCATACCTGGCCGCAGAACCACCTCAACCGGCGCCGAAGATATCGATCGTGACCCCGCTGCGTGATTCGGCGGCGTTTATCGAGCGAACCCTGCTGTCGGTACTCGGCCAGGAATACCCGGCGCTCGAATTGATCGTCAAAGACGGCGGCTCAAGCGACGGTGGCGATCAAATCGCCCGCTCTTTCGGATCGGGGCTGACCCTGCTCGAGGGCCCCGACCGCGGCCCGGCAAACGGGATCAACCAAGGTTTTGCAAAGACAAGCGGCGAGCTAATGGCCTGGCTCAACTCCGACGATCTGCTGCTCCCAGGGTCGCTGTCCTACGTCGCCGAGTACTTTCGGCGACATCCGGAGGTCGACCTCGTCTACGGCCATCGAATCATCCTCGACGACGCCGACAACGACATCGGCCTCTGGGTCACCCCCGAGCACTGCGAGGACACCCTGCAGTGGTTCGACTACCTGCCCCAGGAGACGGCGTTTTGGCGCCGCTCGCTGTGGGATCGGCTCGGCGGCCTCGATGAAAGCTTCGAGGTCGCCTACGACTGGGAGCTGTTCTCACGCTTCCAGCTCGGCGACGCAACCCTGGTCCGCCTACCGCGATTTCTCGGCGCCTACCGCTACCACCCGCTGCAGCGAACCGAGCGCCTGTGGACCGTCGCGAGCGCCGAACTCGACCGAATTCGCAATCGCCGACACGCCCGGCCGGTCAGCGTCGACGAGGCGAAGTCGCGGGTCGATCGGTTTCGCTTCCGCAGCGTCCCCGGCTACCTGCACGAGCGCGCCGCGTTCCGGTTCGGGCGGCGCTCGGCCGTTTCGGTCTTCGGAGGCGAGGCGCTGCGCGACCCGCGGAACCCCTGATTTGAGCGTCCGTCGATCGAGCCGGTCGAGTGAATCCGCGTGCCAGGCCAATCTGGGAGCGCTGGGATGACCCGGGGATTCGCCGTCCGGATCGGTGAATCGAGCTCAGTACTTGTCGCCGAGGCCAAGGTTGGTGCGAGCGCGGTCGATCCGCAGCGGCGAGCCCTGGGCGACGGTCGCGCCGATGTCGAGCGAGCCGTCGTCGCGCCGAACCAGCCCCTTGCGCTCAGCGTTATAGCCGACCGGCGGCGCCTCGTTTTTTAGTTTTAGCGCTTCCCAGTCGAGGAACTCGGCGAAGTCTTTCAAGAAGCCGTAGGCGCTGATCCACTCGTCGCCGCCCGCCGAGACCGCATCGGGGACCGCCCGGCAGGCGACCGCGATCCGACCCTGGGCGGGCTTGGCGCCCTTCGCCGGCTGACCGCTCAAAAAGACGGCGTCGAGCGGTTCAAAATGCACGAACCGCAGCAGATAGTCGACGCAGCTTGGAGTCATGAACCAGAGGCCTTGAGGGGTAAAGCGGCCGCGACTGTTGAAGAACATGGCGTCGCTGTCGTCGAAAGCGACCGTCGTCTCAAAAACGCAGATTCCGCCGTCCCGAACCAGTCCGCGAACCACCGCGAGGCCGCCCATCGGATCGAACATGTGGTAAGCGACCCCGGAGAAAACCACCAGGTCAAACGGTCCGCGTCCAGCCTGCTTGAGCGCCGCCGGGAGCTGCTGGAGCGACATTCCGCCGATCAAATCGAACTTGTGATCGAGCGCACTTTCGACCAAATTTAGTCGACTCGTGCGAAGCGCGCGGTCATACCCGAGGACATCATTGACCCCTCGGCGCGCCAGCAGGAGCGGGATCATCCCCTCCTGCAGCCCGATATCGAGGCAGCTCGCCGGGCCACCGTCGCAGCCACCATTTTCGGCATCGGTCCGCTCCAAAAGATCGCGGGTCTGGACCACTCCGGCATGGTCAACGCCGGGGGTAAAAAGGCCCGGCGCCAATTCGAGCCGGTAGTACCAACCGAGTTGAAACGCCGCGTTACTCTTGATCCGCTCCGGATTCATCCATCCCCTTTGCTTGCCCTGGACCCGCCTGACTTTATGGGATCGGCCCGCCGAGCGGCGTCGGCTTCGACAATCCGAGTGATCACCCCGCCGAGGCCGAAGGCAAACCGGCCCGACTCGACACCCAGATCCGGAGCCGAAAACCAACCGAGCTTCGCGGCTTCGCCAATCGCAATTGGAGATCCACCGCAATCGATCACCCAGCAGAGCGAAATCGCGTGCATCCTGGGATCGCGGGGGGCGCTCCCGGGCGGCCCGATCGCCGCGCCGACGGGAAGCAGTTCGGTCACCGCGTCGGGGGCGGTCCAGTCCGCCCTCGCAACCGCAACCTCGGGACCGAGCGTTGCGACCAGATGGCGGCGAGCCGCCGACGCCAGCGCTTCTCGGCGACGAACTCGACCGCCAACCCAGCACCACCCCGGTCCCGGGGTCCGATCAGCGCCATCGCCGCGACTGATCAACAGGTACGGGTCAGGCCGAGCGGCGAAGTAGGGGATCAGATCGACGCAAACGATCGGCACCCGCGCCCGTACCGACTCGTAATCATCGGAGGCGAGCCAACCGGGGACTTCCTCGGCCATTCGATCAGTGCCGCAGAAGATGAGCGCGGTGCAGCTTTTGCAGGGTCAGGTGGCGACGCCGGTAGGCGGCGGAGCTGAGCGCCGGGTCGGGGGCGGCCGCGCTTGGCGACGAGATCTGAGTCGCGGCGAAAAAGCGCGGCGCTCGCGCCGGCAGCGACCCGGTTTCGACGAGCGCCGAGACCAGCCTTTGCGCCGCCGAGCGGCCCGGTTCGATCCGACCGCCGAGGGCTTCCCAAGAACGCCGCCGCCAGAACAATCCCGAAGGCGGGATCCAGCCACCCTGTTGCAGCGATTCGTCGCGATGCGGCGGCAAAAGCCACCGTCCAACCTCGCAACCGTTGCCGTCGATCAGCAACTGGTGCCCGTAAACAACATCCACCTCGGGGTGCCTTTCGAGATAGCGCGCCGCAAAGGCGAGCGCGCCCGGAAGCAGAACCGAGCCCGGCTCGAGCAGGCAGAGAACGTCGCCGACCGCTTCGTCGAAGCCGCGATTCAGCGCCGTCACCCGGCCGCCGTTCGGACTCGTCGAGAGGTAGGCGAGATTCGAGCGGTGCGACGAAAGGAGCTGGGCCGCCGCCTTGGCCCGCGGATCGTCGCCTTGGTCGGTCAGGCAAACCAGGTGGTCGAGCAGCGGGTAGCCCTGCTCGGAAACGCTTAGCAGGGTCCGCTCGAGCGCTCTCGGATGAGCGCGCCCGGCGGTCACGATCGAAATCCGAGCCGGCTGCGCGGGCGACTTTGCGCGCCGGTAGCGGGCCGGAACCACGATCGAACGCGGCGGATGCTGAACAGCCGATCCGAGCGCCGGGGTGTAGGCGCGAGCGATCGTCCGTCGCGCCGCCCGAGGTGCCCGCCCCAGGGCACGCCCGACTCGCCGCGCCCGCCACTTGAGGCGGCGGCCCCGGTGGCGAATTCGGCCCGGCCGCTTCGCGACGGCCCGGTCGGCCGGTGGCTTCCCGACGGCCCGGTCGGCCGCTGCCTTGGCGACGGCGCGCCCAGCCGGTGCCTTCGCGACGGCCCGCCCAACCGGTGCCTTCGCGACAGCCCGCCCGGTCGCGGGCTCGGCGGCCTCCTCCGCGACCGGCGGTTCTCCGGCGACCGCCCGCCCGGTCAGGACCCCGGCCGCCCGCCCTGTCGCGGGCCCGGCGGCGGTCCGGTCGATCGAAGGCTCGACGGTGGGGGAAC
>JAHEXU010000067.1 GCA_023251975.1 bacterium | reverse complement strand
GCGACCGCCCGCGCCAATTCGATCGGCTCTGCGACCTCGGAAGGTGCCGCCTCGGTTCCGGCAAAAATTCGATCGAGCTGGTCGTAATCGAGCCGAGCATCGGAGCGAATCAAGCTGCGGAAGAACGAGGTCGAGATTAGGCCGCCGCTGCCATTGAATCGCAGCTCGGTGCTGACCGCGAGGCGATCGACACCGGGCTCAAGGCTGCACGCACCGTCGCTGAGGATTCGCGGCAACATCGGGGAGACATTGCCGGGGAGGTAGGTGCTGTTGGCGCGACTCCTCGCCTCGGCCTCCAGCTTGCTGCCGGGCTTGACATGGGCGGCGACATCGGCAATGTGAACCCGGACAACGACCCCGTCACCGTCGCGCTCGGCAGAGACGGCATCGTCGAAGTCGCGAGCGCTCGCCGGATCGACGGTGAATGTCGGCAGTGCCCTGAGATCGTCGCGCGGTCGTTGTTCGGCGGCGGCCGCCTCAACCGCGGTACTCGCCTCGGCTTCAATCGAATCCGCGAAGCTCGGGCGCAGACCCGCGTCGACCAGCAACGCCGTCAGCACGTCGTCGATTCGATCGGGACGCCCGAGTACCGCCCGCACCGTCGCTCGACCGCCGCGGTGAGAAACCGAGATGATCTCGCCAGCTCGGGCACGGGCGCCACCGCCGAGCGGAATCTGCGGCCCGCGCACAAACAGCGGTCGTCCAACCAGGAAGCGACCACGGCTCTCGACTACGAGAACCCTCGGCTCGCGCTGCTCGTTCGACCGTTGCCCCACCGACCGCAGACTAGAGCCGAGCGAACAGTTCGCGCAGCCCCCGCTCGAGCGTTTCGTCGCGATCGGTAGCAAGTTTGTCGGGCGCGTGGATGTCGGGCTTGATCCCGTTGCCGGCCAGCGAGATCCCGTCCGAGGTGAAGTACTCGCCGATCGTTATGTCGATCGCACCACCGCCATCGAGCGGGATCACCTGCTGGACGGTCCCCTTGCCGAAGCTCTGCTCGCCAATTAGGGTGGCGACCTCGTGGTCGGACATCGCCGCCGAAACGATCTCGGCAGCCGATGCGGTCCCGGAGTCGATCAGGACGACCGTAGGCTGCTCAGCCAGGGCATCTCCTGCAGCGCTGAACCGCTCCGGCTCGGCGTCGCGCTCGCGGGTCGAAACGATCAGCCCGTCGTCAACGAAGATGTCCGAAACCGAGACGCCCTCTTCGAGCAGCCCACCGGGATTGCCGCGAAGGTCGAACACGAGGCCGCTCGCGCCGCGTCGACGCAGCGCTTCGACCTGATCGCGGACCTCCTCGTTGGCGCCCTGACTGAACGAGGCAAGGCGAACGTAAGCGATGCTTTTGCCGTCGCGCTTGATCAATTTGCCGGTCACGGCGGGGATTCGAACCGCGGCCCGCTCGATCTCGAGGGTGCGATGCCGCGAGGTCCGGGGGTTGAAAACCTCGATCTCAACGGTGGTTCCGGGCTCGCCCTTGATATCGGCGGTCGCGACATCGGAGGAGACCCCGGCGATCGATTTCCCGTTCACCTCGGTGATGATCTCGCCCCGCTCGATCCCAGCCCGTTTCGCCGGCGTGTTCTCATAGACCAAAGAGACCTCGAGGCCGCGTCGGACCTCGACGACGGCGAGCCCGATTCCGGTGAACTCACCGTGCGAGGAGGCCTGAAAACGATCAAACTCCTCCGCGGTGAAGTAGTGGCTGAAGGGGTCCTTGGTGCGCTTCTTCAGGCGCTCGATCACGCCCTCGATCGAGGCCGACTCGAGTTCTTCGGGGGTGGTGGGCTTCCAATAGCGTTCGCTGATCAGGTCAATCGCGTCCTGCGCTGGCAGCTTCGAGCCGTTACCGATGCCCACCCCGAGCGAATCAAAGATCCCATATACCAGCAGGGCCGTGGCCGCACCGACGGCAACGCCGCTCCAGAACTTACTACGCTCACCATCGAGGGATGAGCCGTTATCGCCGCTCACACCCGCAAGAACCGCCGCAGGGTGACGCCACTGCCGAGCGCGGCGACCGCAATCGAGCCGACGATCAACTCCAGCATCTCGAGCTGAAACGACGGCGCCGAAAAGTCAGAGAGGAAGCTGAAGTTTTCGGCGGAGGGCTTGGCAACCGTAATCCAGCCGAGCCAAAGGAAGAACGAGGCGATCATCGCGCCGAACAGGCCGACCAGAACACCCTCGATTACGAACGGCCATCGAATGAACCAGCCGGTCGCACCGACCAGGCGCATCACCTCGATATCGCGGCGTCGAGCGTAGATCGAGAGTCGGATCGTGTTGCCGACCAGCAGCAGCGAGGTCAGGGTGAGCATGACGACGATCACGATCAGCCAGGTCTGAAGTCCCGAGGTGACATCGCGAATTTTGGTCGAGGCATCGCGGGCGGCGCTGATTTCGTCAACCGCCTTGCTGAACGGAATCGGCACTCCAGCCGCGCCGACCGGCGACAGCAGCGACAGAATAGCCTCGATGTTGTCGGGGTCATCAGGCTTGACAAAAAACGAGGCTGGCAAAGGATTTTTCTGGCCAAGGCTGTCGGTGAATTCTTCCGGGACCGACTCGATCGCGGCCTTCCGCGAGACAAAGCTGATGTCCTCGATGTGAGGGGTCGACGTAAGCTTCTGCTTGATTGACGCAATATCGTCGCGACTCGCGTTCGTGGTCAGGAAAACCTCGAGACCGAGCTGATCGCGGACATCGCTCGTTTTATCGCGGGCGAAGAAGACAACCGGTATCAGAACGCCGACAAGCAGGACGGTGACGGCGATCGTGACGACCGCGGCCATGCTCGGGGCGGCGTTTCGACGCAGCGCGGCGACTGCCTCCTTAAGAAAGAACGGGAAGGAACCCATTTAGTTGTCTCCAAGCGAGGCGTGATGGACATGGCGGGACTTGCCGTTGGTATGGCCCTCGCGGACACCCATTTCGGCACGCATCCGAATTCCGAATTCGGTGGTCGACTCTTCCTCGGTATACATTCCGGCCGCCTCATCGCGAATCAGGCGCCCTTCGTGGAGTGCGACAACCCGACGACGCATCTTGTCGACCATCTCGCGGTCGTGGGTAACGACGATGACCGTGGTCCCGGTCAGGTTGATCCGGTAGAGGAGCTGCATGATCCCGATCGAGGTCTCGGGGTCGAGGTTTCCGGTCGGCTCGTCGGCCAACAGGAGAGGCGGGTGATTGACGAAGGCGCGGGCAACCGAGACGCGCTGCTGCTCGCCGCCGGACAGCTCGTCGGGGAAGTTGCGAATCTTCGCGGCTAGGCCGACCAACCGCAGGATCTCCGGAACCTGGCGCTTAATCTCCTCGCGCGATGCCCCGGTCACCTGGAGGGCGTAGGCAACATTGTCGAAGACGGTCCGATTCGGCAGCAGCTTGAAGTCTTGGAAAACGGTTCCGATTCGGCGCCGCAGGTACGGGATTCGATTCGGCGTCAGCGCGTTGATGTCACGGCCAGCAACCAGAACCTGGCCGGATGCGGGCTCAACATCGCGCAGCAGGAGCTTCATAAAGGTCGACTTACCCGAACCGGTGGCGCCGACGACGAAGACAAACTCGCCGCGCGCGATCTGGACCGAGATCCGTTCGACGCCAACGTGGCCGTCCGGATAGACGACCGTCGCCTCGCGAAGCTCGACCAGTGGCGGCGGTGCTCCGGCGCCGCGCCGGGCTGGCAGGGGCGATTGAGCGGGGATTTGATTGCTGCGGATTTGTTTCCTGGCCATACGCTCTCCGGTCTTCTGCGGAGCGACCCGCATTCCTTCCCGCGCTGGATTATTCCCGCGCCGGTCCTGTGCCGGTGAAACATTAGCAAACCCTAATGATAGCGCTGATCCGTAGCCCTAAATGGGCGAACGGCTGCGGCGTGATCGCTCGCAGCGGCAGCGGGCGGGGCCCCGCCGACGGGCCAAGAGGTAGCTTTCCAACATGATCCACCTGCGGATCGTCGTTCCCGCCTACCAGTCCGAGCACGCCCTCGATCTGCTCGACGCGACCCCGACGGTCTGCAACCTCGTCTACCTCGAGCGAGCGGCGCGTCGGCCGGTCGGGGATGTGATCTTGTGCGATGTCGCTCGCGAGGATGCGAGCCTGCTGATCGCGGATCTTCGCGAACTCAACATCGACACCGAGGGATCGATCGCGATCGAGGAAATCGACTCGGCGATCTCCTCAGCGGCGCTTGCCGCCGAGGCGGCCGCAACCGACATCATCGGTGCTGACCCGGTGGTCTGGGAGCAGGTCGCGGCCCGAACCCACGACGGGGTCGAGCTGTCGCACAGCTTCCTGATCTTCATGGCGTTGTCGATGATGATCGGGGGCGCCGGGATCATGCTCGACCAGACGATCCTGATCATCGGTGCGATGGTGGTGGGCCCCGAGTTCGGCTCGATCGCCGGACTCTGCGTGGCGATGGTCAATCGCCATCCGGACCTCGCAAAGCGCTCCGGTCGCAGCCTGCTAATCGGATTCCCGGTCGGGATCGGGGCGACTTGGATCGCAACCCTGCTGCTGCGCTTGGGCGACGTTGCGCCGAGCGCGATCGACGCCGACACCCACCCCTTCACCCAATTCATCGCCCACCCCGACTTCTTCAGCTTCTACATCGCCGCACTCGCCGGGATCGTCGGGATGCTGAGCCTGACCGCGGCGAAATCAAGCGCTTTGGTCGGAGTCCTGATCTCGGTCACCACCATCCCGGCCGCCGCCAACATCGCCGTCGCCGCCGCCTACGGCAACTACGACGATTGTTGGGGCGCGATCCTTCAACTCACGATCAACATGCTGACGATCCTGTTGAGCGGCCTGATCACCCTCTACGTCCAGCGCCGCCTCTACGTCCGCCGCCGCGCCCGCCACCTATCCGATGATTCCCGCCGGGCCGCCGGTTTGCCGATCGGCCACAGCCGCCGCGAACCCGGGGTCGCCGAACCTGGGGCTCGATAGCGCTAATCCTCGATCGAGGCTAAGGGCTCGCGCGGCACTCGGGTCCGAGAGCTGAAAAACTGGGCGCGGTGGAGATCGCAACGAAACAGTTCGACGGCAAGCTCGCGATCGTGACCGGGGCGGCCTCGGGGCTCGGCTTGGCTACGGCCCGAGCCCTGGCGAAAACCGGATCTCGGTTGGTTTTGTCCGACCTCGACGAGCCGGGGGGCAGGGCCGTCGCGGCCGAGTTGGGCGCTGAGTTTTGTCACGCTGATGTCTCCGAGTTGGCCGACAACGAGCGACTGTTTGCGATCGCCGAGGCGGGTGGTGGACTCGACATAGCATTCCTCAACGCGGGTGTTTCGACCGGCTGTGGGATCGGCGACGACTTCGACCTGGCGCTCTACCGCCGCGCCATGGGTGCGAACCTCGACGGCGTTACATTCGGGGTTCACCTTGCGCGTCGCGCGATGCTGAACCGAAGCGACGGGGCAGCGCCGGGCGGTGCGATCGTCGCCACCTCCTCGCTTGCCGGGCTGACCTCAGTCCCCTACGACCCGATCTACGCGGCCAACAAACACGCGGTCGTCGGATTGGTCCGTTCGCTCGGACCATCGCTCCGAACGGAGGGGATCCGAATCAACGCCATCTGTCCCGGATTTGCCGACACGCCGATCATCGCCGGCTTTCGTCAGCACCTGGTCGAGCAGGGACTGCCGATCATTGACCCGGCGCTGGTGGCAACAACTGTCCTGCGCCTGTTCGCCGGCCCGCAATCGGGCGAGTGCTGGTTCATCCAAGCGGGCCGCGAACCCGCAGAGTTCGAATTTCGCAACCTGCCCGGTCCGCGCGCCTGACCCGGGCAACCTGGGCGGGGGGCGGCCAGGACAGCGAGGGGAGCCTCACTATCAGAGGAGGTGATCGCCGCTGCGCCCGGTTGGCTGGCCGGCCCATGCACCGCCGCGATCTCCGTCAGCGCCGCAACCGGTGCTCTGACCCCGCTCGGAATGCGTCGAGCGGTCCGGGACCGGACTCGCTCTCCGAACACGGCGCCGACGCACCGCATCATCGGTGCCGGTTCGTCAGGGGGGAGCGCTTGATCGGCCAGCGGCGGCGCGACTTTGGGGAACGACCGCGCGTCGCAGCCGTACAAACATCGGCTGGGTTAGATCCAATCGGGCCGGTGAAGTGGCGGATGCGAGACGATCGGCTTCAGCAGCAGCGCTTCGCGCGCACGGTCGGCAATCCCGCGGGCAGTCAGTCCAAAGTGCTCCATGCAGGCCTCGCCGGTGCCCGAGACGCCAAACTCGTCACCCATCCCGACCGCGAAGATCGGCACCGGATGGCGCTCGGCAGCGACCTGGCGGACCGCGTCGGACAGGCCGCCGACGATCCGGTGCTCTTCGGCGGTCACGGCGACGCCGGTCTTGGCGATCGAATCAAGCACGGTCTGCGAATCGATCGGCTTGATCACGCAGACGTTGACGACCTCGGCTGAGACACCGTCTTCGCTTTGCAGCCGATCAGCCGCCTCGAGCGCCCGCCACACCATGTGACCGCACGCGATCAAGGAGACATCGGATCCCTCACGCAATACATCGGCCCCGTCGCCGATCTCGGCCGGAACCTCGTCGTAGACGACCGGGGTTGCGGGTCGGCCAAAGCGCAGATACTGCGGGGCATCGTCGGTGTAGGAATCGAGGGTGACCCGGTAGGCCTGGTTGTAGTCGGCGGGGACGATCACCTGCATCCGGGGCATTGCCCGCATTAACGCAATGTCCTCGATCATCTGGTGTGAGGCCCCGTCCTCGCCCAGCGAAACCCCGCCGTGGCTGGCGGCAATCCGGACCGGCAACTCGTTGTGGGCGATCCCGAGTCGGACCTGGTCATAAGCACGCCCGGTCGCGAAGATCGCGAAGGTTGAGCAGTACGGTCGCTTCCCGGTGGCAGCAAGGCCACACGCAATCGACATCATATTTGCCTCAGCGGCTCCGACGTTGAAGAAGCGATCGGGAAACTCCGCCCCGAACTTGGCCGACTGGGTCGAGACCGAGAGATCGGCGTCGAGCGCCACGACCTCCGCGTGGTCACGTCCCAGCTCGAGGAGCGCCGCCCCGTATGCGTTTCGGGTCGCACTCGGTTCTCCAGAACCGGCCATCAGTGCTCCTCTCCGCGTCGTGTCAACTGAAGTTCGGCCATCTGGGAAGCCAACTTCGCCTCAAGCTCCTCCAGGGCCTCGACCGCCTGTTCCGGCGTCGGCGGCTTGCCATGGAAGCCGAACCGGCCCTCCATCGAGGCAACGCCGCGGCCCTTGCGGGTTTGACAGACGATCGCCGCCGGTCGATCGGCGCCTCGGGTTGCCTCGAGGGCATCGACGATCGCGGCCATATCGTGGCCGTCGATTTCGACGCTGTCCCAGCCGAACGCCGCAAACTTGCCCCGCATGTCGCCGATGTCCATCACCTGCTCGGTTGTCCCGTCGGTCTGCAGGTGGTTGTAATCGACAATCGCGGTGAGACGCCGACCACCGCGATCAGCGAAGTGGCAGGCGGCGGTCGCCGCCTCCCAGCTCTGCCCCTCCTGGCAATCACCATCGGACATCAGACAATAAACCCGCTGGTCCTCACGCCCGTCGAGATCCATCGCCAGGGCAACCCCAAGCGACATCGAAAGTCCCTGGCCGAGCGAGCCGGTCGAGACCTCAACTCCGGGGGTGCGTCCCATGTCGGGGTGGCCCTGCAGGTGCTCACCGATCTTGCGAAGCCCCATCAGATCAGCCAGCGGAAAGTAGCCGTGACGGGCCAGTGCCGCATAGAGGATCGGGGCCGCGTGGCCCTTTGAGAGTACGAAGCGATCACGATCGGCCCAACTCGGGTCCTTCGGGTCGTGGCGCAAGACCCGATAAAAGAGCGCCGCGACGATGTCGGCGGCGCTCAGCGAGCTGTCGAGATGGCCCGACTTGGCAACCGCCAACATGCGGACGCAGTCGGTCCGCAAAACGGTCGCCCAGAGGCCCAACTCGGCGATCCCCGGGGCGGATTCGGGGTCGAGCGTGCTCGGCATCGGCTTCGGATCTGGCACTGGTCGCAGATGGTTCACCGGGGCGAGGATAGTGGCGACTTCCACCGTTCGCCCAGCGTCTGGCCGGTTTCGGAGCCGACAAGCGGACGTTTCCCCGCAAGTTGCGGAGTTGATTGGAGGAGCGGCCCGCCGCGATGGCCACCGGTCTTCTGCTGGAATCGAGGGATGGCGCGTTTCCTTGCAACCGTCGCGGCAACGGCAATCTTTGGGCTGCTCGGCGGCGGCTGCGGGCAAAGCGGAGCCGTTGAGGGGGATGAATCGCCGCCGGATTCGTCCCAGACCGAGGCCGTGTCGACCACCACAATCGGCTCCAACCCAGCCTTGGCGGATTCCGCTCGTGAGGGCCGCGACGGAGCAGCGACGGCCCACCCTCGGCGGGCAAAGCGGCCGGCAGAAAGGCTTGCCGCGGTCAGACAGGTCGTCGGTAACTACGCGACGGCGGTCAACGAACGTGATGGCGCGGCGCTCTGCGACCTGTTTGTCGACGGCGCGCTCGACCGGGTTGATCTGCCGGTCCGAGGAGCGAACTGCTCGGCTTCCCTGTCGGCTTCGATCGGTTACGCCGATCCTCGCGGACTCCCCGTCTTCGAGTCGGTTGAGCTCGGGAGGGCTCCGGCGATTCGATTTGACGGGCGCAGCGCCCGGGTGACGATCCCGATCGCGACCTCGTTTACCGACCGCGGCAACTCGTCCTTCGAAGATGACCTGATCTACCTCGTCAACCACCGCGACAAGTGGCGAATCGAGGCGCCGAGCATCATCCTCTATCGCGCGATTGGAGTCGCGGACCTGCCGTTGTCGTTGCTGCGGGCGCCACGCTGAGCGTCAATATCCGCTCGAGAGCAGCTTGCTTGCCCCGGACCGTGACAGGACGGTTAGGTAGAGACGATCGGCGGTCAGAGCGGTCGACCAGATCTGGCGCCGGTGGCCGGGAAGGGAATAGATTGTCCGCGCCGCGTGGCCGCCACCGACCCGGCGCAGTCGCACCCATTGGTGGCGTCGCGACCTCACTACGTATGCGAGGCGCTTCCCCGCAACAGCGGGATTTGAGAGTGCGACCCGGTTTGATCGCTCCAGGGTCGTCGTCTCGTCGTCGGCGATCGCGTGCCGCACCAGCGCGTTGGTGCGCGGGCGCGAGCGGACGTAGTAGACCCGCCCAGCACTGAGTGCGGGGCGGCCGAGTTGCGAAGCGCGATCGGACCTTGCGACCAAAATCGGGTCGCCGAACGAGGTTCCGGCGGTGTTGATCGCGCGCGCCAACAAGAGGTCGATTCCGTCCTCGCGGCGGCGATAGATAACCCAGGCCGACTCGACGGCGAGCGCGTCGACCCGGCTCGTTACAAATGACCCCAGCGGCGCCAGGGTACCCCGATCGAGCAGGGTCACCCCGTTTGAATTGGCGATCGCGACGTAGGGTCCACCGATCGCGGGTTGACGACCCGGCAGCGACTCGCGGTGAGGGCCGCGGACCAAGAACCCGTCGCCGTGCGGGCCCTGAAAGACCATATCGTCGGCTGCGACCGACGGATCGGCACCTCGCTTCACCTCCAGGTCGACATCCCGCGATGCGGCGAGAGCGTCGCTGGTAACCAGCGCGAGAGCGACGGCAACGAGGGCGAGAGCGTCGCCAGCACGGGCGCCGCGGTAAATCCCGGGACGCATCGTCATCGCATCGAGGGCGCCACGGCCAACCCTGCGATCGACAATCAATCCGATCGCGACAATCGGAACCGCCCTCCCAATCCCGAAGCACACACCGATCAAGGCACCGAGTGCCGGATCGGCGACCAGCAGCGCCAGCGCGGCGAGTGCCCAAACACCGAAGCTGAGGACGAAAGTCGTGAAGCCAAGCCCGAGCAGCACCCCGTAGAGGGCCGCAGCCACGGGCATCGGCATAACCCGGCGCCAGTGCTCGGGGACCTGGCGGCGAATCTGCGGCACGATCACGGTGCCACGGGCCTCGGCGATCGCCGCCGCCAGTGCCACCGCGACGCCAAGCCCGTAGGCGAGCGGCTGCGATTTGCCCTGCAGTCCGGCGCCCAGCAGCGCCAGCAGGCCGAACGTAACTGCGCCCCCAACCATCGCTCCCGGCAAGAAGGTCAGGCAAGCGGCGTAAGTCACTCGCCGGCTCCCCGAATTCCCCGAGGGCGCAATCGTCTCGATCATCGAGAGGCCGCAGGGTGACCAGGTCCCGGTCGCGCCGACCAACAGCGCCGTCAGGGCAAGCGTTACCTGGAGAGCACCTGGGTCCATCACCGCTCAGCAAGGCACGTTCGTGTCGAGGTAGGTGACGCAAAAGACCTTCCGGCCCTGGTAGCAGTAGCCAGTCAGGGCAGCGTCGCCGTTGATTCGGGTGTCGCTATATGAGCAGCAATCCATCAGTTTTCGAACCCGTCCAGCGCAGCAGCGATACCAGGAGCCGTCGATCGAGGTTTCGAATCCGAACTTCGCTCCGACGTTGTCGCAGATCGGAGTCCGGGGTGCAGGAGGGAGCGGACGGCCGTCAGGGTCGCGCAACACCCTGCCGTCGGAGCCGAGCGGCTCGCCACGTTGGTTAATCAGGCGACCAAGATTGTCGACCGGGTGACCGTCGCTGGGCCGCAACGGAAAACCATTCGAGTCGATTCGAGGCAGCGCCTTCCCCATCGGGTGCGGGCAGGAATCGGTGGTATAGGTGTGACCGCAGAAATGGTAGGCGTCGGCCTCGCCGGGCCGGATTGCCTTGGCGACGAACCCGGCCGCGCTGGCGCCGACGATTGCCGAGCCGAGCCGACCGAGGAACCCCCGCCGCGACGAACCGGCGGCGAGTCGCTCCAGCGCCTCCCCGACTCGAGGTTCAGTCACGATTCAGCTCGAGCAGCACCGCTTCAAGCGGCGCATTTCGCCATTGCCGTCGGCGTCGCTCCGCCGCAGCGAGCAGGCCTTCAAGCTGCGCCAGGTTGTTGAAGGTTCCCTTTGACAAGACCAGCCCGTCGCGCTCCAAGACGACCGCAAACGGCGACCCCGGGATCGCCTCGCGCTGCCAGACCGCCGCGTCGGCATCCTCCTCGTAACGGGCCAACTCAACCAGCGGCTCGCGTCCGATCAGCTCGATTGTCGGCCCCAGGACTCGACATACCCGACAACCGGGTGAGGTGAAGACCGCCAGCCCGAACTCCTCCTCAGCGCCGAAGCGAAAGCCCTCGATCAAGCCGCTGCGACTACCCAGGGCTGGCCCCTCCTCGGCGATCTCAAGCGCCGAGTTCGGCCCAAGACGCAGTCGCAGCATGCCGACCTCACGCGCCAACGCCACCAAGGCGAGCGCGAGCGCGCCGCTGATCAGGAGCGAGATCACCAACCCGACTGCGAGCCATCCCTGGCTGCTCAGCTCGACCCCATCGAGGGCCGGGATCATCACGAACACAGCAGCCAGAGCGAGGTTGCGGGTCAGCCCGATCCAGCCGACCTTCGATGCAGGCCCAAAACAACCGCAGTGCGCGCCGAGCTTGCCGCGCCCGATCGCCGAGCCGATTGTCGCGGCAAAGATCGTTTGAAGTGCCGCGGCAAGGTAAGCCGCCCCGTCACTCCCGACGGCGACACCCACCGCCAGGGCCGTCTCGACCGCGATCGCGCCACCCCAGGCAAGCCGACGCGACAGCGGTGATTCGAACCCAAAGCTCGACATCCCAGCCTGTGATTGACGCGGCGAGCGGAGCTTCAGGGCCGCAGCCAGCAGCAGTACCGCCGCCGCCGAAACTCGCACCGCACCTGCCAACATGTCCGGACACTAACAGGCGCGATTGCCAATCCGAGGCCTTGCGCCGGATCGCAGATCAGGCCGCTCGCGCCGCCCAAACTAAGCGCCGCGCGGCAGCGCGATCCGACGCGCCACCGCCGCCGGCCCGCGCCGCGGCCCCCGGCCCCCGCGAACCACCTCGGCAATCGGAACCGGGCGGTCGAGAACGTAGCCTTGGCCGTAGCGAACCCCGAGATCGCGCATCAGCTCGGCCGTCTCGATGTCGGCGATCCGTTCAGCCACCACATCGACCCTGAACTCGCGGGCGACCCGAACGATCATCTCGACCACCAGCCGGTCGTTCGAGCGCTCGCGCGCCCCCTGGACGTAATCGCCGCCGATTCGAAGTGAGGCAAACGGAAGCTGATCGAGAAACTGCAACGACCCGAACCCGAACCCAAAGCCGGCCAGGGTAAAGCCGACCCCAAGCTCGCTCAGCGACTCGATCGCCTTGCGAGCAAGCGCGACGTTTTCGATCAGGTCGAGCTCGGTGATCGCGATCTTGAGCCGGGGGGCGACGCCGCTCGCGGTCAGTCGATCGCTCAGCAGACCGATCGATTCCGGGGCCGCGAGCGAGGCGGCGCTGAGGTTGATCTCGAGCGGCAGCGGCGATCGCGGCAGCAGATCGATCACCCGGTGGATCAGCCAGCGCTCAAGTTCGGCGCTGACTCCGAAGCGCTGCGCGAACGGCATGAAAGCGCCCGGTCCGATCGTCTCGCCGGAGTCGGTCGGCATCCGCAACTCGACCGCGTGGCAGGCGGTGCGAGCCGACCGCAGGGTCACGACCGGCTGCGCGTAAAGCTGCAGTCGCCCCTCTTCGGCGAGGGCTTCACGGATCCGCTCCAGCCAGCCGACCCGATCAGCCCGAAGGCTCGGGCTTCCCTTGTCCTCGTGAAGCTTGGTGCGATCGCGGCCGTCGATCTTCGCCTCATACATCGCCAGGTCGGCGTTGACCACCGCCGCCTCGAGGTCGCCGTCACCCGGTTCGATAAGGGCGACCCCGGCGCTGACGGTAACCGGCCGAACCCCGGCTTCGATTCCGCGCATCGGCGTCTCGCGGACCGACCCAACCAACTTCTCGGCGACGGCCAGTGCCTCACCGGCCTCGACTCGGTTCAACACGATCGCGAACTCGTCACCGCCGAGTCGGGCCAGGACATCGCTGGTCCGCAGCGCCTGGCGCATCTGCTCGGCGACTGCGGCAAGCAACTCATCACCGGCCTGATGCCCGAATGCGTCATTGTAAGCCTTGAACCCGTCGAGGTCGCAAACAATCACCGCGGCGGGACTGGGCCGTGCGCCGGACGCGAAGCGGGTCAACTCGGACTCAAAGCTCGCCCGGTTCAAAAGCCCGGTCAGCGGATCATGGTGGGCGACGAACTCAAGTTGCTCGGTGTAGACGCGGCGCTCGGTGACATCCTGCAGCTGGACCAGCAGGTGCGCGGGACGGCCCCGGGCGCTGTGGACCACCGTGATTGCCGCTGATACCCAGATCCGTCGGCCACCGACCGCAACGCAGCGAATCTCACCGTCGAACATCTCGCCAGCGCCGTGCAGCAGGCCATCGACCGCCTCGACGATCGCGAGTTCAAACTCGCCGTCAACGTAATCGCGAAGCGGCGTCCCGGCGAGCGTCTGAATGCCTCGGCCCAGCAGCTCGACCGCGGCGCCGTTTGCCTGCTGAATATCGCCCTGGGCGTCGACCAACAAGAACCCGACCGGGGCGTTCTCGAACGCATTTCGAAACTGCTCTTCGGCCTTGCGGCGCTCTCCGTCCGCCCAGTTGAGCGCTTCAGCCAAAAGCACTGCCGCCCACCCACCGAGGCCGATCAGGACCGCGACCAGGACAAAGGTCCGCATCTGTTCGGCGATCAGCCCGCTCGAGACAAGCAGCTCAACCCCGAACCCGAGCAGCGGCGCCAGCACCAAGGTGGCGGGGAGAAGGCGGCGGACGACGTAGCCGCCGGGCGCATCCGAGGTCAGGATCGAGACGATCCCGTCGTCCGGATACGAGAGCAACAGCCCGATCCCGAGCAACGCCATCGCCAGCGCCTCCGGCAGCGCCATATCGGCGAAGGCGACCCCGTCGCCGAGCGCGAAACTGCCGGTCAGGTGGCCGAAGGCCGCGAGGATCCCAACCGTGGCGAGCGAGAAACCGCCGAAGTTCGCGGCCCGATTGAAGCGAGGGCCGCCGCCGATCATCGCCAGTGCGGTCGCGAAGACGAGCAGGCAGGCGGCGGTGTTTGGCGCCATCCGCCCGGGAAAGTTATCGCTGCCGCCTCCGACCTCGACGGCCAGGATCTGATCGATTCCAAGATTGATTCCGAGCAGGTACTGGGCCAGCGTCGCGAAGCCGATCAGGGCCGCCGACGCGGCCAGGATCAGAGCCGAAATCGGCGGTCGATGGACCAGCCGCTGCAGGTAAATCTGCAATGCAATCGCGCACAGCCCGAGCGCCAAAGCGGCGTTGACCTTGGCGCCGCCGGATTCGGAAACAAGGTTCTTTAGCAGCGAGACGTCAAATGCCCATCCGAACAGAACCGTGGCGCTGATCAGCAGGCCGAGCCAGGCGCAGGCCCGCGCCACCATCCGCACCAACAGGGCGCGGCGGCGTTCGCGGCTCTCCGGATTTCGTATTTGGGCGCGATCGGGCAACGATGTCCTCGCCCCTGGATCGACCCTGGCCCACCGTGGAGCGAACTAACCCGTCCCTTTTGGCCGTAATTCGTAACGGCTCGGGACGACCAACCCGGCTTGGAATCGGGGATTCGCTCAGCCGATCGCAACCATGCGCTCGATCGGGAGCCGGGCTCGCGCCGCCAACTCCGGATCGACCTTGACCTCGCCGCTGAGGTCGCGCAGGCAATCACGCAACTTCGGCAGCGTGATCATCTTCATGTATTTGCAAAACGCCATCCGGTTGGCCTCGATCAGATTTGCCTGCGGCGCCGCCATTTGCAGCGGATACATCATCCCGGTCTCGGTTGCGACGATGTAGGAACCGTTCGGATTTGACTCAACGTGTTGCAGCATCCCCGAGGTGGAGAGCATGTGGACCCCGTCGGACTCGATGTCACCCGCCGCCACGTATTCCATCGCCTGAGTCGAGCATCCGCACTCGGGGTGGATCAGAAACTCTGCGTCGGGATGTTCGGCGCGCATCGCGGTGATGTCGGTGGGTCGAATCCCGGCGTGAACGTGGCACTCACCATCCCAGATATGGAAGCGGCCGCGTCGCGCTGGGTCAGCGTCGAGCCCGGTTGAGCGGGCGACAAAGGCGCCGAGCCAGATGTCTGGCCCAAACAGGATCTCGGTATCGGGCCCGTGCTCGGCCCAGATGTGCTCGACGACCGAGACCGCGTTCGAGGAGGTGCAGCAATAGTCGGTCAATCCCTTCACCTCGGCCGAGGTGTTGACATACATCACCACCTTCGCCCCCGGGTAGCGGGCCTTCCAATCCCGCAATTGCTGCGGGTTGATCGAGTCGGCCAGGGAGCAACCGGCTTCGAGATCCGGAATCAGGACTCGCTTTTTGGGTGACAGAATCGAGGCGGTCTCGGCCATGAAGTGGACGCCGCAAAAGGCGATCACCGAGGCCTCGGAGGCGGCGGCTTGTCGCGACAAGCCGAGCGAATCGCCGACGTAGTCGGCGATGTCCTGCAACTCCGGCAGCTCGTAATTGTGGGCGAGGATGACCGCATCGCGCTGAATCGCCAATTGTCGGATCTCGACCTGCAGGGCGGCAGACTCGGCGGCCGACAGCTCCGCGACGCCGCCGCGGGCCGGATTGTCGATCATTCGCAGGTCCTCCATCGCATCCTTGATTTAACCGCACCACGAGCATCGGCAGGACTGCGGCGATCCGGCCGTGGCCCTTGCCCGGCTGGCGATCCTCCCCGCGAACGGTTGGTCCGATGGCGGCATCTCGGCCCCGGCCCCACAGATCCCGCCGTGGCACCCCCCGGTCGCGGCCACTCCCGAGGGCTGTTGGTCTCGCACGACGGGCTGACCGCAGGCAACGATCGAGCACCGACCCGATGCGTCGCAGCCGCCGCCAAAGTATCCGCATCCCGCGTGACTCGCATGAGGTGCCCTACCGTCCCGGTTTCTCGATGATCGTTTGGGTTGCTTCTTATCCGCGCTCCGGGAGCACGCTGACGATGCTCACGCTGTTTCACGCCTACGGGCAGCTTCGGATGGGGTCGATCTTCCACGAGAATCTGGCACTCGGCGGTTTACCGCCCGACTGGACGATCCCACCGCGATCAACTCGGTTGGCAGGTCTTCCGCCCGCGGTTGCGACGCTCTCCAACGATCAGCTACTCGACCTCCTGCGCGAGCGCCCGGAGGTCTATTACATCCGAACCCACAAACTGAACCAAGCCTCGACATCGGACGCTGCGATTCACATCGTCCGAGACGGTCGGGATTCGATCGTCTCCCACGCGCACTTCGTCGGGGGTCGCGACGTGCCGCGGTTCCGGGGGTTGTCCTTGCAGCAGCGGATGGCCAAGCTGATCTGGCCCGGGATCAAGAGCTATGGGCATTGGTCGCGAAGTGTTGAGGCGTGGTGCGAGCGTGATGCTCCCACCCCCATCTTGCGATTCGAGGAGCTGCTTACCGATCCGCTTGGCGCGATCAGGGTGGCCTGCGAAGCGATTGGCATCGAACTCCCCATCCCCACGGGGGGACTACCTGAGTTCGCCAACCTGCATGAGCAGAACCCGGTCATGTATCGCAAGGGCCAGACCGGCGCCTGGCAAACAGAGATCCCGAGCCCCTGCAGGCGCGTTTCTAGCGAATCCATGAGGACGGAATGCGAGTCCTCGGTTATCGATAGGCTGGCGGCTGAGTCGCCCGGCGCGCCCGGCCGGTGACGGGGCCCACCAATTCCGCCCTACACCGACAGATAGTGACACCCCGTTCCTCCGCCTCACCAGCTCCCGCCAAGCCTTTGCGGCCGCCGAGACCTTCGCGCTCGACGACTACGAGTTCAGCGGGGTTGGGGTTGGGGAGCGGACTGGCGTCGCCGGTTAGGCGTCGCCGTCCGGCGCTGGTCGCCCGGCGCGAGCGGCGCTGAGTGCGGCCTCGATTGCATCGGCCCGAACGCCCCGCTCGGTCGCGATCTCGGTGAACCTGCGCGCCGTCTCCTGGCGCTCCCAGGGCTCGATCGAAGCGTCGAGCCAGCGGAGCCCCGCTTGCGCCTCGGATTGCAGACCTTCGCCGAGTGCGAGCGCCGCATGGACCATGCTCGCCTCACGATCCCCGGGGTCGCCCGCGGCGAGCCGCTCGAGGTTCAATTCGACGGCGCCGCCGAGGCGGTCGCGGAGCGCGGCGAGAGCCTCGGGAGACGAGATCGCATCGATCGCTTCGTCGACCCCAAGCTGCGAAGCGAGATCGGCGATGGCGAGCTTGGAGCGCAGCATCGGGTCCCAGTCTTTCATCTCACATTCCCGGGTGATCAGCGCGATTCCTTCGGGTGTGATCAGTGAAGCGCCCGGGCCGCTGAGGAGTGCGCGAAGCTGCTCAGCGTCGGGCGCATCGTCGAGGGCTTGGAGCGCCGCAACGAGGAGCTCGCTACGCAGCCGGGCGTACGCCGCGGGGATCCCATCCTTTCGAGCCTGCTCGAGCAGGCTGGTGTGGGTGCCGATCTGCCCGTTCCCTGGGTTCGCGTCTGCAAACAGCGCAACCACCGACTCGCCGGCATCGCTACAGACCAGCGCCTCGCTCCCCCGCAGATACCCCTCCGACGCATCCCAGCCCTCCGTCCCTATCCACTCCACTACGGCGCGGGCAACCTCCTCAGCCGGCTCGAGAACGATGAGCCACGGCGGCACCTCGACGCCGTCAGGCCAGGCCGCGTCGAATCCGGGCCCATCTTCCGACCTCAGGCCTCGCATCCACTGACGAACCTCGCGAGCAAGCGGCCAGACCCCAGCCGCCCAAAGGCCCTCGAAACCCGCCATCGCATCGGCGAGCACGGCGGTCGAAAGGTCGTCGCGAAGGCGCGCGCGAGAGCGCTGGAAGACGAGGTACCCAACGAAACCTGAATCGGCGAACTGGGCGACCGCCTCCTCGATCGCCGTCAGGGCTTCGAGGTTTCGGCCGGCGGCGGAGAGGTGGACGGAGAGGTTGTTGAGGGATTGGGCGAGCTCGGGCAGGTAGCGCTCGGGGAGGGCTTTGGCGAGGGTGCGGTAGTGGGTTACGGCCTCCTCG
>JAHEXU010000066.1:12780-18089 GCA_023251975.1 bacterium | reverse complement strand
GCTGGGGACGCGGGCGCTCCCGTCCGGGGACGCCAGCGAAGGAATTCAGGGAGGCAGCCCAGATTGCGCGGTCGAGGTTCATCAACGTGCAAAAAGCCGCGCGGGCCGAGGCTTATTGCACCTTGATCGGCCCCACGCCACGAGAGCCTGACGACGATCTGGACCCGGTCTGCTCGCCGCCGGGTCGCCGCCCCCCGCGTGAAGCAACCTCAAGTGGCTGCTGCCGGGGGAGCCAGCGCAGGATTTCAGGGAGGCAGCCCAGATCGCCCGGTCGAGGTTCATCAGCGTGCAAAAAGCCGCGCAGGCCGAGGCTTATCGCACCTTGATCGGTCGGCCCCACGCCCCGATCTGGACCTGGCCGCCCACGCCGGAACTCAAGGAGGCGGCTAGATCGCCCGGCCGCGGTCATCAACGTGCAAAAAGCCGCGCGGGTCGAGGCTTATTGCACGTTGATCCGCCACGCGCCCCGATCTGGACCCGGCACGCCACGTCGGCGCTCGCCGCCAGATCGGCGCGCCCCGAGTGACGCAACGCCCAGTTGATGCTGGCCGGGCGCGGAGGCGCTGCTGGCCGGGGACCCCGCAAGGAGTTCAGGGAGGCAGCCAGGTTGCCCGGTCGAGGTCATCAACGTGCAAAAAGCCGCGCAGGCCGAGGCTTATTGCACGTTGGTCGGCCGCGCGCCCCGAGAGTTTGACGACGATCTGGACCGGGGCCGCTCGCCGCCAGATCGGCGCCCCCGCCTGACGCAACCCCCATCTGGCTGCCGCCGGGGACGCTGGCGCAGGAACTCAGGGAGGCAGCACAGATTGCTCGGTCGAGGTCATCAACGTGCAAAAAGCCGCGCGGGTCGAGGCTTATTGCACGTTGATCGGCCCCACGCCCCGATCTGGACTCGGGTCGCTCGCCGCTGGCTCGGCGCCCCGCGTGAGGCAATCCCCAGTTGCTGCTGGCGGGGCAAGGGGGGGCGCCGCCGCCCGGGGATGTCGGCACCGGCGCTCAAGGATGCAGCCAGATTGCCCGGTCGAGGTCATCAACGTGCAAAAAGCCGCGCCGGCCGAGGCTTATTGCACGTTGATCGGCCGCACGCTCCGAGAGTTTGACGACGATATGGATCCGGAGCGCTCGCCGCCAGATCGGCGCGCCCTGCGTGACGCAACGCCCAGTTGCTGCTGGCCGGGCGCGGGGGCGCTGCTGGCCGGGGACCCCGGCGCAGGAGTTCACGGAGGCAGCCTGATTGCTCGGTCGAGGTCATCAACGTGCAAAAAGCCGCGCCAGCCGAGGCTTATTGCACGTTGATTGGCCGCGCGCCCCGAGAGTTTGACGACGATTTGGGCCGGGGCCGCTCGCCGCCGGATCGGCGCGCCCCGCGTGACCCAACTTCCAGTTGCTGCGGCCCCGGACGCCATCGCATTGGGCCGGGGACCCCGGCGCAGGAGCTCAGGGAGGCGGCCGGATTGACCGGTCGAGGCCATGGCGTGCGATAAGCCGCGCGGGCCGAGGCTTAGGACCCGCGAATAAACTAGTGAGCCGAGGCACGCCCGACGACTCGCCGGGGAGCTTGTCTTCGGCGTGTTGTATCGATTCAGTAATTATTGCGGGCGCCCTTATTGCACGTTGATCGGGCAGGTGCCCCTGAGAGTTTGACGAGGCCATGAGGAGTTGAGGATGATCTGGACCGGGGAGCCCTTACCGCCCGATTGGCCCTCCCCGCGAGACGCAACTTCCAATAGCTGTCGGCCGGAGGCGCCTGCGCTGACGGATCCGGCTCGGATTGGATCGAAATGGGGGCGACTTGAGCGCGCTTGCGGATCTGGGCGCGATCCGGGTCGGGCCGGTTCGAGTCTTCGCTAGTCTCGTTGGGTGATGGAGGCGAGGGTTCGCGGCGAGGCGCGTTCGAAGTCGGAGAGCGCGGCCCGGGCCGGAGTCTGTCCGCACTTTCACGCCGCCGTCGAGCTAATCGGACGGCGTTGGAGCGGGGCGATAATTTGGATGCTGACCGATCGGCCCCATTACTTCGCCGAGTTGACTGCCGCCGTTCCGGGACTGTCGGACCGACTGCTCTCGACCCGGCTTCGCGAGTTGGAGTCGGAGGGTTTGGTCGAGCGGCGAGTGCACCCCGGCACCCCCGCCCGCGTTTCTTATGCGCTGACCGAGGCGGGCGCGCGGCTCGAGCCAACGATTCGGGAACTCGATCGCTGGGCCAAGTACCGCTACGAGGATTGAGGCGCTACGCCGTTTGCTTTCGCGGCCATCGTCAGTTTCGACGGGTGCGGGCAGAGCTGCTGACGGGCCGGGCAGTCGTGACAGAGGGCGCGGTGCGGTTGGCGGCTGACGGTGAACTCACCGCGTCGGATCTCTTCGAGTTCGGCCAGCAGGCGCGACTCGATCGAGGCCAGGTCGGCGACACTGTAAGTGCGGCGGACCGGCTCGTCGGCTCGTTCGAGGAAGACGAAGGCGGTCTCGACCGGTTCGCTGCGGCTGATCGCGAGCGCATAGAGCTCCGACTGGGCGCGCACATCCTCGAATGCTTCGGCGGGGCTGCGCCGACCGAGCGCGTTGGTCTTGTAGTCGACCACCAGCAGCGGTGCGCCGGGGCGGCGGACAAGCAGATCAAGCTTGCCGCGGATCACGGTTCCGCCGAGGCCGAGCAAGAACGGCGCCTCCGCGCTCAAGCGGGCGCGCTCGGCGCGGAGCTCCGCGCATAGCGCCGACTCGATCCAGCCGTCGAGCATCGCGACGAGACGCGCCATCGCCGCCTCGTCGTCGGCCTCGTCGTCAGCCGGGGTGGGGACACGGTCGGCGGCGCCGCGAAGGGCGGCCCGGGTGCGGTCGCGATCTGGCGGCAACCAGCGATTACGGGCCGACCATTCGAGCAAGCTGTGCGCGGCGCGACCGAAGGCGAGGCCGCTCCTGGCGCTCCCACCGGCGGCTTTGACTCGCCCGGCCGGGTTCGCGGTGATCGCGAGGATCTGCTCCGCATAAAAGCGGTAGCCGCAGTTGCGAAAGCTCTGCAGCGCTGAGTGTGAGAGGTGTGGGGCCGGGGTTGGCGGATCGTTGCCAGGTCCAGCGGCGGCGGCGAGAAGGAGCCCGGCGGGTGCCTTTTCGGAGGTGGGGGAGTGGTCCACCGGTTCGGCAAGCGGTTCGATCTGCCGCAACGCTTTCGCGCTGGCCTGGTCGGCGCGGTGGACCCTCAACGCGAGTTCGACCGGCTCGGTACCGGGGACGGCGACCTCGACCGTCCGCGAGCCTGCTTTGAGGTCGATCGCGAGCGCCCCCAACAGTGTCCCCATCGGGGTCTCATCGCTTGTCGGAGCGGCGAATTTGACCGCCCCGCATAGCACTAGCCGCTCTCGCGCTCGCGACACTCCGACATACAACAGCCGCTGTGCCTCGGCCTTTTCGGCGGCCTTGATCTCCTGGCTCAACTCGGCCATCTCGAGCAACTTCAAGGTCTTTCCGGTCGGGCCTGTGAATTGAATCCCGCTGCGCAGCCGTCCAGTCGCTTCGTCGCGCCGCACCCGGACCCCGCCGTCGCGCCCGCCGGCGTTTGGCCTCCGCGACAGCTCGGCCAGCGCCACGACATCGAATTCGAGGCCCTTCGCGTTGTGAATTGTCATCACCCGAACCCCGTCATGGCCTTCCAGGTCGGTCGCGGCCTCGGACTCGGAGTCGCCCTGGGCGGCGCGCAGTGTCAGGGTCTCGCAAAAGCCGCTGAGGTCGCGGCCCTCGGCCCGCTCGTAGGAATGGGCCAGCGCCATCAACTTGCGGACGTTGGCCCAGCGCTGCGGGCCGCGATCGTCGGCCAGTACCGCGAGGTCGTAGTCAAACGCCGTGCAGGCTCGCTCGATCAGCGTGTCGAGCGGCCAGATCGCGGCGCTTTGTCGTAGCTGGACCAAGCGGTCGTGGAAGCGTCGCAGCTTCTCCGAATCGGTCGGGTTGATCGCGGCGAGATTCGCGGTCGCCTCGGGGCTTGTCTCGCCACCGCCGACCCAGATGTCGAGGATCCTCCAGATCGGGCTGCTCGGCCCTGCGGCGGCGCGGAGCCGCCACATCGCGTCCGGCGAGACAGCGCAGGAGGGCGAGGCGAGCGCGCCGAAAAGCCGCTCGTCATCGAGTGGGTTGGCGATCGTGGCGAGCAGCGCCCGGATGTCACCGATTTGTTGTTGCGACCAAAAGCCGCGTCCTCCGACCACCAGCGGTCGCAGCCCGGCCCGCTGCAGGGCCGCCTCGAAGATCCCAACGTAGGTAAACGCTCGCATCAAGACGACGATCTGGGACCGCCTTACCCCCTCGTTCGCACACAGCTCGCGTAGTCGCGCCGCCAGCGCCATCGCCTCGGCGATCTGCCGCGGTTTCGCGTCGAGGCCCGCCAACTCGCCAAGGTCGATCTCCGCCTCATCCCAGCCCTCGGTATCGCAGACGATCAGTTCGCTCACCGGGGCAGTCGGGGCCGTTAGCTGGCGGCGGCCCGTCGTCAGGGGCGTAAAGTTCTCGCTGATCAAGGCGGCGCCGATCGTGTTGATCGCGGCGAGCAAATCGGGGCGGGAGCGAAAGTTGGCGCGGAGCGGATAGGCGGCGCCGCGATCGCGGCTGGCTCGAAACAACCGAACGTCGGCGTGGCGGAAGCCGTAGATCGCCTGCAGTTCGTCGCCAACCGTGAACAGGCGGGTCGTGGTGCCGCCGCCAAGCAACTCGACCAGTCCCAACTGCAGGTGGTTGGTGTCTTGGAACTCGTCTACCAGGATCTCCTCGAACTGAGCTCGGTAGTGATCGCGGGTCGACTGCGAATCGCGCAGCATCTGGACCGCGACGAGTTGGAGGTCCTCAAAGTCAAGCGCCGATCGGGCGCGCTTGAGATTGCGGTAGGCGTCGGCGTAAAGGGCGACTAGATCGCGTCCGGCCTCATAAAGATCTTGCGCAAGCAGCTCGATGACCGCGCCGACCCGGGCTCTGTAGGCGTCGACCTCGGCAGTCCGAAAGGATGCCGCCGGACTCTCCGGCGGCAGCGATACGACCTCGCTGAGGGTCGGCGCACCACCGGCTGCCGCGATCGCGATCGCGAGTTCCATCGCCTCGCGGTCACGAGCGATTGTTCTGCCGCCTCGGGCGCCGATTGTCGCCTCGAGCGCCGCCGCCGCCGCCTCGCCAAGCGCGATCAGGGCAGCGGGCAGGTCCTCGATCGTCAATCGCGGTGGCGGAAGTCGAGGCTCGAGCTCGCCGAGACTGCGGAGCTGGTCATGGGCGCCGCGCACCAGCATTCGCAGTGAGATGGGATGGACCGCCCCGATCAGCGCGCGGCGTGGCCGACT
>JAHEXU010000066.1:0-12770 GCA_023251975.1 bacterium | reverse complement strand
GCGACGTTGAAGGCCCGGTCGGCGATCAACTGCGCGCTCGGTGCATCGAGGATTGTAAAGCCCGGATCGACCCGCGCGGCCAACGGGTGGGCGGCGATCAGGCGGCGGCAGAAGCCGTGGATCGTCGTCACCCAGCCAGCGGGCTCGCGGGCGGCGGCGTCGAACCGGGCAGCCTGTTCGGGTTCGCCGCGCGCCGCCGCCTCGGCTGCGAGTTCGTGTAGGCGGGCGCGGATTCGCGCCCGCAATTCGGCTGCTGACTTCTCCGTGAAGGTAAAGGCGAGAACCGCCTCGCCGCCGTGCTCGGAGGCGGCGACGGCGCGGCAGTAGCGCTCGACCAGCACCCGAGTCTTGCCGCTGCCCGCGCCCGCCTCGCAAAAGATGAAGTCGTCCTCGGCTGCGATCGCGGCGGCCTGTTCGTTGGTCCAGCCCCCACTCGCCGGCCCGGCGGGCCGCTCGCCGGTCGAGGCCGCGGGCTCCGGCTCGGCGGCGGCAGGCTCGACCGCGGGGCTCGAATCACCAAATAGGCTCATCTGTTCGGCGGGGTCAGGCGCGCTCAATCGAGTTCCTCCAAGTCGGTCTCGGGTAGGGCACCGCGCTCGCGTCGACAGATCGGGGCGTAGCCGCAGTACTTCGGGCAGGTTCCGCCGATCGGGTTGCGCGGGATCCCCCCGGCGCCGATTTCTGCGACCACCGATTCGGCGCGGTCGCGGGCATCTCGTAGCGCTTGATCGAAGCTGGGGTCGTCCAGTCGGTCGGGTCTGGTCGCCTCGAACCCCAACTCGTCGCTGGTGAGCGCGTTGGCGACAATCCCCCGCGGCCGCCCCTGCGCTCGCTTGCCGAGCGGCTCGTAGAAACCTCCGACCGGCTCGATTCCAAACAGATCCCGCAGCGCCAGCATGTAAAGCGGCAGTTGCAGCTTGCCTTCGTCTTTGAACTTCGCGACCGCCGTTACCGCGCTGCCGCTCTTGTAGTCGCGCACGATCCCGATCGGTGCCGCCCCATCGTGGCCGACATCGATCCGGTCGATCCGGCCGCGCACGGTAAGACCGTTTAGCTCGAGCCCGCCGCGCTCGGTCTCCGGCCCGAATTCGGCCTCGAGCAGATCGGCTTGCGGCTTGAATCTCGGTCGGCGCGTCGATTCGAGGCGCAGGTAGTTGGTGATCAGCGATTCAACTCGGGCGTAGCCGATGATTCGTGTCGGATCTTCGGGCGCGAGCCCGTTCTCGGGCGCGAGCTGCGCCTGCAACTCGGCGGCGCGCTCCAGCCAAGCCGGCAGGCTCGCCTCGGTCGGGCTTGAGCCGGAGCCGGGAGGTGCTTTGAAGAGTTCGTGTAGAACCGCGTGTACTAGGGCTCCCTGGCTCAGGTTGTCGGCTGTCGGCTCGAGTCGCTGCGGCCTTAGCTGGTGCTCGATAAACCAGACCTGGGGGCAGCCCAGGTACTGCTCCAGGCTGCCGGCGCCCCAGCCAGAGCGGCCGAGCAATGACGCGAGGATGGCGGGATCCTTGATCTCGGTGTTGGCGCGAAGGTCGAACGCCTCGACCCGGGCAAGGGCGTCGCGAATCGAGTCGCCGGGCAGACCGAGGCGCTCGCTCGCGGCCAGGTGCGGTTCGCGCTCGGGCGCTGCAAGGCGGGCCAAGGAGCGAGCCAAGAGCCTTTGGGTTGGCGCCGACTCGGGGCCAGGGCTGGGGCCGCCGAGCCCGGCGCGGATCGTCGTTTTGGCGGGCCAATCCGCGAACAGCGAGGCGACCTCCTCGATAAATGGTGAAGGCGAGCAGGCCGAGCCGTCTTCGGCGGCCAGCCGAGTACTCAAGTACAGGCGCTGGCTCGGCCGTGAGATGCAGGTGTAGAAAAGGAAGTTCTCCTCGTCGCGTCCGGAGGCTCGGCGCGGCAGCGATATCGCCCCCCGCTCGGCGTCGCCGAGCAGCCCCGGGCTGTGCTCGGCGGTTGGGAACTCGCCCTCGACCAACGAGGCGCAAAAGAGGTGGCTGAATTGGCCACCGCGCAGCCGGTAGGGGCTGGCGACTCGGACCCGCCCGGCCCCCGGCCCCTGCCACAATTTGATCGTCAGTCGGCTCAGCGCTTCGCTCAACTCGGCTGCGCCCGGGGCGTGCCTGCCGAGCTCGGCAAGCTCGCCCGCGGCGGTTGCGATCGCGAGCGCCGCTCGAGTTTCGCGGCGCTCGTAGGCGTCGAGTGCAGCCCCGCTTCGGCGCCTGGCGCCAGCGCTGATTCGATCCGCCGCCTCGGCCAGCGCCGCGCATAATTCGGCGTCGCCTTTGGCCCTGCCGAGCCGCGTCACCTCGCGGAGTTCGTGGCCCTTCCACTTCGCGAGCGCGGCCGAGGCGTCGGCGATCCGCTCGCGGCGGATCGCGCGCTCCAGCCAGTCGACCTGTCCCGACCTCGCCACCCCCGGCGTTCGCAGGTAGGCGAGCAGCCCCACTGCCGCGCCGGAGCCGCGAATCGCGTCGAGCAGACCGAGCAGACCACGCCCGACTGCCGTCGCCGCGACATTGAGTTCGGCGTTTACCGCTGCCCCAACCCCGCCGTCGCGCAACACCTCGTCGTAGAGCGGCCCCAGTCGCGACGGCGAGCGAAGCGCCACCGCGATCGCGTCGGGCGCGATCCCGTCGGCAATCAGGCGGGCGCACTCGGCGGCTATCACCTCGGCCTCACCGCGCTCGCCGGCCGCCTCGATCAGCACCACCGACTCGCCCGGACCCGCCAGCGCGACCTCCGGGGCCGACAAGAACGATCGCTCCAGCGCCTGCAGCGCCGGGGCCTGTCCACCGATTAGCTCACCTGGCTCGTCGAGCCCGGTCGTCCTCGCGTCGCGCTGTTCGAGTCGGCCCCGCAGGGTCGCTCGCGCCGCCAGCGCCGGACGGTCTTGGTGGGTCAGCGCGATCGTCACCGAGCTCGAGCTGGCGATCGCGCTCAGCAGGTCGAGTTGGCCGCCGCTCAGGTCGTCGAACCCGTAGGCGAAGACGGGGCGCTGCGGGCGCTGCGGTGCCGAGCGCAGGGCAGCCAGGGTGCGGTTGATCGTGTCGTGCCGGTCAACCCGGCCGAGCTCGTCGAGCAACTCCCGGTAGGCGCGCAGGATCCGGGCGAGGTCGCCAAGCAGACGCGGGTCGGCGTCGGGAAAGTCCGCCGGGTCGGTCGGTTGGCTCGCCGCCTCCAACTCAATCGCCCCGAGCCCGCTGCCCTGCACCTCGTCGAGCGCGTCCGAGATCGAAACGATCGCGCTCGGTCCGCGGAACGGCGCTCGCAGCCGCCCCAGCTCGACGCGACCGGAGGCGATCGAGAGCAGTCGTAGCCGCTGCGGGGCGCTGATCGCGGGATCGATCTCGACCCCGATCGCGGTCGCGACGCTGTCGATCAACCCTTCGAAAGTGACCACCTCGATCCCGATCGTTCGGTCGCGTCCCGCGCACAACAGCCGCTCGAATCGGGCCACATCGTCGATCGTCGGAACCGCCAGCAGCGGCTCGCGCGCCCCTGCAGCGGCGAGCCGCCGCAACAACTCGGCGGTCTTGCCGCCGCGCGCCCCAGCAACTATCAGCTCGATTCCGTCCACCGGCCCAAATTATGTCCGCCCTCGGATGGTGCGTCGCAATCCCCGGTCCGGAGCCGATCACGACTCGCCCAGGTCGCGAAAAGAAGCGCAAATTGCAAGCTAATTTCTCGGCCCGGTCGACCACGCGGCGCCTTTTCGGCGATTCCGCCAGGGCGCGACGTTTTGCCGTCGGATGGCGTCTTTATCTTCGGGACAAGTAATCCCCGCAACCGACCCGGAGCGGAGCAGCGATGAGCCGAGTGCCGATGCCGATCTGTTTTATAGACCCCGCCGACGCGATTCGCGCCGTCGCCGATTCGATCGGTCGCGAGGCGCGGCGCCAGCTTTTGGGCGAGGCGGTTCGTGCCTGGGTCGACGAGATCCCCGAGGACGAACTGGCCGCCCACTATTCTCGTGCCGTCGCTGAACTCGACGAGCACGACATCTCGATGCTGGCGGCCTGGCACGCCTCGATGGATGTCGGCTACCCGGTGCCGAGCCGCGCCTTCTTGATCGGTGCCTTCGGGTCGCTTGGCCAGCATCGTCGTGAGGCGCTGAAGTTGGCCGCTGGGTTTCGCGGTGAGGAGGCGGTCGATCGCGGTGTCACCGAGGAGCGGGCGCTTGAGACGGTGCTTGCCTGGCTGTCGCCGGTCCGACAGGTGGCTCTCGCCGAGGAGGCGATGGAGCTCTACGTCTGGGACCGGGCTGGCTCCGACAACTGAGGCTCGGGGCCTGCGGCTAGCGCCGTTTCGATCTCCGCCAGCGCCTGCTCGTTGTCGCGGAATTGAACCGAGCGGATTCCGAGCGCCCGCGCCGCTTCGCAGTTCGGCTCGACATCGTCGATGAACAGGCACTGCTTCGGCGTCGCCCCAATCTCCGCCAGGGTGAGGCGGTAGATCTCCGGCTCCGGCTTTCGCAGCCCGACCGCCGACGAATCGACGATCGTCGTGAAGATCTCGTCGACCGCGACCATCGAGCGCCAAAGCGGCGCCCACTCGCGGACGTTGTTGGTCAAAAGCGCCATCCGGAAACCGCGGTCGCGGAGGCCGATGATCAGCGCGATCATCTCCTCATTGCGGTGCAGCCCGGCGAAGAAGGCGGCGCCGAAGCCGCTCAGGTCGGAGCGGCGCCCCGTGATCGCGGCGAGGTCGTCGCTCAGCTCTTTCAGGTAGTTGGCCTCGCTGACCTCGCCTCGCTCCAACCGATAGAGCGGATTCGGCTCGCCGCGTTGTAAAGGTGCTGCCATCGCCGATCCCAAATCCTCCAGGCTGATCTCGAGGGTCGCCTCCAGCGCCAAGAACGCGTCGTGAAGCGGGGTCGTCAGGACGCCGCCAAAATCGCTGATCACGGTGTTGATTGTCGCTTTTGGCGTGGCGTGGTTGGCGCTCACAGCTCGATCACCTCGAAGTGGGCCGAAGCTTCGCTGCCGTTGATCGAGAACCAAAACTCGTGGCCGTGCTCGCTGTCGGGCTGAACGCCCCCGCAGCCGCGGAAAATCATCGGATCGTCCGCCACGGTGATCTCGACACCAATCCGCCGTGGTCGGCCTTCCCCGTCGTATTCGGTTGAGAGCAGAGCTTCCTCGGCGACGGTTTGTTCGCCGTCGGGGTCGATCATGATCGCCCCGATTGCATCGGCGTCGTGGCCGCTGGCCCCGGCGGGCCGCGCCGCCGCCAGCAGGACGGTTCGGCCGTCGAGCGCTCGCGCGCTCAGCACACGGATGGTCGCGTTCCCGGTGCCCCGATCGACCAACTTCCAATTCGGCGGGTCGGCCTGCTCCCATTCGACTACCGGTGCTTTGACCCCGCGACCCTGTGGCGGCCCCGGTTCGAGCCGGGCGATCACCTCGCTCACTGTGGCTCGCCCCGGACATCGGCTCGGGGTGCGATCGACCGTTGCGGCCGTCCGCTCGCCTCTTCGACCTCGACCCCGCTGCCCTCGATGTCGAACTCGCGCCCGCCGGTCCGCTCCCGGTAGCGCTCCTGACCCCAGCCCGCGACTCGAATCGGAGCTCCAACCCGGACGGTGACAAAGCGCGAAAAAAGACGCCGCAAGATTGCCCGGGTCGGGGGGATCAGCAAGCAAAAGCCGATCAGATCGGTGATGAATCCGGGGGCCAGCAGTAGCGATCCGCCGAGGATCACCGCCGCTCCGTCAAACACTTCCTTGCCGGGCATCCGACCTTCGGCAAGCGCCTGGTTGAACTTGCGCCACACCGCCCGGCCCTGCGAGCGGGCCAGCGCCGCGCCGACGAACCCGTCGAGCAGGAGCAGGGCCAGGGTCGGCAGGATCCCGATCGCGCCGCCGATCTGGACGATCGCCCAGATCTCGAGAATCGGCATGACCAAGAATAGGAGGACCAAAATCGGCACGGGGCGAAGGCTACCGGGCGGGCGGTCCGCTACCGTGAAGGGCACAGATGAGCGACCAAGCTGGCGAGATCGACGAGTTGACCGAGGCCGATGTCTACGAGGCGCTCGAGGAGGTGATCGATCCCGAGTTGGGGCTCGACTTCGTCTCGCTCGGCCTCGTCTACGATGTCGTGATCGAGGCGAGCGATGTCTACGTTACCTTTACCCTGACGACTCCGGCCTGTCCGATCGGCCCCCAGGTATCGGAGCAGATGAAGGAGTTCGTCGGCGACCTCCCCGGCGTCAGTGGCGTCCACCCGAAGATGATCTTCGACCCGCCGTGGACCCCCGAGATGATGACCGAGGACGCCAAGTTCGCGCTCGGGTTTTAGGGGCAGTCTCTGGTGGGTGCGGCTCCCCTGGAGGGACTCACCGAGCCACCGGAATTACGCCGCCCGCGTAGCGCGAGCAATGAACCCGCCGGTTTGGCGCAGGCATCGGCACCCACTCGCGCGGAAGGCTCAAGTGCGCCCTTGGTCGCGTGGCGTCAGATCGCCCCGGCCACTGCCGTTGCCTTCCCTTCGAGAATGGCTTTGATGTCGCGGCGGACCCACGGCTCGGCTGCGTGCTCGTCATCGGGGTGAAAGCTCCAAGCCGCCTTTCAGGCGTACTCGAGCGGATCGATGAAGTCGCAGACGATCGAGATCGAAACCCCGCGTCCCTTCGCCTCCGCCTTCAACCACGCTCGCTATCAACCACTTGTTCGTGGCCGACGGAGCGTCCGCTGCGGCGGCACGCTCAGCGTCATCGGCGGACATCAGATCCGCCGCCGTGCGGGGCACCGGTTCGATCTCATAGACGGCACCGACCTCCGCGATCCGCCTGCGATTGCGCTTTTACCCGCTGGATAAGCGGGTCTTGAGCTTGTGCTTGGCATTCTCGGCCTGTCTTCGGGTCGCCTCTCGCAGCGCCTCGGGGCGCATCACCACCCCCTTGCCGTCGCGGGAGATGATGAGCGCGTCGCTCAAGCGGTGTGTCGCCGCTTGAGCGGAGGCGTAGGACTCCTCGAAGTCAACCGCGGCGTTTCGGGCCAATCCCTCGAGGCGGCGCCTTGGGATCCGTTGGCGTCGATGACACCGGGTTGTCTTCAGACGCCAGGCGCGACCGTGCGGAGACCGGCGAGGCGCCCGGCGGCGCTCTGGCGCTCGTCGTAGCTCACAAAGGCGTCGATCGGGTTCAGCGCGATCGCGGCGACTTGGATTGCATCGAGCGTCCGCAGCGCCGACTCGGTGAGTGCGCCTGCGACGCCAGCAGCCCGGAATCGAGTGGCAGCAGTGCAAGCGCGTCGATCGCCAGAGAGCAGCTGAAGCGCCAAATCGAGTCCAGCGGTCCGCGGAGATGATGTCGGAGGACGCGAAGTTCGCATTGCGGTTTTAGGGGCTGGGATAAGCGGGTAGCGGCCGAGGCCAACGGCGGCTCAGCGGGCGTTTGCAGACGGACTGCAAACGGCGGGGGATGTAGCCGACGAGTCCGGAGCCTCGGATTTTCGGGGAACTTGGACCGCGCGTACAAAGCGTGTCCACCAACTTTGGCCGAGGGGCTAAAGCAGTCAGCATGCGCGGTTGATAACCATGGTGGGCGCCGAGCCAAACTGACCTGCCCAAGGAGGGAGCGTGCCTCGCAAGCCCAGTGATCTCCCCAACTTCGTCGACCCTCAGCAGGTGACCCGCCCGGGAGGGGATGGCGGACGATTTCTTGGGTTCCTCGATGCTCTCAACGCATGGCGCCGTCGACTCGCTGGCCTGACGGGGGTGACAGTCGCGCTCTACGGCGTTTTCAAGGTGATGGGCTTAGCCTCGTGGGAAGCGGCCGCGGCAGCAGGCGCCTGCCTCGGTGCAATGTTCGTGGCGCGGGCAGTGGCGCCGGTGGCGGTCCGGTCGATGAACCGCGCAGGCACGCAGGTCATCGAGTCCTTGCGCCACGAAGCGATGCTTGTTGACCATCGCGTTGACCTCAGGGTGGCTGAGACGGATGAGGAGCTCGAGGCGGCGATTCTGTTTGCCCGACGGGTTCTTGAGCGGGGGCTGATCCAGCTCCAGCAAACGTCCGTGAGCCCCGACAGCTTCGTGTCGTCAGTGAGTCTGCGTCGGCGCCTCAACCACCTGCGTCGGTCGCTCCTTCGTGGGGCCAATGCAAGTTCGACAACCGTCCTCCTTCTGCGAGGTAGTCGGCGAGCCGAGCGCAGGGACCAGCTCTGGGAGATCGTGGTCGCTGCCGGTTCCCTCGATTCCCAAAGGCATTTTGAGGGTGCGTGCTGGACGATCGAAGCATCTGACGCGATCGACGTTCTGGTCGATGACCTCACTTCGGAAGCGCAGCCCCACAAGCTCCACCTGGAGTGGACCTTCGCGGAGGACCGACTCCTGCTCATCGCGTTGTCAGACACGTATTTCAGACGAGCGCAACAGCGGACAATCGTGCAGTACGTTTGCGATGAGGTGCAAGATGTCCTTGACGGGCAAGACGCAGCCGCGTCATCAAACATTTAGCTGACGAAAGGAGTAACATGGCCGACCGAAACCCCATCACAGTGCGGGAGCTGAATAAGCACACGTCGCGGACGAAGAGGAGTACGTCCGCTTCAGCGCCGACCTCTGATGCGAGAGTGGTGGTGCTCGAGCCAGCAACGCGACTCGGCATGGATTCCAACCGGCACCTTCGGCACCGCCCTTGGCAGCGGAGCCCACTCGTCCAAATCGCCGCTCTGGCAGCGTTGGCGGCTCTGTCGGGATCGTGTGCGATTGTGAGCGCGATTTCGAGTTCGAGCGCTCTCTGGATCGTTCTCGCCGGGCTTAGCATCGCATGTACGGTGGGCGCCATCGCCGTTACAGCGAGGTCGGTGGTGAGGCAGAGGCTTATCGGTGAGATTCGTGCGAGACAGCGAGCGACGGCGGAACTCATGCGGGCTGAGGCTTGCAACAGACTACTCCGCCTCTCGTTGTGCGCGTTGGATTCCCGCCGTGTCGGCCGGGGAGCCTCACGTCAGTCCCTCGCCGAGTTGCTCGACGTGGGGAGGGGTGCGTTCGCCGATCGATACGGTCAAGTAGGGCTCATCTGGGCCGTTGAACGCGCAGGTCGCTTCAACGTGATGCAACAGAGCGGACGGGTGGGCGCTGCGAAGATGGCGATTGCTCCGGGGAAGAGTTGCGCCGCCGACCGGCCTTTCGCCGAGGTCGTACGCACAGTCGCCGAAGATGGCGACTTCCGAGTCGCCACCGTGGACGGCGGTTCAGGCCATGTCCACTGGATTGCGATCGTTACCGACGCAGAGATTGGATCGGCAAGTGACCAGCTCGTTCATGACATCTTCAGCGCCTTCGAACTCTTGCTGACCGACGCGAACAGATCCTTGATGTCGGCGTAGGGTTCGTCGCGTAAATCCGCGCCGATCAGAGTGACCGGACGAAGCCGAGTATCTCATTCGACTTGACAGGCTCCGCTCGTCGGGAGCGCGAGCGATGTCAGCGGCGGCGGAACGCCTTGGGTCCTTGATCATCGACGCCGACCACCGGGTGCTGCTTTGCGTTCGGGTCGCCCTCGATACGAGCGTGGGCGACTCCTAACGTAGTGCCCGTTTAGGTCCAATACTGATAACGTAAGCAGCCAGCCGGGGCTGGACCCCGATCGCCTCTCGCGACTCGTGTGACGGCTTCGGCCAACGACGATGCTCCGAGCGCTTGACCCCGAAGCCTCGACATCTTGCGCTTGAACACGCGCGGGTTGGCCCGCAGGCGGTGCGGCGGCAGGGGCTGGAAGAGGATCTCGTCGGTCGCCATCCGGCCACCACCTCAAGTCCCGTGGGGGGAAAATCCCGGGCCGGCCCGGGTGCTGCGGCGGACTACGCGCAGGCTGCGCGTCAACGACAACCGGTCGGGGTCGCGGCCCGCCCCGATCAGCAACCTCGTGCATCAGGGCGCGGATCGCGTAGTGGACGAGCAGGTAGCCGTAGACCTCCTGGTAGACGCCCTCGGGCGTCTCTTCGAACGCAAAACGACTCGGGCCCCTCGCTGGTGGGTCTTGAGCTCGTCCAGCGCGGTCTCAAACTCCCAGCGGTTGGGGTAGGCGGCGGCGAGTTCGGCGGCGGAGGCTCGGGTCGGGTCGATGATCGTGGTCGCGAGCCGGTAGCGCTCGGAGCTTCCCAGGGCGGGATCGTCCAGCTCGTACTCGATCACGCGCACCTCGACCGGGTTGGTGCGCTTGCGGTCGGTCGAGTGGCAGATCCGCGAGCGGTAGGAGCCGTCCTCGAGGACCTCCTCGACCGCCAAGATCAGGTTTGAGCGGGCCCGCCACAGAAGCTCGGCGCCGCTTGAGCGCGCCGCCTGCCATGCCCGAAAGCCCCAGAAGCCGCGGTCGGCGAGCAGGAGTTCCCGGGCTCGAGCGAGCGCCACAGCTCGCCCTGGCGAGGACGTGCTCGCTGGTCTTGATCGGCCCGATCGCCACGTCTGAGATCGCGTGCGTGCCGCACTCCGCGAGCCCGACCGCGCGCATCTGCGGGTAGGCGGCGCGGCCCTCGCCGCGGCTCGAGCCGTGCCGGCCGAACTCTTGATCGTTGGCCTCGGTGACGGCGAGATCGAGCGTCATCCCATCGATCGCCATCAGCCGCAGCTCGGCACAGAAGGCGCCCTCGCTGCGCGCCGTCGCGAGCGGCCGCGCGACCTCCTCGTAGAGCCCCCGCAGCGGCTCGGGCCCAAGTCGCGCCCGGGCCTTCGCGATCGCCACCCGGCTCGGGACCTTCCACCCGCCCTCCCAGCCCGCCGACCAGTCCAGGCCCTCGACCAGGTTGCGCATCACCTCCTCGTAGGAGTCCTCGGAAAACAGCGACAGGGCCATCGCGTAGCAGACCATCACCCGTGCCAGCAGCAGCCTGCGGCGCTGCTCGAGGCGCCCGCACTCGGCCAGCACGCGATCGACCAGCTCCGGCGGGTAGGTTCGGCTCAGCACCCCGATCGAGATGTGATCGGAGAGGTGCTGGTCGCTCTGGGGCTTGACCCATCCGGCCCGGGGCACGGGCTAACTGTACCCGGCGGATCGGGGCATGGGCTAACTGTACCCGGCGGATCGGGGCATGGGCTAACTGTACCCGGCGGATCGGGGCATGGGCTAACTGTACCCGGCGGATCGGACGTTAAGTTATCGGTATTGCGGTTAGGCCGGTTTGCACTCCACGATCCCAATCTGGCCCTCGGCATCGACCACGACCACGTCGGCGCCTCCCGCCCGACGAACCGGCACTTCCTTCGCTGCTGCCAGCGGCTCGTCGAAGCCGGGAAGGAGCCGAGGGGGCTCCAAGATCCGGTTCCGCAGCTCGCGTTCGCGTTCGCGCTCCTTTTCGTCGTTGCTCATATGCGCCGACGGTATCGAGTTGTTCCGCTTGGGACGTGCGACCCGCTGCTCGCGCGAGGAAGCCCGCTCAGGGCCTGTGGCTGAGGTTCCATGCGGCGCCGGCGATCCCGACGCCGAAGTTAGTCGTCGAGCGAAACGTGCTCGACCCTGAGTACGCGAAGCGCGCTGTCCTGGCCGGCCGTTCCAACGCCCAGCACGAGTCGCTGTCTCTGCTTGCCGGCAACGTCCGTGTACGCGACCGTGAATAAATAAGGCAGCGGGCCGTGCACCGGCGAGGGCACCGTCCGCAAGCGCTGAACCAGCGCCGCGTTCGCATCGGGATCGCCCGCCAGCCAGATGTCCCCTCCCGCCGGAACGACCACACCCGCGAATTCCGAGTAGTCCGCGCCATCGTCGGCGAGCGCGATCGAAAAGCTGTCAATCCGCGCCGGGCCGCGACCGACGTTCCGAACCGCAAATACGAAAGTGCCATTAGTGGCGTCGACCAGGATCTGCCCGCGGATTGGCGCCTTCCTGATTTCCCCTCGCCACGAATATTCGCACTCGGGGTCCGTGTAGTGCTCGTAGGGCACGTCAAGAAGCAACGGTCGGCCTGCTGCCAGTAACCCGCGGTTGGCTGCGTTGGCCGAGGCCGCGGCGCTTCGGGCCACTCGGGCGGTGAAGATCAGCGCCCCGACCGTGCCAAGAGCTGCGAAGACGGCGGCGATTGCCGTGATCCAGTCTGTCGTCGAATCCACGCCGTGATGATCCTTTCAAGTACGCCGCGAGCGGGTGATCGTGCATCGGTAGCACTTGATCGTCGTGGCCAGGGCTGCCGTCTGCCACCAGAAGAGCTTCGGTTCGCGCGAAGCAGAAGCCTGCGCCGGCGAGCGGCTCCTACTCGGCGGATGACTCAAGAAACCTGCGAGCCATGTCGTTCGCCCTGGTCACCTCGGCCCTACTGTCGAAGAGCGCGTGGAGCATGCGATGCACGCCCCAGTAAAGGCCCGGCATGCCGAGCACGAGTCCTTCCGGTTGCGTTGGCGTCTTCTTCGCTAACCGGGTGAGCGGCAGCCCAGCGAAGTTCGGCCTGACCAGTGCCTCCTCAAGCGCATAGACCTTGCTAAGCGACAGTCGACTCTTGTTGATTGCGAGCGTCCACTGGAGTTGCGTGGGAACTTGGCCCGCTGCCTTCCCCGGGTGGTAGCTCACGCCAAAGGCGTGAGCCAGAGGATTTCGCGCGTATGAGTAAAGGCGCTTGATGCCGGCGCCCCGCTGGATGCCCGCGGCCCTGGCATCCCATGGCATGTAGGCGAGTACGTCCCGAAAGCGCTCCTGGCTATGGAACGGGTGCTTGAACGCATTCGTGCCGGCCCGCAAGAAGAGGACGGAGGCACCCGAAATCATGCCAAGCAGCGCACTCGCGGCGAGAAAGTTGCCTCCGGCCGGCGACCCGAGCGCGCCCCCCGCCAGGAGGCGGAGGACTGCGC
>JAHEXU010000225.1 GCA_023251975.1 bacterium | reverse complement strand
GGGTCCGCGCACTTCGACGAGGTGGACCAACGGCGAGGCGAGAATCTTTTCGAAGTACTCGGCGCCGAAGAAGTAACGGTCAACGGCGCCCAGCAACCGCATCGTCTGCTCGTAGGCCTGCAGGTAATCAGCCCGGGCCGCGGTCGAGGTCGAGGGTCCCGCAGTCACCGTGGTCGTAAACCCGGCGGCCTCGTTCTTTCGGACCTGTCGGCGATCGGACCCTCGTGATTTTGGCGCCAATCTCGGGTCGGCGATCAGAACGGTCCGCCCCTGTCCCCCGGTGATGACCGGACCGTCGACCCGGTCGCGTACGAAGATGCTGACGAGGTCGGCGGCGGCGAGGTCGGCGGCGGCGAGGATTTCGCCGTCGAGCGGCGCCCCAGTCAGCCGGCCAGCCGGGTAGGCGTAGGGAGATACGGCGTCGCGACGACCTGCCGGATCATCGGGAATCGGGCGCACGATCAACGGCAGCGCCAGCTCGCTATGGTCGGACTCGAGCAGGAGCGAGTGGGTGACGCCTTCGGCAGCAAGGAACTGGGGGCAGCGGTAGAAGTGATCGGGCTCGGTGGCGGCGCGGCCTCGGTCGGCGAGCAACTCGACCCGAACCGACCGCTCAGGCTGCGCCATCGCCCCAGCGCGCGACCCAGTCGCTCCGGGTGACCCCCCAAATCTCGCAGCCGACCAGATCGCCCTCGGGTCGGCGCAGGTGCTCGCGCATCGTTCCCTCGTGCTTCCAGCCCATCCAGGCGACCGCCCGCTGCGCCGCCTCATTATCGGTCGGAATCCGGCCATAGACCTTGTGGGCGCCGTAATCGTTGAAGGCCCGGACGACGGTTTGGCGTTCAGCCTCGCGCCCGACCCCGCGGGCGGCGATGTCATCGCCGACCATCACCCCAAGCTCCGGGGCGGTCTGGCGAAACAGTCCATAAAGCGCCGTAAAACCGACCGGCTGATCGTGCCCTTCGATCGTGATCGCGAACTTCCGATCCTCGCCGTCGGAGCCGACCGCCCGCTCGACCCAACCTTCGGCCTGCTCGAGCGTGAACTCGGCCCGCTGCTCCATCAGCGAGGCGACCGCCCGCTGGTTGTTGAACCAGCGGTGGACCGCGGCCACGTCGGCCGACTCGAAAAAGCGGGTTACGACCGGGACCGAGCTACCACCCTCGTGCATGGCGGCAGCGTAGCGAGATCAGGCCGCTAGACCACAATTCACCGGGCGGCGAATCCCCCCCCCCCCGCGGCGGCGAGTGGCGGCGGCACAGCCGCGACTCGGCAACGATCAGTTCGTTGAGAGCAGGGTGGGGCAGATCTAGCCTCCGGTGTAGAGGCCACGGCCACTTGCGACCAGCCCGACGCTGCGGGCAAGGATTTTTAGGTCGAGCGCGGGCGAACGATGCTCGACGTACCAGAGGTCCAACTCGATCCGCTCGCCCCACCCGAGACCGACCCGACCGTTGGTCTGGGCCCAGCCGGTCATTCCCGGCCGGACGGCGTGGCGGCGACGCTGACGGTCGCTGAACAGCTCGACCTGTGAGGGGATCGTCGGCCGCGGGCCGACAATCGCCATCTCGCTCCGCAACACGTTGACCAGGTTCGGTAGCTCGTCGATCGAAAAGCGACGCAGGACTCGCCCGATCGGGGTGATCCGCGGGTCGTCCTCGCCGATCGCGGTGCCGACCCCGATCGGATCGGAGCCGAGGCGCATCGTTCGTAGTTTGAGGAGCGAGAAGGGCGTCTCGTCGCGACCGACTCGAGTCTGGCGATAGACGACCGGGCCGGGGCTGCCAAGCCGGATCGCGACGCTCGCAACGACAAGCAACGGCGCGGCGAGCAGCAGTCCCGCCGCGGCGAGCAGACAATCGATCGACCGCGACAGCCCGGCTCGGGGCGGGGCGGTCGAGAAATCCTCCGCGTCGGCCGGCTCGGCGAAGGCGCGGCGGATCTCCTCGGCGGTTAGGGGGTTCGGCGAACTCACCGAGTCCCTTCGCTCTTTTCCCAGGCCGCCGGGGGGCCGGTTCGGAGGCGGTCCCACAGCCCGAGCGCGATCGATCCGGTCACCTCGACGTAGTAGCGAGCGATCGCGAGCGGGCGGGCGGCAACCAGGTGGGCAAGTCCGGCTGCTCCGAGGAGGCCGAGTTGAGCCGCCAGGATAAGCGTGTAAATCAGGCCGTCACCGAGCAGCGCCAGGTTGAGCGCAAAGGTCGCGAGGTGGAGGAACGGCGAGGCGTAGCGGAGGATTCGATGCGAGTAGATCTGGAACCCGTAGAGCAGGCCCCAACGTCGCGGCGACAGCATCCCGTCGCGAATTACGATGTCCCAGAGTCCGATCATCATCCGCCGCTTTCGCGCCATCTCGCCGCCCAGGGTCGGGACCATTTTTTCGCTTGCAACCGCGTCGGCCGCGTAACGGCTCCGCCAGCCGTCCCGTCGCAACTGGAAGGGGAAATTTAGGTCATGGCTGCGTGAGGCCTCGAGGAACAGGTAGGCGTCGCGGCGGACCGCATAGATCGCGCCATTGCCCGCCGTAACTCCGGCGAGCTGGGACTCGAGTCGGCGCAAGAACATCTCGTAGCGCCAGTAGGCGCCTTCTTGGTTGTCAGCGCCAGCGGAAGCGAAGCGGACCTGGCCGCAGACGTATCCGACCTGCGGGTCGACAAAGCCGGCGACCAGCCGGCGCAGCGCATCGGGCTGCCAGAAAGCGTTGGCGTCAGAGAACGCGACGATCTCGCCCGAGGAGGCCCGGACCGCGGCGTTTTGGGTCATGATCTTGCCGGTCCGCGGCAGATCGACGACGATGTCGGCGCCAGATCGGCGAGCGAATTCCACGGTCCGGTCGTGCGATCCGTCGGAGGCGACGATCAGCTCGAGATGTCGGCGCGGGTAGTCGAGGGCGAGCGCGTTCGCGACCCGGGCCGCGATCACCTCCTCCTCCTCGTAGGCGGCGATGATCAGTGAGACGGTCGGGAGTTCGGGGGTGCCAGGCGCCGCCGGGTCCGGCGGCCTGGCGACAGGCAGAAGCGCCCGCAAAGCAAGCAGGCAAAGCGGGTAACCAAGGTGGGTGTGCACAAGCAAACCCAGGCAGCCCCAGAAAGCGACTTCAAATCCCGACATCACCCGAATTATCGATCGCCATCGAGCAGACGGGAGTAAAGGTCGAGATGGCGGCGAGCCACCGTGTCCCACGAGTACTCGCCACGCGCCAACTCGGCGGCCCGGGTCGAGAGGGCGAGACGAGCACCGCGGTCGTCGAGCAGAGTGCGAAGCGCGGCGGCGAGTTGTTCGGGATCTCCGGGAACGACCCCTCGCGCCGCACCCGCCGCCACCAACTCGCGGAAGCCGCCGACCTCGGTTAAAAGCAGCGGCTTCGCAAAGGCCATGGCCGCGTAGACGACCCCCGACTGCTCGATCTCGCGGTAGGGCAAGACGACCAGATCGGCCCGCCGCATCAGCGCCGGAATCTCCGCGTCGGCAATAAAGCGCGGCAGCCACCGCACCCGTGCGGCGGCTCGGGCGGCCGCGTCGACGAGCGCCGTCAGATCCATCCGCGGCATCCCGCAGATCCAGATCTCGGCACCGTCCAACAGACGGGCTGCTTCGAGCAGGACATCGAGCCCCTTGTAGGGGCGCAGCAATCCGAAGAACAAGATCACAGGGGTATCCGACGGGACCGCCGCGAACTCGCTCGGCAGCGGCTGTTCGACCGGCAGGGCGGTCAGGTAATCGAAAACGCCGTGCGGGATCTGCTCGATCCTCGCCGGGTCGATCCCGAGGTCCTCGCGCAGCCGCCGGGCGCCGTCGACGGTGTGCACGACCACAGCATCGAAGCGGTGTAAAAGCGCCGCCTCGCGGGCGCAGGCGGCGCGGTCGTCGCGGCACGGCAGCGGGTAATGGAGGGTGTAGAGGCGCGGCCGCGTAGCGGCCGACCCGAGCAGGCGACGGTCTAGCCTCGGCCAGGTCAACCACTGGTAGTGGACGATCTGGCTGCGCCGCGCCTGCCGGGCCAGACGGGCCATTCCGAACGAGTGTTCGAACCCCTTCAAGGGTCGCCGCGCCGGTGATTTTGGATCGAGGCGATGGGCGCGGCGGTAAAACGCCTCGATCAGCTCGTAGCCGTCAGGGTCGGGAACCGGTCCGTAGGGGAAATGGCTTGTCAACAGTCGCACCCGGGCACCGCCGCGAGCGAGCGCGGCACTCAGCGAGCGGTCATACGGTGGAGTAAAAGCAGACGGGTCGACCTGGAGGACATCGAGCGGGGCCATCGGCCACGATTGTGGCGGTGAAGCTGAGCTACTGCGTCGTCAACACAAACGGGAGCGCCCACCTCGGCGCCTGCCTGGGGGCGATCCGGGCCAACGATTCGAGCGAGTTCGAATCGGAAATTTTGGTTATCGACAACGCCTCCGACGA
>JAHEXU010000065.1 GCA_023251975.1 bacterium | reverse complement strand
TGCCGCCCGGATCCGTCAATTGAGGATGAGGGACGGGGTCAAAGTCGGGATTCCGGTGAATTGCGCCGGGATTCGGGTGAATTTCCCTCGTCGGATCGGCCGTTCGGTGGATTCAGGTTGATCCGGGTAGCGCCTGATTGACGATCTCGGAGGCAGACTGACTTGAAGGTCCGGCACTTGAAGGTCCGGCGTCGTTCCCCGACAGCACTACCGCGGCGATCACCCCGAACCCGAGCATAAGGCCGACAATCCCAACGGCCCGGTAGGTTTTCGGTTGCATCAGTTCCCGCTCCCGCCAGCGGCCGACCTGAGCCTGGATCCACCGAACCGGCCGAGTGAATCCGCTTTCCAGGCCAAGTCGGGGGTCGATTGGTGAGCACCCGCGGGGTGGTGCCCCGGGGGTGGGCGCGAATCGGCTCCCGGCGCCGGGATGGGGGGCGGATTTGCCGGTCGGTTCGGTGTATCCAGGCTGAGGCCGCGCAAAGTCAACCGCCGGAACTCCATCGATCCCTTCCCCGTCGGTCCATTCACCGACGGTACCACCGATCTGGGCTTAGGGCTCCCGAAAGAATAAGTGCGTCATTTAGGCCGTCGAGGAGCGAGCGGGGCGGTGCCGACGTGAGGCCGTAATAGCAGCGCTATTGCGGTCTTGCGGCGGTGCAGCATCCGCGACGCTGATCGGCCGCGTAAAGGCGCAGTTATTTTTTCGGGAGCCCTTAGAGTTACAGGTCGAGCTTGACGTGCGCGTCCTCGCCGCTTTGGGCGGGGATTACGAGTTCGACCGGGCGCTTTTGAGAGATTCCGTAGTCGACTCGGTAGAGCAACATCTGGCCCTGGATCGGACCGGTCGCGGCTGGCGAGTCGGGGACCGGAATCTCGCTGTTACCCGGGATCACGGTGCCGGACTTGAGGGCGAAGACGCTGTCGCTCTCAAGCGGGTAGTAGGTCCCCTCACGGGAGTCGCGGACGACGATTCCGGCGGGCAGGCGCTGCGCTTCTTCGCCGACGTTCTTGATCTGGACGAAGACGGCGAAGTAATCCTCGCTGTTGGCCGGCGGGCGCTGCCCCTCGAGGTAAGCGGCGTCCTCAACGTCGGCCGGGTTGAGGAAACGCGAGATCTGGATCGAGTACTCGAGGTCGCCCAGGTAGAGCTTTTGGCCCTCTTCGACGTTACGCTCACCGCGGTCGACACCGCAGCCGGGCAATAGCGCCAGAGCGGCAATCGCGCAAGCGCCGCTCAGAACGGTCCGGGCGAAAATCGAAGTCGGGATCCTCATCGGGGTCGCAAGTCTAGCGGCGCACAGCCACCCTCGGCCCGCCCGCAACCTCGAGCCGCGGCGGCACCTCTCCGGCCTCGGCGGACTGCTTCAGTCGGGCCAGGGCGCGACGCCAAGGCTTCGCCGAACGGGCGCCGCCGACAACCGACGGCATCAGACGATCAAACGGGTGTTTGGCGTCGCTCCAGAAGCTGACGGTGACTTCGGTTCCGCCGCTTGCCCGAACCAACGACCAGGCGGTGACGAAGTCAATCCGATCGCTGCGACCGCCTCGGCCGCGCTCGACCAGGCGGTGTGGCGGCTCCAGTTGATCGATCACCGACTCCATCCAAAGCTTCTTGCGACCGGTGTCGATCCGGAAGCGAATGCTCGCCCCAACCCCGCTCGACTCCAGCCGTTGCAGGTGCAACGAGCTGATGAAGTGGTCGGTAAATGAGCCGCGCAGGGCAAGGTCGCTGATCAGGGCAAAGACCTGCTCGCGCGGTGCGTCGATCGTCGTCGTGGCGCTGACCGGCTTCATCGCGCCGCGATTGTATCCGCGCGTCCGATGCGGCGCCGCTCGCACCGGGCAGGAACTCCAGCGGCAGCGGCGAACGCCCAGTCATGGACGCCTCTTCACCGACCCCGACACCCCCGCAAAGCAGCACCTTGATCGCAGCCGACGAGCCGCTTGCGGGGTGCGGCCAGGACCCGATCAGCGGCGCGGTTCGCTGCGCCCGCTGTTCACGCCACCTCCTGGTCGGCGAGATCGCGACCCTGTGGGACGACCGCGGCTACCCGCGCTGGACCTGCGAGTTCTGCAAGCGACCGAAGCGGACCGCGCGCGGCGCCCGCCCGCTGACCTCGCGCCGGGTTCGCTCGCTCAGTGGCGCTCAGAACGTTCGCGCGACCGAAACCTGGCGCAGCGGCGCTTCGATGTAGGGTTTGGGTCCGAGGTCAACCAGGTTGCGCGAGCGGAAAAACCCCAAGCACGCAGGAGATATCGCCGGTGGCGGAAGCTACACATGCCACGCCTGCGACTACGCGCTGACCCTCAACGCGCTCGAGACGATCCCGGCCTGCCCCGCCTGCGGCGGCACTGACTTCGACCGCGCCTCGATCTTCGAGCACCAACCGACGATCGAGGCGGCCGAGCTCGGCGAGCAGATCGAAGCTGGCTGGCTCAACCAGGCGCGAACCGATTTGGGCCGTCGTTCGATCTGGCTCGCCTTTCAAGAGCCCAACGGCGAGCGACGGGTCCACGAGTTGCGCCGCGGCTGGTCGCGGATCGGCCGCAGCCGAGGCGCCGACCTCCGCCTCGACAACCCCTCGGTCTCACGGCGCCACGCCCTGATCATCCGAAACGATGACGAAACGGTGCGGGCGCTCGACGACCGCAGCCTCAACGGCACCTTCGTCAACGGCAGAGCGATCGACTGGGCACCGCTGAGCGACGGCGACGAGCTGACGGTCGGCATTTACTCGCTGCACCTGCTGAGCGAGAACGAGCCCTCCCAGACCTGAGGTTGAGCCTAAACCGATCGTGGCGCTACTCGGTTGAGATCGAGGGGTCCGCCTGGACCTTCTCGGGCACGATCATGACGAAGCTCTCGGACCCGGACGCGAGCAGTCGGCGAATCCGCTTTGCCTCGTCGGCCTGGCCGGTCGCTTCGAGTTCGCGCCCGTAGTGTCCGAGCAGATCATCGAGATCGAGCTCTCCCTCGGCGTCGAGGTCGACGAGGTGGACCTTCGCCCCCTCACCGAGCCGACGCAGGATCCCGTCGCGGGTCAGGTTGAGCTCTTGGCTGATCCGCACGTAGACCCGCCCACCGGTCATCCCGGCGCAGGCCCACGGCCCGATGTCGCCGAGCACCACAGCCCGTCCCGAGGTCATGTATTCGAACGCGAACCCCTTCGCGTTGGCGCGATCGGCGAGGTTGCCGAGCGAGTCGTCAAGCGGCTCCTCGGGCTCGCCGCCGAGCACCACATCGGCTCCGGAGAGGCGGATGCAAAACCGCGAATCGGCCGACCCCTGGACAAACATGCGGCCGCGCTGGGCGCCGTAGGCGAACGACTTTCCAACCGAGCCGTTGACCCGACGACCGCCGACCCCCTTGCCCTTCATGATCGAGATCGAGCCGCCGAGCATCGTCTTGCCGACCCCGTCCTGAGCGCCGCCCTCGACCCGCAGCGCCAGTCCCCAGGAGTTGAAGGCGCCAAAACCCTGGCCCGCCACCGAGCCGCCGTCGGAGCCGCCGAAGTTGACCTGGGCGAGGATGTCCTCGCTGCCCGCCGGGGCATCTCCAAAAAGGCGCGCTCGCGACATCGCGCCGGCCAGTTCGGTGCCGAGGACTCGGTCATCGGCGTCGGTCGAACGATGAAAGTCGGTGGTCACGGTTCCCTCGCCGAAGACCCGCTCGGCAAGCCGGGCGATCTCGGACGAGGCGGTCTTTTCGGGCATTCGGATCGGGCGGGCGCAGACCAGGCCGGCCTCGGCCCGCGCCTCGACCGCGACCAGCTCCTCGACCGCGATCGGAAGATCCGCCGGTTCGAGGTCGAGGTATTCCTCGAGCGGAGTGATCAACGGCGCCAGGTCGATCCGGTCGAAGTGCGAGACCTGCTCCAGCAGCTCGTAGCGACCAACCAGATCCTGGGCGCGATCAAAGCCAAGCTCGCCGACGACCCGCTTCACCTCCTCGCCCATCCCGGCAAAGAAGCGGGCGCAGTTCTCGGCGGCGCTGCCGATCTCCTGAGGAGTGAACTTCTTTAGGCCGTGCGCCTCGGCTTCCGCGGTCGTCTCGATTTGGGTCGCGATCCCGACGTGGCAGGTGTCGAGCTGGCAGCCGCGGCAGATCGTGCAGCCGAGCGAGACCATCGCCAGGGTGCCGAAGGCAACCCGGTTGGCCCCCATGCAGTGCAGCTTGACGATGTCGTGGGCGTGGCGATAGCCGCCGTCGGCCCAGATCTCGACCCGGTTACGCAGGCCCGCCTCCATCAACGCCTGATGAACCGCGCGGGTGCCGATGTCCGACGGCAGCCCGACATGGCGCAGCGCGTGCTGGCGGGCGGCGCCGGTGCCGCCCTCAAAGCCCGACAGGGTGATGATGTCGGCGCCCGCCTTGGCGATCCCGAGACCGATCGTGCCGATGTTGGGAACGACCGGGACCTTGACCGATACCCGCAGGTCCGGGTTGACCGTCTTCAGCTCGTCGATCAGCTCGGCCAGATCCTCGATCGAGTAGAGGTCGTGGTTGTTGGATGGCGAAATCAGGTCTGTGCCGGGGGCGGCGTTACGCGCCGCGGCGACCTTGAGCGAGACCTTCTTGCCGGGCAGGTGTCCGCCCTCGCCCGGCTTGGCACCCTGGCCGATCTTGATCTCGGCGACGTAGGAGCTGTTCAGCATCTCCGCCGAGACTCCGAAGCGGCCCGAGGCAACCTGTTGGCCACGCCACTTACGGTACTGGCCGAACATGTCACGAATTTCGCCGCCCTCGCCGTTCATGCAAAGAATGTTGATCTCGCGCGCCGCGTCGGCATAAGCACGGAAGGCAGGCTCTGACTGCGATCCAAAGCTCATCGAGCTGATCACGATCGGGTAGTCGTGATGGCCGATCGAAGCGTCGACCTGATCGGGCGCAACCGGCTCGCGGTCGGTCTCCCGCAGCCCCATAATGTGGCGCATCGAGATCGGATTGGAGCGCTCGAGCTCACGCACCTTGGCCGAGTAGTCCTGGTAGCTCGAGCTGCCCTGGGCGGCGCCGATTGCGGCCTTGTAGACGCGGTTGTAGAAACGGAAGGTGCGCGAGGGTCCAGCCTTTGGATCATTGCCTTGGGCGATCTCCCAGCGCCCGTCAGAGTCGGCGTCGAGCTCGGCGAAGCCAACCCCGCCCCGCTCGGTCGCCGCCCAACCAACCACCTCGAAAATTTCGACCAGCTCCGGCTTGATCCCGATCGCCGAGAACTGCCGAGCGTAGCCGCGAAGCTCATGAATCCCGATCGTCGAGATCACCTTCTCGATCCCCTTGCTGAGCGCGGCGCAGAGGTTGGAGACGTTCTCGGCGTAGTTCTCTACGCAGACCACCTCGACCATCACATAGGGGCAGACCCCGTCGGCCCCGAGGCCAAGCGCCAAGACGACATCGTGGACGTTGCGGATCGCCGCCGAGCGCAGCACGATCCCGCAGCGACGCCGCAGGTTCGCCTCGCCGGGCTCGGTGTTGGCGCCGCGCAACGCCCCCTCGACCGCCGACAGCGCGAGGTGCGGATCGAGGTAGCGGCGACGGTCCGAGTAGACCTCGCGGTCGCTCAAAACAACCAACTCCGCCCCGGCGCGAACCCCGCCGATCGCCTCCTGGCGGATCCGATCGAGCGCCCCGGCGGTGCTCTCGGCGTCGCGACGACCGATCTCGATCTCGCAAACGGCCTCGCCGAAGTGGCCGACCAGATCCTCCAGCGACCAGCTCTGGTGGCGGCTGGCAATCTCACGCAGCGTCTCGTCGGGAAGCGGCGCCAGCTCGTGATGGCCACCCAGAATGATCGGAAACGAGGTCTCGACCGTGTTGGTGTCGACGGCGGGCCGGTCGATCCCGGGACGGCGTCCAAACACCGCCCGGGTCGAGAAGTGCTCCATCTCGCGCTCGCGGTCGATCGCCGGGTTGGTGACCACCGCGACCGTCTCCTTGAAATAGTCGGCGAGGTTGTGACGCTCCCCCGACAGCGCCGCCAGCGGACCGTCGAAGCCGAGCGAGCCGATCGGCTCGGCGCCGTTTGAGGCCATCTGCTGGACCAGCTTCGCGTCGTCGCGATTCCAGCCGAAGATCGCGTAGGTGCGATTGTCGACCGTGACCGGTTCGCTCGGGCCGGCATCGCTGAAGCCTGGAAAGGCGGGGCCGTCGAGCGGGCCGCCGGTGGTCAGGGCGCGGTCATAACCGGCCGCCGCCTCAACCCCGGTGCGGGCGAGCCAACGCCGCATCACCTCGGCCTGCATCTGGTTGTGGGCGAACAGTCGAGTACTGGCGCCGGAGCGGTCGAGCGTCACCAAGAACTTTTCTCCGGGAGCCAGCGGCTTCGGCTCGGCCGCGACCTCGGCGACCGGGACGACCCCCGGTTCGGAGCTGAAAATGTAGTCCTGCTCGGTCTCGATGATCCACAGCGGCCGCAGGCCGAGCGCGTCGGTCGAGAACACGCACTCGTCGCCGTGACGTGAGATCAGCGCCACCGGACCCTGCGCAAACGGGCCCATCACCTGACGCAGATACATATAGAAGGCGTGCTGATCGGCGGGCATGTCACGGATCTCGTTGGCAATCGGAGGAACCACCAGCTCCATCGCCTCGGCCAGGCTGAGGCCGCGCCGACACAGCAGCATGTCGATCGTGCGGTTGAGGTCTTGCGAGTCGGAGTTGCCGTCGCGAATCGGGGTACCAAGCATCCGCGCCTGCTGGCGAAGCTGGGCAATCGTGTTGATCTCGCCGTTGTGGCCGAGCACGGTGAACGGCTGGACGCGACGAAACGACGGCCAGGTGTTGGTCGAGTAGCGGTTGTGGCCGAGACAGGCGATCGTCTCGAAGCGCGGGTCAACCAGGTCGGGGTAATAGCGGCCGAGGATCTTTGGCGCCCCCATCACCTTGTAGACGCAGGTGTCGGGGCGAAGCGACGCGACGTGGACCGGAAGCTGCTCCTCGAACTTGACCAGGAGATCGAACAGGACGCGGTCAGTCCCGGCGGCGTCGCCGACCAGGACGGCGAACTGCCAAAAGACCGGCTCCTCCTCGCGGGCGGTCGGCCCGAGCGCGGTCGAATCGACCACGCCGACCCGCTCGGCGAGTATCCGCAGGTCGGCCCGCCTCAGAATCTCGCCGGCGTCGTGGCGAACCTTCTCGGCGTCGCAGGAGCGATCGATCAGGACGTGGCCGACGGCGAACCCGGGCGCCTCGACCAGCGCCGGGTCGTTGCCCGCCCCGGCGATCTCCTCGGCCCAGAGCTTTCGCGGAATGTCAACCAGGACGCCGCAGCCGTCGCCCTCGCCATCGACGCTGCCCGCCCGGTGAAGCATCTTCTCGAGTGAGCGCAGCGCGATCGCAACCGGTTGATGGGCCGGGGTTGCGTCCTTGCGGATCGATGCATAGATCCCGCAGGCGTCGTTGTCTTCGACGCTTGGCGGAGAGACCTTGGGCTTCCAGGCCCGTTCGGGCGAGAAAAAATCACGCTTCACGTAAAACCTCCCGGGTTCCACGCCTTCTTCGAGCGGGCGCGCGACGGGTAACTTGCGCCGCGGATAATAACCGAACTGGGGTACCCCGCCGAGCGCCGAGACAGCCGTCGGGGCGGGAGAATATAGTCGCCCGGTGGCAACCACGATCTCGATCCTCTCGCAGAAGGGCGGCACCGGCAAAACGACGACGACCCGAACCCTGGCCGACATCTTCGCCCGGCTCGGCCTCGCGGTCTTGGCAGTCGACGCCGACCCGCAGGGCAACCTGTCCGATTACTTTGATGTCAGCCCCGACGCGAGCCCGACCCTGGCCGAGGTGCTGGCGGGGCAGGTGTTGGCGACCGAGGCGATCCACAACGGCGTCATCCCGGCCAACCTCCAGCTCGCCGAATCGGAGCTGATTCTGGCCGGCAAGATCGGGCGCGAGGTAACGATGCGAAACGCCCTGCGCGAGGTGAAGCGAGACTACGACATCGTCCTGATCGACTGCCCCCCGACGCTCGGCCTCCTGACCGTCAACGCGCTGGTCGCCTCCGACCAGGCAATCCTCTCGACCGAGGCGCAGTACTTCTCACTGCAGGGGGTCGAGCAGGCGATGGAAATCTTCAACCTGGCCCGCGACTCGCTCAACCCCGACCTCGACCTACTCGGGATCGTCCTCAACATCGCCAACATGCGGACCCGGCACGCCCGCGGCGCCCGCGAATCACTGCGCAGCCGCTTCCCCGACAAGCTCTTTAACTCGGTGATCCGCCAATCAATCGCCTACGCCGAATCGGCCGAGCGAGCAATCCCGATCCTTGACCTGAAGCCGGAACGCGGCCAGGATTACATCGACCTGGCCAGCGAGGTGCTGACCCGGCTGCGCCGTAAGGACCTGCTGGCGGCGCTGGAGCGGCTCCGCCAAGACCGCGTCCCCGCCTCGGTTCGCCGCTGAGCTGGGGCAATCCCGCAATCAGACCCGGCGCGGGAATGGCCGAATGCCGCCGCGCTATGGGGTTGGAAAGCCGGATCCGGGAGAACCCGTCCGGGGTCCCGGAGGCCGAATTGAATCGAGCGACGAGCGGGCGTCGCGACCAGCCGCCAACGGCACGGTGGCCTTGGTGTGGGGCCAGGCGCCGCGGCCACCCGGGTCAGCGAACCGGCCCGGTCGTCGGCGAGGCAAGGCCAAATACAGGACCCGGCGCTTCTCGGTCGGGGCGCGGGCTCGCAAGCGCACCGGCACGGCCCGTGGGCTCGTCGGGAAGCCGAGGAATCTGCCCGGCTCGGTAAGCTCGCGGGTTCCGATGAGCGATCTTGACGACGATCGAGCCGACCGGCCCGACCCGGCGCCGCCGTCCCAATCCTCGTTTACCGACGAGTTGGACGGGCTCGGCGCCGCGATCGAGGCCGAGTTCGTCAACGGCGACGACTCCGACGGGGATCCAAGCGACCAGGATCTCGCCGAAGCGGAGTCGGAGTCGATGATCGCCTTCGATCAGGATGACGACGGGCCGGACGAGTTCGAATTCGGCGGCGACTCAGACACGGTTGAGGACGGGACGACTGAACCCGGGGCGGCCGAGTTCGGGGCGGCCGAGCCGGAGGTGGCGGCCGAGCGCGGGGAAGCGGCCGAGCCGGAGGGGGCGGCCGAGCGCGGGGAAGCGGCCGAGCCGGAGGGGGCGGCCGAGCCCGGGGAAGCGGCCGCATCAGACACCGCATCCACAGCGAACACCGCGACCGAACCCGGGTCGGCGAGCGAGCCGGAGAAAACGCCCGAGCCGGGAGCCGACTCGCCCGCGGATCCCGCCGACGATGCGACCGCAATCCACCAACCGCAAGCTTCGCCAGCCGAGCTCGGCTCGGCACCGCCACCGGCGCGAGGGACGATCGTCCGGCCCCGCGCCGCCGCGATCGAGCCGGCGCCTGCCCGCCGCAAGACGGCGATCTTCGCGCGGTTTCTGTCCGGGTCTTTGATCGTGATCGCTGCGATGGCCGCCGCCACGGCGATCGCGGCGCTGCGGTACGCCGAGGAAATCGCCAACAAGCTTGGCGATAACTCGCTAATCGGTGCCGAGCTGACCAGCGAATTGGTCCCGATCGAGGTCGGCGAGCCGCAGACCATCCTGATTTTGGGGACCGATCACCGCGACGACTCGGTCAACGGCAATTCGGACACCGCGATGCTGGTTCGGCTCGACCCGGAGCAGCAGTCGATCACCGTCCTCTCGATCCCGCGGGACTTCAAGGCCTACATCCCCGGCTACGGCTATTACGACAAGATCAACGCCGCCTACTCGCTCGGCGGCCGCAAGCTCGCGGTCAAGACGATCACCAGGGCGACTGGAATCGAGGCAAACCACCTCGTCGAGGTTGACTTCGAGGGCTTTGGACGGGCCGTCGATGCGATCGACTGCGTCTACATCGACGCCGATCGCCAGTACTACAACCCGCCCGGAACCGGCTACGCCCCGATCAACGTCAACGCTGGATACCAGCGCCTGTGCGGCGAGAAGGCGCTTGAGTACGTGCGCTTCCGCCACCTCGACAACGATCTGGTCCGGGCGGCCCGCCAGCAGGATTTTGTCCGCGAGGCTCGCCAGCGGGTTCCGGCCGATCGATTGGCCGAAGATCGCAACGAGCTGGTCGATATCTTCACTGACTACACCAGCTCGGATATCAGCGACAGCGGCGACCTGATCGAGCTGTTCAAGCTCTTTAACGCCCTCAAAGACGCCCCGGTCAGACAGCTTCATTTTGGTGGTAAGATCGGTCCGATCTACGTCACCGCGAGCAAGAGTCACCTCAAGGAGCTGGCCGACGAGTTCCTCAACCCACCGGCGCCATCGAGTTCGACGAGCGAGGATCCACCGCCCGAGGAGCCCGCTCCGGATGAGCAAAAAAAGCACCACGGCGGCGCTGGGGGCGGTAACTCCGAACCGCCGCCGCCAGCGATGGTCGACTCGGGACCGCTCGGGGTCGCTCGCTTCGCCAACACCTCTTATGCCCGCCTCCCGGGGCTCGATATCTACTATCCGACCGAGGTCCCCGAAGGGACGATCATGAGCGATGACTCGCGCCAGTACGGAATCACCGGCTACGGCCGCGAAGGCTCCTACGCCGCCTACAAGCTGGTCCTATATCGCCCCGCCGTCTACTACAACGAGTACTTCGGGGTGATGGGGACCGAATGGATGGACCCGCCGATCCTCGTCAACCCGAGCGAGACGCGTAAGATCGGTGACGCCTACTACGACCTCTTCTACGACGGTGACCGGCTGCGGATGATCAGTTGGCAGACCGACAGCGGTTCGTACTGGATCAACAACACCCTCCTTCAATCACTCGACGAAAGCGAAATGATCGCGATGGCCGAGTCGATTCGACAGTTCCAAAAATGACCGAAAGCAGCCTCGAACCAATCGGCGTCGTCGGCGTCGGCTGGGTCGGCCTGGTCACGGCGGCCTGCTTTGCCGAACTCGGCCATCAGGTCGTTGCGGTTGATATCGACGAGGAAAAGCTGGCCCGCCTGCGCAGCGGCGAAATTTCGATTCACGAGCCCGGGTTACCCGAGCTGGTGCAGAAGAACCGTCAGCGGCTGCGTTTCACCAGCTCGATCGAGCAGATGCTGGCGAGCTGTCGAGTCTTCTTTTGTTGCGTCGACACGCCGCCGACTTACTCCGGCGACGCCGATCTGTCGCGAGTCCGGGCGGTCGTTGCGGCGCTACCCGAGCAGGGAGACTTCGGGCTGGTGATGAAGAGCACGGTCCCGGCCGGAACCGGCGCGTCGATCCGTCGCGCCCGCCCCGGGCTCGCCTACGTCTCCTGCCCCGAGTTCCTCAAGGAGGGCTCGGCGGTCGACGACTTCATGGCCCCGGACCGGGTTGTGATCGGCGCCGCGGCGGGGGACGAATGGGCCGCCGATCTGATCGCCGACGCCTACGCGCCGCTCGGCGGCACCCTGGTCCGGACCGATCTCGCCAGTGCCGAGATGATCAAGCTTGCCTCGAACGCGTTCTTGGCGACCAAGATCTCGTTCATTAACGAGATCGCCAACGTCTGCGAGGAGGTCGGCGCCGATGTCACCGAGGTCGCGGGCGGGATGGGCCTCGATGCCAGGATCGGTCGCTCCTTCCTCGATGCCGGGATCGGCTACGGCGGTAGTTGTTTCCCGAAGGATGTCTCGGCGCTAAAACAGCTCGCCGGCAACTCCGGGTATCACTTCCAACTGCTGAACTCGGTGATCGAGGTCAACGAGCTGCAAAAGCGACGGGTGATCGGCAAGCTGACCAAACACCTGGGCTCGCTGGTCGGGCGTCGGGTGGCGCTGCTTGGACTCGCATTCAAGCCGAATACCGACGACATGCGCGAGGCCTCAAGCCTGGTCTTATCGGCGCGGCTGCAGGGCGAGGGGGCCGAGGTCGTCGCCTACGATCCGGTTGCCGTCGAGGCCGCCTCGGCGCTGCTGCCGAGCGTCGAGATGGCCGACTCGCCGCTACAGGCGCTGCGCGGTGCCGACGCCGCAATCTTGGTAACCGAATGGCCGCGCTTTGCCGAACTCGACTGGGATGAGGTCGCCGCGGTGATGGCGACGCCTCTTTTGATCGACGGCCGCAACTACCTCGACCCGGTCGCGGTTCGCGCCGCCGCGATCACCTACGAGGGCATCGGGCGCGGCTGATGCAGGCGCTGGTCTTGGTTGGTGGCGAGGGGACCCGGCTGCGGCCGCTCACCGCGACCGCGCCGAAGCCCGCGCTCGCGCTGGTCGATCGCCCCTTCATGCGCTACATGATCGATTGGCTGGCGCGGCACGGGGTCGACGAGGTGATCTTGGCCTGCGGCTTTTTGCCCGACAAGCTTGAGGCGGCGCTTGGTCACGGCGAGGGCGGCGGCCCGACGATCCGCTACCTGGCAGAGCCGGAGCGTCGTGGCACCGCCGGGGCGATCAAGTTCGCCGAGCCCTACCTCGAGGGGCGCTTTTTGGCGCTCAACGGCGATGTCCTGAGCGATCTCGACCTGAGCGCGCTGATCGCCCGCCACGAGGCGGCCGGCGCGCGCAGCACCCTGGCCCTTTACCCGGTTGCCGATCCGAGCGCATACGGCCTGGTGCGGCGCCGCGACGACGGTGAGATCATCGAGTTCCTCGAAAAACCCGACCCGGACGAGATTGACACCGACGAGATTTCAGCCGGCGCCTACGTGCTGGAGCGCGATGTGCTCGATCTGATCGCGCCGGACCGCGAGGTCTCGATCGAGCGTGAGGTCTTCCCGCTGTTGGTCGGAAACGGGCTCTACGCGGAGCGTCTTGAGGGCTACTGGATGGATATCGGTACCCCGGAGCGCTTCCTGCAGGCGTCGTGGGACATCATCGACGGCGCCGTCGAGAGCGAGCCGGGAGCAAGGGCGCGGGCGGCGTCGGGGGTCGTGATCGAGCCCGGCGCGGTGGTCGATCCGAGCGCCGAGATCAGCGCCCCCGCCTACATCGGCGCTGGCGCCGAACTCGCAGCCGGGGTCAGGCTGAGCAACGGCGCGGTGGTCGGTGCCGGGTCAACGGTTGCGGCCGGGGCGAGCATCTCCGGGTCGATTTTGTTCGACGGCTGCGCGATCGGCCCGCGCTGCCGGGTCGAGCGCTCTATCCTCGCGGCGTCGGTGCGGATCGCTGAGGATGCACATATTGCCGAGGGGTCGGTACTTGGAGAGGGCGCGCTGGTGTCGGCCGGGGCGACCCCCGGGCCGGGGGCGCGGATCGAATCCGGGGTTGCGGCATGAGCGCCCTTGCCGCGCGACTCGACGGGCTTGATTCGGGCGATCAGCTCGGCGCCTCGCTTGAGCTCCCGGAGCAGATTCGCGATGCCCTGTGGCGGGTCGAATCGGCGGCGATCGAGCCGTTTGACGCTGGCGGTCTGGTGATCGCCGGGATGGGTGGCTCGGCGATCGGCGGCGATCTCGCCCGCGCCGCGCTCGGCGATCGCCAGGTCTGTTCGTTGATGGTTGTCCGAGGCTACGGGCTGCCGGTTTGGACCCCGCCCGATCGCGCCGTATTGCTCTGCTCCTACTCTGGCGATACCGAGGAGACGATCGGTTGCTACGCCGCCGCCGAGGCCGCCGGGGCGACCCGGGTGGTAGCGACGACCGGCGGGGCACTGGCCGAGGAGGCGCGCCGCGACGCCGTCCCGATCATCCCCTTCCCGGCTGGCCTGTCACCGCGCGCCGCCGTCGGCTACACCTTCACCGTTGCGGTCGAGGTGGCGGCGCTGGCGAGTTGCGCGCCGGCGATTCGAACCGAGCTGGACGCCGCCGCCGCCCACCTCGAAGAGCGCACCCCGCAGTTGCTCGCCGAGGCCGCGACGATCGCCGACCGCCTCGAAGGGACCATCCCCTGCATCTACGGCGGCGGCCTGACCGGCCCGGTCGCCTATCGCTGGAAATGCCAGTTCAATGAGAACGCGAAACTGCCGTCGTTCGCCCACGAATTGCCCGAGGCCGACCACAACGAGATCGTCGGCTGGTTCGGCGCCCCCGACGCGGGCCGTTTCTCGGCGATCTTCTTGACCGATTCCGACCAGCACCCGCGGGAGCGTCGGCGCTTCGAGCTAACCGCCGAGCTGGCCGGGGCGGGCGCCGCCGAGGTCGTGATGATCGAAACCTCCGGCGAGAGCCGGTCCGAGCGCCTACTGGCAGCGGTGATGCTCGGCGATTTAGTCTCGCTCGAGCTGGCGGCGCGGCGCGGCCTCGACCCGACTCCGGTCGAGGTGATCGAGGTGCTAAAAGACCGCCTCGGTCGCCCCTGAGGGGGCATTTGATGTCGGCTGGGATCCTTGCGATCGAGGCGCGCGGTCTCCGCAAGGTTTTCGGGTCGGGCGAGACGGCGGTTCGGGCACTTGACGGGATCGACTTCGAGGTGACCGAGGGCGAGATGGTCGCGGTGATGGGACCGTCGGGCTCCGGCAAGAGCACCCTGCTGCATCTGCTCGGGGCGCTCGAGACCCCGACCGAGGGGGTGGTTGCGATTGCCGGCAAGCGCTTCGACGGGCTCAGCGATCGACACCTCACCCTGTTGCGCCGCGACCGGATCGGCTTCGTCTTTCAGTTCTTCAACCTGCTGCCGGCGCTCAGCGCCGAGGAGAACGTGGTTCTCCCGGCCCTGATCGCGGGGCGTCGCGACAAGGAGGTTCGCGAGCGGGCTCGCGGGCTGCTGGCGCGGGTTGGCCTCGAGGCGCGCGCCTCGCACCTGCCGAAGGAACTGTCGGGCGGCGAGCAGCAGCGGGTCTCGATCGCGCGGGCGCTGCTGTTGGAGCCCGAGTTGATCTTGGCCGACGAGCCGACCGGCAATCTCGACTCGCGATCGAGCGCCGAGGTCCTCGACCTGCTGGGTTCATTGAGCGGCGAAGAGGGTCACTCAATCGTGATCGTGACCCACGACCCGGGCGCCGCCGCGCGCGCCAAGCGGATCGTCTTTTTGCGCGACGGCAAGTTGGCTGGCGAGGTTGAGGGCGGGTCGACGCAGCGCGTGATCGACCGTTTCGCCGAGCTAGAGGGCTGAGTTCGCGATGCGTTCGTTTGGCGCCCTCGCCTGGCGACAGATCACCGCTCGCCCGGTTCGGGCCTTCCTGACCGCCGCCGGGATCGTCTTGGGGGTGGCGATGATCTTCGCCGTCCTGACCCTTTCGGCGACCGTCCAAAACACCTTCGACGACCTCTTCGCCTCGGTTTACGGTCGAACCGACCTGATCGTCGCCGGCGAGGACCAGACCTCGTTGGGGCCCGCAATCTCCGACCGGGTGGCGGCGGTTGACGGGGTCGCCGCCGCTGAGCAGCGGCTGCTCGGGATCTTCGTCTTGGTCGGACCCGACGGCCGCGCCTCCGAAGACCCCGGGTCAACCCTCAACATCGCTGGCGAGGACCCGCGGGTCGACGATCTGACCGACTCACGGATCGTCTCCGGTCGCCGGGTCCGCAACGGCAACGAGGTCAACCTGCAAGACAGCTGGGCCGATTCGCAGGGGATTGAACTCGGTGATCGAGTCCGCTTCGCCACCCCAGCCGGTGTCAAGGCGCTGCGGGTGGTCGGGCTGTTCGAGTTCTCGACCGGGCTCGAATTCGGCGGGCAGGGATTCGGCTTGATCCCGCTCAGGCGGGCGCGGTCGCTGCTCGATCGGCCGCGCGGTAGCGATGAGATCGCGGTCGCGGTCGACCCGGATGCCGACCCCGAGGCGGTCGCGAGGCAGCTTCGCCGCGCCTTGCCAAGCGCCGTCAAGGTACAGACCCCGGCGGCCCAGTCCGAAGATGTCCAGGCTCAACTGCAGGGCTTCGACACGGTGATCTTCTTCTTCGCGGCGATGGCGCTGTTCGTGGGCGGTTTCCTTATCTATAACTCATTCAATATGACCGTGCTGCAGCGGACCCGCGAGATCGGGATGCTGCGGACGGTCGGGGCGCGCCGTGGCGCGATCGTCGCGCTGGTTGAGCGCGAAGCGCTAATCCTCGGAACGGTCGGCTCGCTTTTCGGGTTGGGGCTTGGGCTCGGTTTGACCCACCTGTTGGTCGAGCTGCTGCGAGCATCCGACCTACCGGTCGGCAAGCTCGATTTCACCCCGACGGCCCCGATCGCGGCGGTTGTGACCGGGGTCGGCACCGCCGCCTTCGGAGCGCTGATCCCGGCGCTTCGGGCCAGCCGGGTGCCGCCGATTCAGGCGGTTTTGGGTACCGAAGGCCTGCGCGGCCGGCCGCGGCCGTTGCGGGGCCTGATCGGCGTCACCCTGATCGCCGCCGGCGCCGCTGGCGCCTACAACCTCGGCGCCGCCGATCAGGTCAGTAACGCCGAGATCGCCGGGGGGATGGCCGGAACCCTCGGCGTTTTCCTCGGGATCGCCTTGGTCGCCCCGTTTCTGATCGGGCCGATGGTCAGGGTGCTATCGGCCCCGGCGCGCTGGCTCCTGCCCGCGGAGGGTCGGCTGGCCGCCGACGCGGCCCGCAGCGACGCGATCCGAACCGCCGCGACCGCGACCGGGCTCTTGATCGGGCTCGCCCTGGTCGTCGCGATCCAAACCCTCGGATCGAGCTTCCTGCGCTCGATCGAGGACGAGCTCGACCGAACCTTCGCCCGCGATCTGACCGTGCAGCCGCGCGGCTTCTCCCCCGGTGCGGGGCCGCAGCAGTCGATCTCGCATCGGGTCAGCGCCGCCTTGGCGCGGATCGACGAGGCGAAGGTGGTGGCGCCGCAGAGGATGCTGTTTGTCGAGGAGCTGCCAGAGCCGCCGCCGCCCGACCAGCGCAGCGGCTCAAAGACCTCCGGGGTGCTCTTTGCGTTCGACCCCGATGTGTTCGATCAGGTCGATCAAACGACGATCGAGGACGCGACCCGCGAGCAGGCCTTTGCCGGGTTGAAGAAGGGCGGGGTGACAATTGGTCGCGGCCTCGCCGACGAGTATGGGATCGGGGTCGGCGACACGCTGCTGCTTGACGGTCCCGCTGGCAAGCGCCGGGCACCAATCGTCGGGATCGTCCGGACCGTTTTCGCGGGCGGTCAGACGGTTGGGATGTCGCTGGCGACGATTGAGCGGATCTACGGGGTCACCGCCGACTCGCTGATCGCGATCAAGGCCCGCTCCGAGCAGGATCGAGCGGCCCTGCGGAGCAAGGTCGACCGGCTGCTCGCAAACCGCTTTCCCAACCTTGAGGCGCTTTCGAACGAAGAGGTCAAGGCCGACGCCGAAGACCAGTTCCAGCAGGTTTTTGGCTTTTTTGGGGCGATCGTCGCGGTCGCGGTGATCGCGAGCCTGTTCGGGATCATCAATACCCTCTCGATGTCGGTGTTCGAGCGGACCCGTGAGATCGGCGTTCTGCGGGCGCTCGGCGCCACCCGCCGACAAATCCGCCGCACGATCGCTATCGAGAGCCTGATGATCGGGCTGATCGGAGCCCTGCTCGGCATCGGGGTCGGGGCCGCAATCGGATGGGCGCTCCTGAAAGGCCTGGCGGCCGGTGTTCCGGGCGTCACCTACACCGCTCCGATCAGCACGATCGTCGGCGTCGTTATCGCTGGGATCGTGCTCGGCCTTCTCGCCTCGATCCTGCCCGCCCGCCGCGCGGCCCGCCAGGACGTGATCGACGCGCTCGGCTACGAGTAGCCGCGCCGACGACGCAGGGGCATGCGCATTTCGTCCGTGCGCCAGCCCGCGGATCCAGCGATCGAGCCGGACGAACGTCCCGGCCGTCCGGCTGACCGATTGAGACGGTCGAGGATCGACTGGCACTAGGGGGGCGCCACGGGCGAGACGGGCGACGGTAATCGGCCGGGTAAAGCCGCACTATTCTTGCGCGGGCCCCTTAGTTCGGTGCAAACGGTCGGCCCCGAAGCGCCGAGACCAGGTCATTAAGGCCGAGGAATACGACGCGCAGATCACCGCGAACCTCCGCGTAGGGCCTATCGAGATCCGGTGAAACAACATAGTTCTCGCCCCCAGGGTAGAGTCGGCGAAAGGCGGCAATTCCGCCGAGATTAAACGAGGCGGAGCGCCACTTGCATTCGATCGCGATCGGGGGAGTGGCGTCGCGTCGCGGGATCACGAAATCGACCTCACGACCGGACTTGGTGCGCCAGTAGCGGACGGCGCGATACTGGAGGCGACCTTGAATCTCGTTGAGCACGAGGTGCTCCCACAATAGTCCCAGGTCCTCGGGTCTCAGCTCGTTCCAACCCCGGTGATACGCGACGAACCCGGTATCGAATCCGTATACCTTGGGCGCGGCGACGATCTCAGTGGCACGGTGGGTACTGAACGGCCGGACGCGGTGGGCGATGAAGGTTGCTTCGAGGACATCGAGATAGTTGACGACGGTCTGGCGGCTGATTTCGCATCGCGCTGTGAAGCGGCTTGCCTCGAAGATCCCGCCGCTTTGCGCGAATAGGAGCTCAGCTAAGCGCTGGAACGAGCTTCGGCGCTCGAGCCGGAAC
>JAHEXU010000224.1 GCA_023251975.1 bacterium | reverse complement strand
CGCTTTGCTGCTCACTGGCGGTTCTGGCGCAGAGCCGCGGCTGGCTGTTGGCGGTCGGACTCGCCTCGATCGTCTGGATTGCGGCCTCGGTCAATCGCCGCCGCGCCCTCGCCGCGCTCGCCCTCGTCGCCATCCCGGTAGCGCTACTCACCCCCGCCCTCAACGATGTCTACTCGACCGCCCTGGAGCGAGTGATCCACCCGACCGCCACGATCGACGACCCGGTATTCAAGCTCGGCCGGGTTTGCACCCTGGCGATGAGCGCCGCGATCATCTCCGGAGTCCTCGGGGCGGTCCTGGCGCGGGCCGAGCCGAGAATCCCGCCGGTCATCCTGCCGCCCGGGCTCAGCGAGACCCTGGCACGGGCCGCGATCGTCTCGATCGGGGTGGTCGCGGTGATGCTGGTGGTGCGCGCCGACGACATCACCGGCTGGGTCGATGATCGGATCGACCAGGTGCGCGAAGGCGGCACCGCCACCGACGGCGAGCTCGGCTCCGAAAACCGCTTCAGCCTCAACGCCCGATCCAACCGAGGCGATTTTTGGCGGGTCGCCTTCGACGACGCCAACGCCCATCCGATCCTCGGCACCGGCTCGGGCGGATTTCGCAGCAGCTACCTGAAGCACCGCGAGAGCAAGGAGACCGCCCGCGACGCCCACAGCGTCTTCCTCGAGACCCTCGGCGAGCTCGGGCTGCCGGGGTTCATCCTCCTGGTTGCGGCGCTGTCCGCGATGGCTAGCGCCGCCTACGCCTCGCGCCGACTCGGACCCGCCGCCAGCTCGGTCAGTGCCACCGCCCTGACCGCCGGCGCCTACTGGCTCGGCCAGACCTCGATCGACTGGCTTTGGTTTTACCCCGCGGTTACCGCCCCCGTCTTCGCCCTGCTCGGGATCGCCGCCGCCCCAGCGGTGCGTGGTTTCCGGCCGACCAGGTTCGGTCGCGCCCGCTGGGTCGGGATCGTGGCGCCGCTTTGCCTCGCCCTGCTGTGCCTGCCGCTGCTCTTTAGCGAGCGCCTGATCGACGCGGCGGACCGCGAGTTCAGCGCCGGCCGCGCCCACTCCTACGACAAGCTCGAGTTGGCCGCCTCGCTCGATCCGGTGTCGGATCGGCCGCTGCGCGACAAGGCCCGGCTCGCGCTCGAGGCTGGCGACCAAAAAATTGCGGTCGACGCGATCCGCCGCGCGATCGATCGTGAGCCCGACGAGTGGGAAAACTACTTCTTCTACGCCTGCGCCTACCGCGAAGAGGACCCCCGCAAGGCGATCCAGATCCTCAACCGAGCCGACCGCCTGTTCCCCGGCGGCCCCGAGATCACCGCCCTACAGCGCCAAATCAACGGTGACGCCGCCGCTGCTGCCGGGCTCTGTCCGCAAGCGAGCGGCTGAGCGGACGATCGACGAGCGAGCGCCCGCGCCGCGACACCCGAGTGCCAGCCGAGCCGATCGGTACAACAGGCCCTCCGACGCGCCCGGACACGACCAAGTGCTCGCCGCCGGAGTTCCCTCCGCATCGCGAGAAGGAGTCTCACGCCGGGCGGCGAATCTCATGCCGCCGCCATCAGCGGTCAAAGTCAAGCCTAGCGACAGCATGCTCATTGCTCGGAGCTGGAGCGACGGGCCCCCAAGGCGACTTCCCGCGCCGCGACGCGCAGCGAGCCAAGATCGTCCTGTACGCCGCCGAGGGAATGCCGAACGCGCAGATCGCGGAGCGGCTCGACACGTGCTCGAAGGTAGTCGGGCAGTGGCGGCGAAGATTCTGCGAACACCGGCTCGATGGGCTGCGCGATAGACCGCGGTCGGGACCGCCGCCGCGTTTTCCACCCGGAGCAGGTCGCCGAGGTCAAGGCGGTGGCTTGCAAGCTGCCAAGAGAGCTTGGGCTGCCACCGGCTCGCTTCAGCCAGCTGAGATCGATCGCTTCATCGTCGAGCGCGCGATCCGTTCGGCGTCTGCGTCGACAATCGGCGGCCAGCTCGCCCAAGGCGCGATCGGCCCGTGGCGGGTAGAAGTCCTGGACCTTCCGCGTGATCCCGACTTCCTAGCCAAGGCTGGCCGCGTGCTCGACCTCTACAGCGGTCTTTGGGACCGCGAGCCGCCAAGGACGGCGACCAGATCATCAGCGCCGACGCCAAGCCTTCAATCCAAACGGGCGCTCGGATTCACCCCGGCGCACCGCTCGTGGCGGGGCCTCGCAACGGGGCGAGCACGAGTACGAGCGCAAGGGCGCGCTGAGCGACTTCGACGTGTGATTATGAGAATCCGAAACGGCGGCGCAATCGGGCCGCAGTGACCTGCGGCGTCGGCTCCAGTCCGAGCCATCCGAACAGCCCGGTCAGCTCGGCCACTGGATCGGCCAAGTTCACGCAGCTCGGCGCCGCAGGCCGGCGCCGAGCTGCGAACCGTCGCGGTCGCGACCCGGGCGCACGGCGAACAGTTTCGCTTCATAGCCGCACCGCCGCAGGCGACCGGGCTCGCCGCCGCCTCTGCCAATCTACGGTCGCGAGCTGCGCCCGGCGATCGACCGCGCTGGCTGGTCGAAGCGACGCGGCGCCCCGGCACCAGCGTCCGCTTCTACCGCCGCAGCAGCACCCTCGCCGCCATCGTCATCCCCGACGGCAGCGAGCCGACCGATCTACCCGCCCGGTGGCTCAGCGGCGAACCCGGTGAGGAGCAGAGCACTCGACCTCGATTTGGTGAGCGACGCGCCATTGCGCGATCCGCCCCCCACCCTGGCCTCGCGAACCTCGTCTGGGCGCGAGACATCGCCGCCTACCGCGACACGATCCCCGCCGCGGAGCAGCGGGCGCGGCGCGCCGAGACCGAGGGATCGGCCAAACACTGGGAGCTCGTCGCAAGCCGCGGGGCCGACGGCGGCTCCGCAAGCGCCTGGGACCTCGAGCACACCCCGATCAGAAAGCTCGTCCGGGTACTCCGAGGCAAACCGGCCCGGCTCTCCGAAGGCCCGCCGATCCGCCCCCCCGAGTCCGACGCCGACTCCTGGGATTGAGAGCTGACCCCTGGGATTTACGCCGATCAAGGCGCCGGACTATTCGAGCCGCTCGACCGATTGACCGGTCACAGCCGCGATCAGCTCGAAGTCCTTGTCGCGGTGCAGAACGGTCAGGCCGGATAACTCGGCGCTCGCGGCAATCAGCAGGTCTGGCACGGACGGACCCCGATGGTGATCACGATCGGCAAGATGTGGATGAGCCCGCGCTCGATCCTGCCCAGCCACTCCTCGCCATCAGCGGATTCGGGAAGTCGGACGAGCGCCGACTTATCGATCAACCATCGAGACTCGGCGCCCGGGCTCACGACCATGCCTGACGCATGACCTCCGGATCAGCGAGATCGCTGCAGCACTCCGCGAGCTCCACCAGGTCGGCGATCGTCGCCCTACCCCGAGCGCGGTCCGCCTCCTGGTGCAGCCGACGGCGGAGGAACTCATTGCGCGACAACCCCGCCTGATTAGCACGAGCGTCGATCCACGCGAGATCCTCCGCGCAGACGTTTCGTATCAACAGATCAGCCACTGCGAGGGGGATGATGTCATTAGCTATCGTGCCTGCTCGGCCACGACGGCGCTCCGCGACGGCGTCGGCCGCAGCCTCATCGTCGGCCCTGCGCTTCGGTATTACGGCAGGACCGGGCGCCCAGCATGCCGCTGCGCTGCCACTTCGTCCGAAACGCGATCTGGGCGCGCAGCCAATCCTCGCGGTAGCGGCTCCGAATCGACCAATCGCTTGGTTTTCGACCGGCTACTGTGGGTTTTCGAAGGCACGCGAGCGAGTCTCGCGAGTCATTCGGAACACGATCAACCCAGCTGCGACCAGACCGAGGCCGACGACCGCGAAAGCCACCGCATCAAAACCGGTGAACGGCAACGGCGCCGTTGATCCACCGCTCGGCGTGACCGAGTTGTGGTACTGCACCTGAGTCGGGCTCTGGCCGAGCGCGCTCGCGGCGGTCATCATGACGCCCATCAGGGTGATCAAGAACGCGGTGCCGAGAACGTGAATTTGATTGCGCCTGAGCATGGGATCCTTCCGTCGTCAGGGTGGGAACTGGCCGACCGGTTTGCCGACCGCGCCGCGAGTATACGACAGTGTCAAGCGGCGATCAAGCGCGGGTGTAGCAGCCCGCGGCGCGAGCCCAGCGCCGCCGCGGCGCAACCCCGGCGCCGCCGCAATGCCGCCACGACCGCCCGTCCGGACCGCCGAGGCTCGACATTCTGTCCAAATTCGACCGCGCCGAGGAGGAGATCGCGCGCCGGCGCCGACTGCCAAGCTGATGAGGATCATGGCACGGATGCCCCGAACCACCCGCCCGATGTCAACCCCGCGACGCGTCCGCTCGCTGCACCGAGCCAGCCTGCTCGGCGCGATCGCGCTGATCAGCTTGCTGAGTGGCCTACTCGCGACCACCCCGGCCGAGGCCGA
>JAHEXU010000223.1 GCA_023251975.1 bacterium | reverse complement strand
ATTTGGGTGTCCTCCTGTCGGGGCCCCAGTCGCTGGTTGCGTCTGCTGCAAAAGCCCTGCTTAGGACGATATTTAAGCACCTGGCTCGGACGGAATCGGCGCTATTTTCGGTGGATCTAGGATCAACCGTGTCGGTCAGCTCCCTCGCGTCGGATGAACGGCGTCTGGAGATCCAGCTCGGTTCGACCGAACCCGGGCTAATCGATCCCGACTACCCGCCGTTTTGGTCGGCGGAAGTCAGGTGGAGGGCGGCGATGGCGGCCGCGGTCGTTGCCGAGGGCGACCAGCGGATCACCTCGGTTGCAGTTGACCCTGGAGTGCCGATTGCCGACGCCGACAACTCTCTGATCGATGCGGTCGTCTTCAGGGAGGGGCCTGGAACCCCCACCCTCGCCGCAGAGAAACCCCGGCTGGGCAGCTTGACTGAGGCCGATGCGCGGGCTCAGCTCCAGGCCACCGCCAAGACGCTGATCGCCGCGGGGGGCGTCAAGGCTGTCAACATCGAACCGGTAACGCTCGACTCTGGGGCGAACCAGTTTGGATTTATTGCCGTCGTTTCTGTTGAGGCTCTGCCGGACCGAAAACATGCGAGGACCTTCTTCGGCAACGTGTTCAACGGGCTCGGTGAGGGACTGGCCAGCGGCGCAAACAACGATCTGATCGAAGGGCTCGGTGTGGTGGTGGAACGGGACAATGTTCCGGTTGCCGCCGCCTTCCAGTCATCGCGGGCAGGCTCTGGACAGGTGCTGGCGGTCGATTCGCTCGATCTTCCCAACGTGTTCAGAACGAGTCTTGAGTTCGAGAACCTGACCGACGGTCCGTCGGTCAAGGCTTCCTTCTCGGGTGCCCCGCCACGGTTCCCGGTTCAACTCACCCGGTAGCGTGCCCTGCTCGGTCGCGCTGCGGCGATTCCTACTGGCCGTAGACCGACGCGAGGATCGAGTGGGCGATCGGGGCGGCGATCACGCCGCCGTCGTCGGTGGTGCGAACGATCATCACGGCGAATGCGAGTTCAGGTTCGCGGTACGGGGCGTAGCCTGCAAACCAGGCGTCCTGCTCTTGCTGGTTTTCGGTCGGATCGAGCGGCGGCTCTCCCGGGGCGGGCTCGGGCGGATCGATCTTTTGCTCGAGTTCGGCGGTCCCGGTCTTGCCAGCGACATCGACCGATTCCAGCGCGGCGGCCTGGCCGGTCCCCTCGACAACGACCGCTCGCATCATCACTCCGACATCCGCGGCAACCTCGGGAGTGGTCACAGTCGTCGGTTCAAAGTCACTGCGAAGGGCCTCGTCCTTGACGACGTTGGTCGGAGCCCGAACGCCCTGATTGGCGATTGTCTGCGCGGCCGAGGCCATCTCCAGCGGGGTTGCGAGCACCGCACCCTGGCCGATCGCGCTGACTCCGACCTCGACCGGGTCGTTGATCGGGTTCGGCAGCGAACTCGGCGGCGGGTCGGTTCGCTTTAGGAACTCGTCGGCGTACAGGGTCGGTTTGGCGTTGAAGCCGAAGCGCTCGGCGTAGTCGACCAGATGCCCGCCACCGATCTCGACCCCGAGCGGTGCGAAGACGGTGTTGCAGGAGTGGGCGAAGGACTCGACAAAGCTGCCGCCGCACGGTTCGTCGTGCGCGTTGCTGATCGACCGTCCGCCCGCGTCGGTGCTGACTACAACCGGGAACTCGTCGGTCAGCGCGACCTTGCGCTCGGCCAGGCCCGCTGTCGCGGTGACGATCTTGAAGGTGGACCCGGGCGGCTGCGGGGCCGAGAAGGCGATCCCGGCGAGGGCGCGGATGTCGCCGGTCTTGGCGTCGAGGACCGCAACGCCCCCGAGCTGGTCGCCCAGCGCGGTCACCGCGGCGGTCTGTAGGTCGGGGTCGATCGTCGTCTTGATTGGCTTCGCGGTCTCGGCCTCACGCTCGGCGAGGACCCGACGTGGATCGTCGCCGCCCTCGGCGTAGAGGGTGCTGCCGGGGTTGCCGAGGAGCTGTTCGTCAAACGCCAGCTCGAGGCCGTCGATTCCGACCAGGGTGTCGGCGGGCAGCCCCAGCTCCTCGAGGTGCTTCGCCGCGTCTTCACCGGCGGCGCCGATTGTGCCGACGAACGCGGTCGCATCGCCGAGTGGCGATTCGCGAGCCGGTCCCTTGGCGAGCGCGGTCCCGTCGCTGGCGAGGATGTCGCCTCGCGGTGGTGCGATCGCCGGGCTTCGCTTCACCTTCTCGCCGGGTTTCAGGGTTGGGAAGACCAGGTGCGCCTCCCAGCGAATTCCGTCCGAGGCGACCGGGAATTCGACCGTCCCCCCGATCAAGCCGAAGTAGTCGCTGTCGTAGCCGAGTTTGACCTCGTAGAGCTTGGCGTCGCCGCTCGGGTCGGCGCCCGCTTCGAGCGGACTCTCGGCGACGATCGAGGTCGACCCCGCCTCCTTGGCGGTCTTCTCGTAGATCTTCTCGAACTCCGACTCGCTGTACTGCGACTTTGAGTCGGCCGACAGCTGCTCATACATCGCCCCGTAGTCGCCGGATTTGATCGCATCCACGAACCGCTCGATCGACTTCTCTTCGGAGCTTGAGCGCCCAAGGAAAATCCCGACCGCAAACGCCGTCAACGCGATCAGCAAGACCGGCAGCGCCCGAGTTAGAAGGCGGTGTTTACGCTGGGCCAATCGATCGGGGTGCATGGGTTTGCGCGACGACAATCTAGGTCGCGAGTCTGGACGAACGTACGGGGTGGCAACCTTAGCCAGCGATGACGGCGATCGACTTCTTGATTATTGGCCTCGCAACAGCGCTGGGCATGACCGGCCTGCAGGCCGGGCTGGTCAGCGGCTTTGTCGTGGTCGGCGGTTTTGCCGTCGGCGCGGTGGTCGGCGGCCGGGTGGCACCGCTCCTGTTGTCCGGCGGCTCCGAATCGGCGTATGCGCCGCTGGTGGCTTTGGTCGGCGGCCTTGTGGTCGGTGCTCTTGGTGCGCTCTCGGTTGATCGGCTTGCCGACGGACTTCGCAAACGCCTGATTCGTGGCCGGGTGGGGCGGGTTCTCGACCGGATCGGCGGCGGCATCTTGTTCGCGTTTTTGATGCTGGCACTGGCCTGGGTGCTCGGCGCGGTCGCGCTCAACACGCCGGGGTTCTCCGGGGTTCGGGCCGATGTCCAGCGGTCGAAGCTGCTTGGCGCGCTCTACGAGGTGGTTCCGCCACGTGGCAGGTTGATCGGGTTCCTCCGCGAGATCGACCCGCAGGCGCAGCTGCGCGGCCCCGATGCCGTGGTTGCCGCCCCGCCTGATTCGATCGGCTCGACCCCGCAGATCCTCGCCGCCGGAGACTCGGTTGTCCGGGTTTTTGGGACCGCTTGTGGACTCGGGGTGAGCGGCTCCGGCTGGGTCGGCGCGCCGGGACGGGTCGTGACCAACGCCCACGTCGTCGCCGGGATAGGCGAGGTCAGCGTTGCGACCCGTGACGGCGATATCTATGCCGCCCAGCCCATCTACTACGACCCGGCCAACGACCTCGCGGTCCTCGAGGTCCCCGGCTTCGAGGCGGCGCCGCTACGGCTGGCCGCGGTTACCCGATCGGGTCGCGCCGGCGCCGTCCTCGGTTATCCGGAGGCGGGCCCGTTTTCGGTCGCTCCGGCCCGGCTCAGCGTGACCGAGCGGGTCGAAAGTGAGGATTCCTACGGAAACGGTCCGATCGAGCGCGAGATGGTCGCCTTTCGCGGTCAGGTGATCAGCGGCAACTCCGGCGGCCCGGTCGTGAGCCGCGGCGGCCACGTCCTCGCAACGGTCTTCGCCTCGGCGCTCGGCACCCGGACCCCAAACGGCCTTGGGGTCCCCAACGCCGAGGTCAAAGTAGCCCTCGCGACGAGTGGCGCGGCATCCGGAACCGGGCCCTGCGCGGCCTGAGCCCCCCGTCAACCCACGCCTGCCCATGCTCGTCCCCGGCAAGCAGAGGTCGGCGCCGTGCTCGGCGAGGCGAACTGCATCCGCCAGTTCGAGCCCAGTGGCAAAAATCTTCCGGGGCGCCCACCGTCCGCTTCGCTTCGATTGGTAGGAGCTCAGGTATGCGGCCAGGTCGCCGGCCGAGATCAGCAACGTGCAAAAAGCCGCGCAGGTCGATGCTTATCGCACCTTGATCGGCCGGGCTCAAACGTGTGGGAACGGCGGCCTGACTTGGCCCCACCGCGGCGGTCCGACCTGGCCCCACCGCTGTCCGCCCCGTCGCCGGGGACGCGGGCGCTGCCGTCCGGGGAAGCCAGCGCTGGAGTTCAGGGAGGCAGCCCAGATCGCCCGGCCGCCGTCATCAACGTGCAAAAAGCCGCGCAGGTCGAGGCTCATCGCACCTTGATCGGCCGGGCTCAAACGTGTGGGAACGGCGGCCTGACTTGGCCCCACCGCGGCGGCCCGACCTGGCCCCACCACTGTCCGCCCCGTCGCTGGGGACGCGGGCGCTCCCGTCCGGGGACGCCAGCGAA
>JAHEXU010000222.1 GCA_023251975.1 bacterium | reverse complement strand
GGTGATCCGGACCTCGCCGTCGCGCCCGATCGGGACCGCCGAGGCCTTCGGAGCGCCGAGCGAGCGGCCGAGGCCGGCGATCGTGCGGACGTGCCCGCTGGCATTGAAGGCCTCAAGCGACTCGCGAACCCGGCGATCGCGGGTTCGCGCTGTTGCCGCCTTGTCGTTTCCAGGTAGCGGCTCTGCCGCCTCCTCGCGCGAATCTCCGCGAAACCTGCCCCGCAGGGGACCCTTCGGCAATCCGCCAACGATCCGTTCGCGCAGACCGACCGCTGGCCGCCTCCGGCCGCTGGGGCGATGGTGGGTGGCGCGATCGGCCGGGACCCATCCAACCGCCGCCGCCCGATCCTTGCAAAGCGCGCAGACCCCGGCCCGCTCACCACGGTCGGTCACGTAGGCCCGGGTCGACTCGCCGCGCAAAATCCCCCGCCCGCAAACGGCGCAGGCCTCAGGATCGATCAGTCGGTCGTCGGCGGCGGTCATGACCGCCGAAGTTAGCAGGGCTCCCAATCACCCTTCGGCCGCCCCGGCGGTGCTTGCAAGCGCCGCCGCTGCCAGCTTCGCGGCAAGCTGCGCTGGCACCTCCTCGTAGCGCTCGAAGATCATCGTGTACTCCCCTTGACCGGCGGTGATTGATCGCAGATCAGGCGCGTAATCGAGCAGCTCCGACAGCGGGACATCGGCCTTGACCTCGGTGATCGCGCCCTTCGGGACCATCCCGAGGGGGCGACCGCGCCGCGAGTTGAGATCGCCGATCACCTCGCCGACGCTGCCGACCGGGACCGTCAAGGTAACCCGAACGATCGGCTCCAGCAAAACCGGGTCGGCCCGCGACATCGCGTCCTTGAACGCCATCGAGCCACAAATCTTGAACGCCATCTCCGACGAATCGACCGAATGATGTTGGCCGTCGTAGAGGCGGACCCGAACGTCCTTGATCGGATAGCCGGCAAAGCTGCCGTGGCGCATCGCCTCGACCACCCCCTTCTCGACCGCCGGGATGAACCCGCCGGGGATCGCCCCGCCCTTGATCGCGTTCTCGAAGATCAGGCCGCTGCCGGGTGACGCCGGGGTAATTTCGAGCCTACAGTCGGCGAACTGACCGCGCCCGCCGCTTTGCTTTTTGTAGCGAGCGCGGGCGTTGGCTTCGCGGCGGATCGCCTCGACGTAGGGGACCCGCGGCGGTCGCAGCTTGATCTTCGCCCCGTAGCGGGCCTCGATCCGATCAACCACCACCTCGACGTGGACCTGGCTGAGCGCCGCGATGATCTGCTCGCCGGTCTGCGGGTCACGATGAACGTCAAGCGTCGGGTCCTCCTCGCAGAGCTTTCGCAGCGCCGCCGCGGCCTTGTCGTCATCACCCGCCGAGACCGGTTCGTAGGCAAACGCCATCACCGGCGAGGGCAGCTCCAGCGGCGGGAAAGCGATCCGGCCCTCGCTGCTGCGCAGGACATCGCCCGCCGTCGTCGCCTTCAGCTTGACGACGCTGCCGATGTCGCCGGCGCCGATCTCCCCAACCGGCAGGCTCTCCTTGCCCTCGGGGATCCCGAGCTGGCCGATCCGCTCCTTGATCGATCGGGTCACGTTGATCACCTGGCTGTCGCTCGATAGGACCCCGGAGAAAACCCGAACCAGGTTGACCCGACCGGCGTACGGATCAGCGCGCGTCTTGAACACCAGCCCGACCAGGTCGGCATCATCGCGTGGCGACAGCTCGATCGGCTCCCCGTCGGCCGACTCGGCCAAGACGGCGCCGCGCATCGCCGGCGAGGGCAGGTCCTCGACCAGCGCTTCGAGCAGCCGGCCGGTCGCGAGATTTCGAGTCGCGACCCCGCAGGTGACCGGGAAGATATGCCCTTCGGTCACCCCCTGCTTGAGCACCGCGACGATCTCGTTGTGCGAGATCGCCTCGCCCTCGAGATAGCGCTCCATCAGCGCGTCGGAGTTCTCGGCGACCTCGTCCATCAGACGTTCGCGATACTCGGCCGCCTGCTCGACCAGCTCCGCTGGAATCTCCGCCGCCACGACGACGCTGCCGCGCCGCGCCTGGGGATAAAGGAACGCCTTCATGTCGATCAAATCGATCACGCCGCGAACCTCGCGCTCGGACCCGATCGGAATCTCGGTGGCGACAACGTGGCGCCCAAACGCCGCCTGGAGCGACTCCAAAGCCGAAAAGAAGTCGGCCCGTTCGCGATCGAGCATGTTGACGAAGACCAGCCGCGGCAGCCGCTCGCGATCGGCGCGCTCCCACAGCCGCTGCGTGTTGACCTCGACCCCGACCACCGCGTTGATAACGACGACAGCCGAATCGACCACCCGTAACGCCGACAGCGTGTCGGCGACGAAACTCGGCTCGCCCGGGGTATCAATCAGGTTGATCTTGCGAGCGGCGTGTTCGAACGAACAGACCGAAGCGCCGATCGAGTGACCGCGCGATTGCTCGTCGACATCGTAGTCGCAGACGGTGGTGCCGTCGCCGACGTTGCCGAGCCGATCGATGATCCCCGCCTCATAGAGCATCGCCTCGGCGAGCGAGGTCTTGCCGACGCCGCGATGCCCGATCAGTGCAACGTTTCGAATCCGGTCGACCGCCTGATGCGCCATTGCCGACGCACCCTATACGAACGCCGCTCAGTCGTCGCGATGATTTGAAAGATGCCCGCGCATTCCCAGCACCGCCTTGGTGTGGAGTTGCGATACCCGCGACTCGGTAACCCCGAGAACTTCGCCGATCTCACGCAGGGTCAGGTTCTCGTAGTAGTAGAGCGCAATCACCAGGCGCTCGCGCTCCGGCAGCTCCTCGATCGCTCCGGCGAGCCGGTCCTTGAACTCGGCGGCGTCCATCTCGCGCTCGGGATCAACCGCGTTGGGGTCACGAATCGTGTCGAGCAGCGAGATCTGACCGCCATCGGGATCGGCGACGGTCCAAAGATCATCGAGCGCCAAGATCGAGGAGTTCGAGATCTCCAGCAGGGTGGCGCGAAAGTCATCGACCCCGACCCCCAGCGTCTCGGCCATCTCCTCCTCACTCGGAGCTCGACCGAGCCGGTTCTCGAGCTGCGAGTGGGTGCGTTCGACCTCACGGGCCTTCGAGCGGACCGAGCGCGGCACCCAATCGAGCGAGCGCAGCTCATCGATGATCGCGCCCTTGATTCGCGACACCGCGAAGGTCTCGAACTTGATCTCGCGCTCAAGGTCGTAGCGGGCGATCGCGCCGATCAGCCCGAGCAGGCCGTAAGAGATCAGGTCCCCCTCGTCAACGTGCGAGGGCAGCCCGGCGGCCATCCGACCGGCGACGAACTTGACCAGCGGCGAATACGCGACAACCAGCCGCTCACGCGCCCGTTCATCGCCGTCCTCTTTGCAGGCGCGCCAGAGCTCGCGGAGCTCGACGGCCTTTACCCGTGTGTCCATCAGTCGCCTAGAAGATTAGAAATCAGTTTGGAAGGAAAACATGCCCGGCTCGAAGCTGCAAGGAAACAGCCGTAGTGCAGCATGATTGCGGATTATGCCCGGGGATGGGCGCGCGCGTACTCAGCGGCCAGTCGAGAGGGCTCGACGCGGGTGTAAACCTGGGTCGTTGAGAGCGAGGAATGACCGAGCAACTCTTGGATCGATCGGAGGTCGGCGCCGCCCTCCAACATGTGGGTTGCAAACGAGTGGCGGATCGTGTGCGGCGAGATTCCACCGGCCAATCCGGCGGCGTCAACCCAGCGCCGAAGCCGTCTTCGGACATCCGAGGCCGACAGCCGACGGCCGCGCCGCGAGATGAAGACGGCCTCGGTCTGATCGCTTGCCAGCGCCCCCCGGGCCCGCTCCAGGTAGGCCCGAAGCGCCCGCTGCGCAGGCTCGCCGATCGGCACCACCCGCATCTTTCGGCCCTTGCCGCGAACGCGCATGGTCTCGTCGTCGAAGTTGAGATCGTCGAGGTCGGCCGCGATCAACTCGGCGCTACGCAGCCCGCTTGAGTAGGCGAGCTCCAACATCGCGCGGTCGCGCAGTTCGAGCGGTGTCCGGGTCGGGATCCGGTCCAACAGCTGCACCATCTGGTCGCGAGCCAACACCTGTGGCAGCTTCCCGTCGAGCTTTGGACCGGGCAGAAGCTCGGCCGGGTTTGCCTCGACCAGGCCGATCGCGAGCAGGTGGTCGTAGAAGCTTCGAACCGCGGCGAGATGCCGGGCGACGCTGGAGCGGGCGAGATCGCCGTTGCCGAGGTGGGCCGCAAACAGGCGCAGGTCGCGGTAGCTGATTGCCTCGGCGCCGCGGCGGTGGGCGATCGACCAGGAGGCGAAGTCGGCCAGGTCGGCCGCGTAGGCGCGCCGGGTTGCCGGTGAGGAGCTGCGCGCCCGAAGCGCCTCGTCGAAGCGCCGCAGCTCACGCTCCCAGCCGCGCGGTACCGCGGCCGAGGGCTCACCCTTTAGCTCAGCTTGAGATTCGCGCATCGAGGTGAAGCTTCGGGGTCGCCGCCCCGGCGCCTGCACCGGGGTGAAAACGGTCGCGCTGGCCGG
>JAHEXU010000064.1 GCA_023251975.1 bacterium | reverse complement strand
CTGCGGGCGTGCCAGCCCGATTACGACGCCGACCACCGCCGCGAACAGCGCCGCGACGACCAGCGCGGGTAGGCCGCCGCGCCCCAAAAGAGCACCGAATCCGGCGGCGGCGAGGGCGGCGGCGGCGACCTCGCCGAGCCCGCGTCCCAGCCGCAGGTCTATCGCTCGCACCGCGCCCATCGCGTCGCCGCGCTCAGCCGCCGAATCGGGCCAATGCCGCCGGGTCGAGCGGCGCCACGTCCTCGGCGAGCGACGGCGCGTCGGTCTCGATGAAGCCGAGCAGCTTCGCCGAGGCGCTGCCGAGCTGGCGCCGGGTCGCGATCAGCGACTCGCGGTGGGCGCCGCCGCTGCGAACGACGACGATCACACCGTCGGCCGAGTGGGCCAGCGCCAGCGTGTCGGGCTCCTCGAGGATCGGCGGCGAGTCGATCAGGACGATCTCAGCGCTCTGTTCGAGCTCGCCCAAGAGCTGCTCGATCCGCGGGTCCATCCCGAGCTCGATCGCGAAGGCGCCGGGGCGGGCGGGCAAAACGACCAGGCCGCCGCGGCGACCCTCGCTCGAGGGCACCTTGACCTCGACCAGCGCCTCGCCGAGGCTGACCGAGCCTCCGAGCACCTCACCGATCCCGACCAGCGGGTCGATCTGGAAGTAGTTGTGGACATCGGGCCGGCGGACGTTCATGTCGACCAGGGCGACTCGGCGTCGTCCCATTGCCAGCGCCGCCGCCAGCTCGCAGATCGCGGTGGTGGTACCGGCTCGAAAGTCGGCGCCGGTCACCAGGACGGTCTCGGCCTGGCGCTCATCAAGCGCAAAACCGACGTTGACCCGCATCAGTCGAACGGCGCGCGCCGTCTCCGAGGCGCGATCGGAGGCGATCGAGAGATGGGGACCGCGCAGCTCGCGCGGTCGGTGGGGTAGCGCGGCCAGCGGTGGCGCCCCGAGCAGGACCGCCGCCTCGCCGCTGCCGCGAACTCGCCGGTCGAGCGCTTCAAAAAACAGGGTTGCCAGCGCCGCCAGCGCGGCCCCGCCAAGCAGGCCGATCAGGGCGGCGTGGGTCGGGTTCGGCTGGATCTTGACCGGTCCGATCTCGCTCTTGACCAGGTTGGCGCCGCCGATCCCGATGGCGCGCTGTCCCCGCATCTCGGTCAGCTGTTGGCGCAGACCGAGCAGCAGCTCCGGCTCTTTTTCGGGGTCGATCCGGGCGATCGAGCGCCGGGTACGGGCGATCGATACGTCGAGCTGGCGCTCGCTGACCGAGCTTCGGAACTCGATGAAGGCCCCGGCGTAGGCGTGGGCGAGCCGCTGGGCGACCCCGGCGCGACCCGCCTCGAAGCTGAAGCGCAAAATGTCGGACCCGGCGGTCGGCTCGACGCTGCTCGCCGCGACCAAGCCTTCGAGCCCGAACTCGCCGGCCGCGTCGTTGCCGATCATTCGGCGCAGGACCTCGGGGGAGCGGGCCAGCGTCGCCTGGGTGGCGAGGGCGCGATCGGGGAACGGTGAGCCGCCGAGCACCGCGGCGTTGCCGCGGGCGTCCGAGCCGGTCGAGATGAAGACATCAACCGAGCCTTCCCAGCGCTCGTCGAGCCCCCGCGAGTAGGCGAACGAGGCGAGCGGGGCAAGGATCATCACGACCGCAATCAGCCCGGCACGGCGTCGCGCCATTCGAAGGTAGTCCTCGATCCCGGGCTGTTTGGTCTGGCTCATCGCGGTCTGGTTTCGGGTTGGTTGAAGGTTTGGCTTGGAGTTGACGAATAGATCGACCGATGGCAGAGCGGCCGCGCAACCACCTCTTCGAAGATCCCGATCGACAAACCGGTCGAGGCCCCCGCGTCCTGCTCGTGACCAATGTCCACCCGCTGCCTCGGCAGCCGACGCTCGGAACATTCGTGGCCGAGCAGGCGGCCTCGTTGCGGGCGCGCGGTGACTTGGGGTCTGTCGATGTTTTTGTTATCGACGGACTGTCGGCGCGCTTGAATTATTCGCGGGCGCCGACGATGCTGCGAGCGGCGGTTCGTCGCCTCCAGCCCGATTTGATCCACGCCCACCACGGCCTCAGCGGGGCGGTGGTCTTGGCCGCTCGAATTGGGTTGCCGCTGCTGGTCACCTACCACGGCAGCGAGGTGATGTTCCATCGCGGCCAGCGCGCGATCTCGCGCCGGGTCGCGCGTCGCGCCGACGCCAACATTTGCGTCGCGGCGGCCCAGCAGCCGTTGCTCGGCGCCCCCTCTGAGGTGATCGGGTGCGGGATCGATGTGGAGCGCTTTAGCGGCCTCGATCGGAGCGCCGCTCGGGCTCGCCACAGGGTTCCCGACGGAGCGCTTGCCCTGCTCTTCCCGGGGCAGCGCTGGCGCCCGGTCAAAGGCCACCCACGCTTCGAAGCCGTCTTTGAGCGCCTTGCCGCAACCGGCCAGCGCCCCCACGAACTGCGGCTCGAAGAGATCGAGCGGACGGCGGTGCCGTCGCTGTTTGCGGCCGCCGACGTGATGGTCATGACCTCGTTGTCGGAGGGCGCGCCGGTCTCGATCATGGAGGCGCTCGCCTCGGGGTTGCCGGTCCTGGCGCCACCGGTCGGCGCGGTCGCGGCGATGCTTGAAGGGATCGATTGCGCCCGGGTCGAACCGTTTGACCCGGACCGCTACGCCGCGGCGGTCCTTGAATTAGCCGCCGTTGGGGCGCCCCGGGTTCGGCCCGCCAATCCCGCCGCCGCCCGCCACGACCTGGCCAAAATCGCCGATCGGGTTGCCGCGATCTACCACCGTCTCGCGCTCGCCTAAGCGGCGCCGCCGGCGCCACGCTCGGGCCAGGTAGCGGCGCCGCGCCGGCAGCGCTCGCCCCCGGCGCTCGCTCGCCCGCGCCACCGCCGCCTGCATCTGCGGGTTCGGCCCGCGCGAGATCCCGCGCAGCCGCGCCGCCGCCGCGATTGCCGCTTCGACCGCGAGCTGAGATTCCGATTGCTCCGGGTCCGCCTCGAGCTCGACCACGATCCCGCGTTCGCCGAGGCGTCGGGTCAGCTGGGTCTGGTGGTCGTCGAGGTGCTCGCCGCGCTCGGGGTCGCGGGCGATCACCACCGGAGTCACCCCGCAAAGCAGCGCGGTCATGATCGACCCGACCCCGGCGTGGGCGAGGAATCCGTCGGCCGCCGTGATCAGCTCGACCATCGTGGCGTAGTCGGTCAGCTCGATCCAGCGGACCGAGTCGATCGGTCGCGGCGCCGTAAAGCCGTGCTGGATCACGATCTCGTGGCCGCGCCCAGCGAGCGGCACGATCAGGTCGATCGCCCGCTCAAACGGCTGTTCGTGGGTGCCGAGGCTGAGGAAAATCATTCGCGCTCGGCCGACGCCGGCAGCTCGAACACGGTCCCGACGTGGCGGGCCTTGCGAAACCGGGGCGCCAGCTCGGGCCACTGAACGAAGAAGTCATGGGCGATCGGGTGGACCAGGCGGGCGCTCAGCGAGGGGGCGCTGATCCGGGTCATGCTCTCGACGAAGACGATCCGGGCACCGTGCAGCCGCCCCGCCAACAAGAACGGTAGCGCCACCCCGGCGCCGGTCGAGACGACCGCCCGCGGTCGCAGCCGGCGGGTCACTCGCCACGCCAGGAGCAGGTTTCGGAGCAGGTTCGGGATGTTCCGGTTGGTCGGATGATGCGCCCAGCTGACCGACTCCCCCTCCAGCAGCGAGGTCGCGTCGGGCCGTTCAAAGCTGACCCAATGGCGCTCCTGGGCGGGCCAGATCTCCCGCAATTGCAGGAGCTGGAGCAGATGCCCGCCGCTCGAGGCAACCAGCAAGGTGCAGCCGCGTCGGCTCACAAGACCAAGCCCGCCATCGCGCCTATTGGCCGCGCCGGGCGAGGACGTAGCTGAAGGTCCGAACCAGGACCTTGACGTCCGCCCACAGCGACCAGTTGGCGGCGTAGATGTAGTCGATCTTGACCATTTCGTTGAGCGGGATTCGGGCCGAGCCCGCGATCTGCCAGGGGCCGGTCATGCCCGGCTTGACATCGAGCCGGGAGCGATCCCAGCCGGTGATCGCGGCGTCCTCGTCGGGGACCAAGGGGCGCGGTCCGACCAGGCTCATCTCGCCGCGAATCACGTTCAAAAGCTGCGGCATCTCGTCGAGCGAGCTCTGGCGCAGGAGCCGCCCAACCCGGGTGATGCGGGGATCACGGTCGATTTTGAAGAGCCCGCCCGGGGCCTGGTTTTGGGATCGCAGCGAGTCCTTTAGCGCCTCGGCGTTGGCGATCATGGTGCGGAACTTGACCACCTCGAAGCGCTCGCCGCCGGCCCCGACACGGCGCTGGCGAAACAGCGCCGGGCCCTCGGACTCGGCCCGAACCAGGAGCCCGATCGCGAGCAAAAGCGGCGCTGCCACCAGCAAGACCAGCCCGGCCGCGACCAGATCGAAGCCGCGCTTTAGGACCCGCGAGCTCCGGGTTAGGCCGAGGTGGCGGATCGACAGCAGGGTGGTGCCGTGGATCTCGTCGAAGGCGACCGCCGCCCGGACCAGCTCGAACATCCGCGGCAGGACGCTGACGCTGGCGCCCATCGACTTGCTGATCCGGATCGCATCGCGGACATCGGCGTCGGCGGCGCTGCCGGCGGCGATGATCACCCGGTCGACCGAGCGCTCGTCGATCAGACGGGCCAGGTCCTCGATGTAGCCGAGCATCGGCGTCGCGGGCAAGGACTCGCAATCGCCGTCGGCCGAATCTTCGAGATCGATCCGTCGGTCACGAATCGCGACCCGGCCGATCAGCTCGGCGTGAACCTGCCCGATCGCCAGCTTGGCGTTGATGCTGTCGGCTGCGGTGGCCTCGCCGATCAACAGGCAGCGCTGCGGGTTTGAGAGGCTCGAGCCGACCCGCCGGGCGCAGACCCGTGCCGTCAGCGGCCCCAGGGTGAGCAATCCAACCATCCGGGCGAGATCGAGCGCCGCCGCTCCGCCCGGCTCGATCGGCATCGTGATCGTCGTGATCCCGAGGGTCAAGAACATCGCCACCCCGAGCATTGCCGGGACCTCCTCGAGGGTGGTTCGGTTGAGGACGTCGTCGTCGCGGTCATAGAGGCCGCTCGCCTTCGCCGCGATCACAAAGACGGCGATCAGTCCGACCGCCAACAGGTCCGAAATCGAGGTCGCAAGCACGACCGAGAGCCCGACCGCGATCACGTCCGAGGCGAGCAAGAGCCAGCGGTAAAGCGACGCTCGCGGCCCGTTTCGCAGTTCTCGGTGCGACTCGAAGATGTCGAGCGAAGGCGCCGACGCCAACCCGGCCGCAGTCGGGTCGGATGGGGTCCTATCAATCTTGACTACTTGCTCGACGTGCATCCAGACTCGCTTCGGGCCATCATCGACTCGGCGGCAGATCGGCTGAAGTGAACTCGCCGATCTCCCGACACCCGTCCGCTTGGCGCCGAGGAGGTGTACCGTGGTCCGGATGGATCACCAACAACTGACTTTTGGGGGCTTGCTTGACGCGGCACTCAAGCTGTTCACAAAGCACTTTGTCGAGCTTGCGAAGGTCGCCGCCGTGTTCGGCCTCGTTAGCTTCGCCGTCTTCTCAGCGATCGACCTCTGGGGGTTGAAGGAGGAGCCGTTGAGTAGGGTCTTCTTCAGCATCGGTGCCGAGCCGATTCGCCCGATCGATCTGGCTAGCTACCACACCGCAAGGCTCCTCAAAGCCGTGCTGTCGGCTGTCTTCGTCATCGTCGCGGCGGGGGCGCTGCTGCGCGCCGCCGACGGGGCCCGACAGGGAAACCCGGTCGGCCTCGGCGATGCGCTCAAGTTCGGGTTGCGCGGCGCCCACAGCGTGACCTGGATCTGGTTCGCCTACGTGGCAGGCGTCTTTTTCGCCAGTTTTGCACTTCTGATCGGGGGGATTTTCGCCGCGACCGCGCTGTGTCTTGGCGCGCCGGTCTTTGTTGTCGAGGGGGCGAAGGGGCTGAAGGCGCTACGGCGCTCGCACCAGCTCGTTACCGATAACTGGTGGCGGGTGTTCGGCTTCTTCCTTGTTATCGGGATCATCGGCCTCATCCTTGGAAGTATCGTCCCAGGGCTCATCCAGGTTGCGCTGATTGATTTCACCAGGGATCACTTTGACCTCGGAATCATCCTGGCCAAGGCCGCCGGAGCCATCGGATACGTAATTTTGGGTTCGCTTTACGCCGCCGCCTTGATCGCCGTCTACTACGACCTGCGGGTTCGCAGGGAGGGATACGATGTCGAGCGGTTGGTTGAGCAGCTGGAGGCGACCGCACCGGGCGAGGGGACCTCGGGGTTGCCGTCGAGTTGACCGGCCGTCGCTACGCCGTTGTTGTAGCCGCCGGGCTCGTCGCCGCGATCGTCGGCGCGCTGTGGCTCGGCGCGTTCGCCGCTGCGGCGAGCGCGCCGAGCGATCTCAGCGGCGCCGAATTCGCCGATTTGGTCGCGGCGGCAAAGAGCGACGACGCCGCGCTGCAGCAGTTGCGCGAAGTTCGAACGATCGATCGGGTCGCGGTCGATCTCGCCGCTGTGCTCGATACCGCCGATCCTCAGGACAGGGTGGCTCGATTGGAGGAGATCGAACGTCGGATCGAGGGCTTTGGCGGCGGCGTCGGCAGCGCCCCGGGCGATATAGGCGATCAAGAGTTGCCCGGCCCCGGCGATCTGCGAACCGACTCGGGCGGCTCCGGGCTTGGCCTTGGCGGGGTGCCGCTGCCGGTCGCGCTGCTGCTCGCGGCGCTGGTGATCGGGGCCGCTGTTTACGGGTCGTTTAGGGTCGCGGGCGACCGGGCGGCGGTCGAGTTGAGCGAGGTCGGCCTCGGCGACCTCGCCGCCTCGAACCTCGCCTCGAAGGATCTCGAGTCGGCGGCCGCAGAGGCGGCCCAGGCGGGCGAATACGGGTTGGCGCTGCGGCTGCGTTTTCGAGCCGGGTTGCTCCGCCTGCACGAGCTCGGGGTGATCCGCCTGCGCAACTCGCTGACCGTCGCCGAGGTCGCGCGCCGTCTCCCCGACAGCGGGGTCGATCAGCTGGTGGCGCGCTTCGAGACGGTCGTTTACGGCGGCGATCAGGCGGCCGCCGCCGACTACGAGCATGCCTGTCGCAGCTGGCCGAAGGTGATCGCGCGGGCTCGGGCGTGAAGGGTCCGAGCCGCACCGGCTGGTTTTGGTTCGCGGTTGTCGGGTTCGCGGCGTTTGTCGCCTTCGCCTCGCTGACCTCGGGCAGCGAGGCACCGCCGCGTCCGCCCGGCGCCAGCGCCGACGACTCCGGGCCGGACGGGCTGAGCCGGTGGGCGGCGCTCGCCGAGCACTTCGGCTACGACACCTCAATCGACCAAAGCACGCCGGCCGAGGCCGATCTCGACCGCGACACGACCGCGATTCTGCTCGATCCGGGGCCGATCGACCGGGCCGAGGCCTTGGCGCTGCGAAGCTTTGTCCTATCGGGCGGGCGGCTGATAATCGGCGGTTTGATCGATCGCGACGCGCTCTACACATTGCTCGCCGACGACACCTCGCGGGCGCGCACGGTCGCCGCTTCGGCGCACCGGCTCTTGCCGAGCAGCGAGGTCGGCGCGATCACCGCGATCAGCCCGGTCGAGAGCTGGTGGGCACGGCTCGGCCCGGAGCTGCCGCTGATCGGCTCCGCCTCGGGGCCGTGGCTGGTGGTTCGCAGCCTCGGCGAGGGTGAGCTGTTGCTACCGGCCGACGCCGGACCCTTCACCAACGCGCGGATCGCCGAACCGGACAGCCGAATCCTCGCGGTCAGCCTGCTTGGTTCAGGCGAGCAGGGCGACGGCCAGCGGGTCGTCTTCCTCGACGATCTCGGCCCGATTGGCGGTCCGACGGCGATCGCCGCCCTGCCCGATGACTGGGGCTGGGCGGTCGGCCTCTTGATCGCCGCGACCCTGCTTTTGGCCTGGGCACAGGCGGTCAGGTTCGGCCCGCCCTCGCCGTCCGGACGGGCGCTGCCGCCGCCGCGCGGCGCCTACATCGAGGCGCTGTCCTCAGCACTGGTCCGCGCCCGCAGCGGCCCCGAGGTCGCCGAATCGCTCCGCGAAGCCGCCCTCGATCGCCTCGACCCGCTGCGGGGAGCGCTCGATCGGCCCGATTCGGCCCGGGTCGCACTCGCCGCCGAGCGGGCCGGGATCAGCGCGGCGGAGCTTCAGTCCTTGCAACACCCGCTGACATCAAATCAAGATGCGATCAACGCACAACGCGCCCTAACCAAGCTGTGGAGGTAACCCCAAGATGATGTTCCCCGATTTCGCTGATCGAGTCGCGGCCGCGGTCGCTCCCGCCGTAGTCGGCCAGACCGAGACGCTGCGATCGATGCTGCTCGCGATCGCGGTCCGCGGTCACGTCCTGCTCGAGGGTCCCCCAGGCGTTGCCAAAACCCTGCTCGCCAACTCGCTCGCTCGCGCCCTTTCGTTGCAGTTCGCGCGGATCCAGTTCACCCCCGACATGCTGCCCTCCGACCTCACCGGCACCCTGACCCTGCGCGGCGGCGAACTCGTCTTCCAGCCGGGCCCGGTCTTCACCAACCTACTGCTGGCCGACGAGATCAACCGCACTCCGCCGAAGACCCAGGCCGCCCTGCTCGAGGCGATGCAGGAGGCACAGGTCTCGGTCGAGGGCAAGCCACGGCCGCTCGGCGACCCGTTCTGCGTCTTCGCAACCCAAAACCCGATCGAGTACGAGGGGACCTACCCGCTCCCCGAGGCCCAGCTCGATCGCTTCGCGATCCGCGCCGTGGTCGATTATCCAAGCGCCGAGGAGGAGGCGCAGATTGTCACCCAGGCAGCGCGCGGGGTCGCCGTCTCGGGCCTCGAGGCGGTCGTCGCGGTCGCCGATGGCGCCGAGATTGCCGCGGTCCGCGGCGAGGTCGACGCGACCCGGCTCAGCCCCGAGGTCGCCAACTACATCGTCGCGCTGGTCCGCCGCACCCGCGAACTGCCGAGCGTCGCCCTCGGTGCCAGCCCCCGCGCCGCGGTCCATCTGACCGCTCTGTCGCGCGCCCAGGCCTGTCTGAGCGGCCGCGACTTCGTCACCCCCGACGATGTTGTCGGGATGGCAAAGCCAGTCCTGGCGCACCGGCTGATCCTCAGCCCGGAGGCATCGCTGGAGCGCTACGGACCCGAGGACGCGGTTGAGGCGGCGCTCGGTTCCGTCGCGGTCCCGCGGTGATCCCAACCGAGCGAACCGCCGCCGCGGTTGCGATCTGCGCGATCGCGGCGCTGATCGTGCCGCCGTTTTTCGCCCTGCTCGGCGCCCTCGCGGTGTGCGCCGCCGCCGTGGTCGATGCGGTGATCGCCGCCCGCTCGGCCGCCGCGGTCGAGGTCGAGCTCGATCAGGTCGGGTCGCGTGGGATCGCGACGCCATATCGCGCCTCCCTGCTCGGTCGAGCAGGTGGCTCGCCTCGAACCCGCCTGCGCCAGCCAACCCCGCCCGACCTCGAACTCGAACCCGATCAGGCACCGCGCTGCCTCGAGGCCGAACTGACGGCGCGGCGCCGCGGCCGCCACCTCCTCGGTTCCCCGGCGACTCGGACGATCGGACCGCTCGGCCTCGGGATCGCGGCTCATCCGCCCGCCAGCGGCGATGGCGAACGCGAGATCCACATCTACCCAGACCTCCCGGCCGCCCGCCGAATCGCCCTCGCCGCCCGCAGCAGCCGCTTCCGCGACCCCGGCTCGGTTGGCCGCGGTCCGCTCGGGCTTGGAACCGAGTTCGAGGCGGTCCGCGACTACCAGCCCGACGACGACATCCGACAGGTCAACTGGCGCGCCACCGCCCGACTCGGCCGACCGATGAGTAACGACTACCGCCTTGAACAGGACCGCGACGTGATCTGCGTGATCGATTCAGGGCGTCTGATGGCGGCGCCAGTCGACGGCTCGACCCGGCTCGACATCGCCCTCGACGCGATGACCGCCCTGGCCGCCGTCGCCGACGAGGTGCGCGACCGCTTCGGCGCCCTCGCCTTTGATTCGACCACTCGGCTGCGGTTACGGCCGACCCGCGACGGCGGTCGGATCGCGGTCCGGGCGCTGTTCGACCTCGAGCCGACGCCGGCCGAATCTGACTACCTTGCCGCCTTTCGCCAGATTGAGTCCGAAAAGCGCGCCTTCGTCGTCCTCTTCACCGATTTGGTCGAGCAGTCGGCCGCCCGGCCCCTGCTCGAGGCGGTCCCGATTTTGGCGCGCCGCCACGCGGTCGTCGTCGCCGGGGTGGTCGATCCCGGCCTGACCGAGCCACTGCGCGAGCCCTCCCGCGACTCCGCCGCGGTGATGGATTCGGTGGTCGCGCTCGAGGTCAACCGGGCTCGCGTCCGGGTCGCGGGCCTGCTGCGAGCGAGCGGGGCGACCGTGATCGAGGCGCCGCCCGACCGGCTCGGGGCCGCCTGCGTCCGCGCCTACCTGAGCGCCAAGGCGCGGGCTCGACTCTGACGATCAGCCTCGATCAAGCCGGAGCGCGCCCCGACCAAGCCGCCGCGCCACAGCACCAGTCCCCAGAACGCGCTGAACAGGCTGAGGCCGATCGTGGCGAGCGCGATCGTCGGCAAACCGGAGCCGCGAACAAACGCCTCCGAGAGTCCCGCGAGGACCAGCCAGGGCATCGTTCCAAGAACGATATCGATTGACTTTTTCGCCTCGATTCCGAGCGCCTCGGTTCGGCCCAGGTTGCCCGGGGCGATCCAGGCCCAGCCGATCCGCATCCCCGCCACCTCACAGACCAAGAAGGCCGATAGCTCCAGCGGAGCGTGGGGGATTACGAAGTCGAAGAATTCGGCGCCGTTACCGGCGCCGATCGCGAGTCCAGCGATCGCCCCCAAGATCAGGGCGTTGTAAAGGACGACCAGGCCGGTCCCGATCCCGGCGGCGATCCCGGCCGCGAAGGCGAGGAAGGAGACCCCGATGTTGTGGGTGAACAGGTAGCTCGCAAACGCTGCCGACTCGCCGGTCGAGTCGCCGTCGAGGCGCGGTGGGTCGGCCGCGCCTTGAAAATCGGTCGGGATGAAGTTGAGCGCCGAGCCGGGGTCGCCGTGTGCCCAGATCGCTGCCCCGAGCGCCGGGATGATCGTCAGGACGAGCGCGATCGCGATGAATCGAGGCTTCTCGGCGATCCGCTGCCAGTAGTCGTCGGTCAGCAGCTTGCGGATCGAGCTACGCCGTCCGCCGGAGCCGTAGACCAACATCCCGGCGTCGCGGACCAACAACTCGAGTCGTCGCCGCGGTGGCGCGGTCGGGTAACGGGAGCGGGCGATCGCGAGGTCGGCGATGGCGCTGCGGTAGAGCGCACCGAGTTCGAGGATCTGATCGGAGCTCAGTCGCTCGGCGCGGCCACGCGCCGAGCTGACCAGCCCCGCAAGCCGCTGCCACTCGCCGCTTCTCTCTCGCTCAAAACGCTCTAAGCTCATCGCGCTATGGAGTATGGAGACAAGGTAATGATCGCGACCCCCGAGGGGGTCGAAATTGAGCTGGAGCCGGCCGGGGTCGGATCACGGGCGGCGGCGCGCCTACTCGATTACATTCTCCAAGTGCTCTGCCTGTTCGCTTTGGGGCTCGTCTACGGCTTCACCGCCGCGGCGTTCGGTTTTGAGGACGGGACCGCCGGTTCGGTCCCCGAGACGGTCTTCTTCGTGATCTACGTGATCGCCCTTTCGGCGATTGTTCTGGGCTATGACATCGTTTTTGAAACCTTCAACGCGGGCCAAACCCCCGGCAAGAAGCGCAACGGCCTGCGGGTCGTGACCGATATGGGCGGCCGAATCGGCTTTAAGGCGGCGACGATTCGCAACCTGCTGCGGATCGTCGACGAGGCGATTACGCTTTATCTCGGCGCTTTCGTCTCGATCACCCGTTCGGCCAAGAGCCAGCGGCTCGGCGACATGGCGGCTGGCACCATGGTGGTGCGCGAGGCGGACGCGGGCGGCGATTACGAGCCGCAGATCCGCGCCTCGACGGCGGTTATGATCAATGAAGCAGCTGATTGGGACATCGGCGCCATCGAGTCCGATCAGATCAACGCAATCAACGCGTTTCTGGGTCGGCGACGGGTGCTTTCGGCGGAGCAGCGGCGCGATCTTGCGGAGCGGATCGCGGTCGGTCTGCGGCCCCGTATCGTCGGCGCCCCGGCCAACATCGAACCGGAGCGTTTGCTCGAGGTCGTTGCAGCGCTCCATGCCCGGCGCGCCTGATCCGTCGCCACTCCGGGTATCCTGAGTTCTTCCCCCGTTGCGAGCACCTCGCCGCGGGGATTTGATTTTTTTGCCCTGACCCGCAATTTGCGGAAACCACCGGCGCGCAGACGGAGAAAGCTTTATGGCCCCCTACGAAGACAAGACCGAGATCCAAAAGGACATCACCGAGATGGTCCATCAGTTTGTCGACGAGCAGATCATCCCGAATGCCGAGCACTTCGATCACGAGGACACCTTCCCCGAGGCAATCGTCGAGCAGATGAAGGAGCTCGGCCTGTTCGGGGTGACGATCCCCGAGCAATACGGCGGGATGGGCCTCGATCTGACCACCTACGCGATGATCGTCGAGGAGCTCTCGCGCGGCTGGATCTCGATCTCCGGGGTCGTCAACACCCATTTCATCGGCTCGTATTTGTTGATGAAGTTCGGGACCGAGGAGCAGCAGGAGTACTTCCTGCCGAAGATGGCAACCGGCGAGATTCGGGCCGCCTTCAGCCTCTCCGAGCCCGAGGTCGGATCCGATGTGCAGGGGATCAAGGCGACCGCCAAGCGCGACCCGGCCAGCGGTGACTGGGTCCTCGACGGGCAGAAGATGTGGGTGACCAACGGGCTCGGTTCCGGGGTCGTCTTCGTCTTGATGCGGACCGACCCGAAGGCCGACCCGCCGCATCGCGGCATGAGCTGCTTCATCACCGAGAAGACCCCTTGGGTCGAGCAGAACGAGGGCGCTTTCGCCGGTCTCGAGGTACCGCCGAAGATCAAGAAGATGGGCTACAAGGGGGTCGAGTCGACCGAGCTGATCTACAGCGGCTACCGCTGCCCGGAGGCTAGGATTCTCGGCGGCGCCGAGGGAATCGGACGCGGCTTCAGCCAGATGATGGACGCGCTCGAGGTCGGCCGGGTCAACGTCGCCGCGCGTGGGGTCGGGATCGCCCAGCGGGCGCTCGAGCTGGCGCTCCGCTACAGCCAGGAGCGCCGCACCTTCGGCAAGCCGATCGCCCAGCACCAGGCGATTCAGTTCAAGCTGGCCGACATGGCGACCCAGATCGAGGCGGCCCGCCTGCTCACCTTGAAGGCGGCGCGGATGAAGGACGCGGGAGTCCGTTCCGACCTCGAGGCGGGGATGGCGAAGTTGCTGGCCTCGGAGACGGGCAAGGAGTGCGTCGAGCAGTCGTTTCGGATTCACGGCGGCTACGGCTACTCAAAGGAGTACGAGGTGGAGCGGCTTTATCGCGACGCACCGCTGCTTTTGATCGGCGAAGGAACGTCGGAGATCCAGCGCATGGTGATCGGCAAAAAGCTGCTCGAACGCAATCGAATCTAAACACCGGCAGGGGGACTAAATGGCACGTGCGCAGGATTTAATGTCAACCGCCTACCGGCGGTTCATCGCGGAGATCCCGCCGCTTGATCGGCTCAAGCTGATGATCCGGATCGAGCTGCGAGGCCGCGGTGATGTCCAGATTTTCGGGGTTCGAATCCCGGGGCCGGAGATCATCAAGGGGGAGCCGGAGGCGCCGCGGGTCGAGATCACGATGCCGCGACGGCTCCTGACCGAGCTTGCCGAGGCTGGCAAGGTGGCCGACTGGAGGGCAGCCTACGCCCACGGCGACGTTCGGGTCGTCGGCGATCCCAACGTGATCAAGCTGGTCGCAACCGTAATCGAGCGCCACCAGGCGCGGGCGCCGTTTCGCGGCCGCCCCGACGGCGCCTGATCGTTTCTAATAAAAAAAGGAATCCCGATGAGTGAAGAGCACACCCTGACCACCGACCAGGCCGAGCGCGAGGCTTCGGGCGCCCGCCAGTACGGCCGCTACCTCGAGGAGTTCGAGGTCGGCGCCGTCTACAAGCACTGGCCCGCCAAGACCGTTACCGAGGCCGACGACCACATGTTCTGCCTGCTGACGATGAACCACCACCCGCTGCACATCAACGATGTCTACGCCGCCCAATCGCAGCAGGGTAAGAACGTCGTTGTCGGCCCGCTGGTCTACTCGCTGGCGCTCGGGATGTCGGTCGGCGATGTCTCCGGCAAGGCGATTGCCAACCTGGCGACCGACGATCTGAGCCACCCCAACCCGGTGTTCCACGGCGACACCCTGTTTTGCGAGTCCGAGGTCCTTGAGGTTCGCCCTTCCGCCTCAAAGCCCGACCGCGGGATCGTCAAGGTCCACACCCGGGTCTTCAAGCAGGACAACACCCTGGTCGCCGAGTTCAAGCGAGCCGTCCTGATCCCGAAGCGAGACCCCGGCGAGTAGCGCCGCCGCGGCGATGGTCGATCCCTACGCCGAGCCCCGCCCGCGCCCCGAGTCGGCCGACGCCCCGCCCGCCCCGCCCGGCCCGCCTTGTTGGGCTGGCATTGTCGGCGAGCTTGGCGGCGCCCTGGTCGAGCAGTGGCTCGCGGTGGGCGGGAGGCCAGACGGCGATCGTCGGCCGCGCTTTTTGGTCGTCGCCTCGACCGCCGCGAGCGTCGGTCCGCTCGCTCGCCTCGGCCCGATCAAGGCGGCAATGCTCGCCCTCGCAGACTCCCCCGAGCCTTCCGACGCCCAGATCTGCGCCCCGGCCGACCTTCTGGCTGCCCTGCGCGCCTTCCCCGGCCCGATCTTCGCCGCCCGCCACGGCCAGATCGCCGGCCCCCCCGACCAGCCTGGCGCGGTCGAGGTCGACCGGACACTGCTTCGCACCCTGCTCGAAGCCGCGCTCCTCGACACGATCGAGTGGGAGCGCGACCCCGACTTCGGATACGAGGTCCCGGCCACAACCCCTGCGACTCTGACCCCAGACCAGGCGCTGGCCTGCCGACCACGGCTCCTGTTCACCGCCCACGGTCGCGTCTACGAGCACGCCCGGCTCGTCGCCGCCGACCAATCCCGCCGCCGCTCCCGGCTCGACGCTCGCCCCGATGTCCCCGCCCCGATCCTCGCCGCCACCGGCTGGCCGCCTCGGCCGACCTCCGACTCCTGGAAAGGCGCCGCCCCGGCGATGGTGGAGCGCAGCAGCACCGTCGCGGTCGGGGCCGCCGATCTTTGGAGCGCCGTCACCACCCAAGCGGGGGTCAACTACGAGCTCGCCCCGTTCGTTCGGATGCGGATGCCGCCTTCGATCGGCGACGCGACGATCGACGACTTCCCGATCGGCGCCTCGATCGGTCGCTGCTGGATGCTGCTCGGCGGCTTCATACCGGTCGACTACGACGATGTCTGTCTGAGCGAGCTCGAGCCCGGCCGCCGCTTTCTCGAACAATCGAAGATGGCGTCGCTGTCGTTTTGGCAGCACGAGCGAATCATCGAGCCCGCCGGACCCGACGCCGCAACCGTGACCGACCGGCTCGCCTTCCGCGCCCGCCGCCCGCTCGCCTGGATCCCGGGGCATCGCCGCCCGCTCGCCGCAATCGTCGGTGCTCTGTTCAGCCACCGCCATCGCCGTCTCACCGCTCGCTTTGGGGCGGCTCGCTCTATCCTCTGATCCGGATGGATCTCCTCAAGAAAGTCCTGCTCGTCGGAGTGATCGCCATCGCGACCTGGTTCGCCCTGGGTCTGGCGCCAAAGTTGCTCGACCCGGCGGTGATCTGCATCGGCGTAGCCGCCGTCTGTTTCGCAATCGGGATGCGACCCCAGCAGGCCAAGAACGGGTAGAGGGGTCGCGCCCGCAGGCGTTTAACAAGTAACGGCACCATTCCTTGCAATCTCACAAGGAACTGTGTTAGGCTCGTTTGACGATGGCAGTCGTCCGAGCATTCGTTAGTCGAGCCGGGGCCGACAAGGCGTTCGCGGTCGATTTTCGTGAGCGTCTCAAACCGCATTTGGATCTGCGGACCGGTGCGATCGCACTATGGGAGTTCGAGCTTGACCTCTACGCAGGCAGGTCGGTGGACGGCCAGATTCAAGCCGAATTGGCGCAGACCGCCGTTGGGATTTGTCTTGTCTCGGCGCCCTGGAAGGCTTCGTGGTATGCGATCAACCGCGAGTTAAAGGAGCTGGTGCTGGCCGAGCGGATCATTATCCCGGTGCTGCTGCGGCCGATCGACCTGGAGCTGCACGACCTCGGTGCGCTCAACGGGCAGTGGATCGTGACCGATCAGGAGGACCGCTCACGCAAAGATGGTCGTTCATACATCGAGTGCTCGGCTGAGAACGGCGAGCGCGACAGGTTTGTGATTCGGGTCGTCAGGGAGATTGTGCGGCGTCTCGAGGAACCTCGCGAGGGACGTGCCTGATGGGTGATGATGGGATTTCACGGCTCGATTTCCCAGGTGCCGCGCGCCGGCTCGACCGAATCGCGGCGGTGTGCCAGGGAGTGCTGGCGGAGCGGACTCGGGACCTGCGAGCACTTATTTCTGACCCAGAGCTGATCGAGTCAAACCAAGATGAGATTTGCCTGCGTCAGGTGGTCGACCGGTTGTTCCCGGACACCGACAAGCCGTTGCAGCGGTTTTCGGAGATGAGGCCGCGCGTCAAGGGAGCGGCCCGCCAAGCCGGGCTCAACTTCGAGATTCGAGTCGACACCTACCTCAACCTCGGGCCGGAGCAGCGGGCCTGTTGGTTTGTTGGGGATCTGTCGGACAGGTCGTTCGAAACGTTTGATGATGTCGTCAGCACCGACGCCTACTGGGATCAGCCCGACATCGAGCCGCATCCAGCGGCGGCGTCGGCGGTGGGGTCGGAAGTGGAACATGCGGTGGAACCACCGGTCGAACAACCAGCAGCGTCGGCGATGGATTCTGCTGACCGGATCTTCGGGCCCGGGGAGCGTGACGCCGCCGACAGCGGTTTCGTGCCGTCGAGGGGCTACAAGGGTTTGGGTGGCGAGCCCGCGGATGGCGCGGCGGCCGCGGTTCCCAACGGCGAGCCGGTGATGGAATTGCTCGATGGCTGGGCCAATTCCGACAGCGAGCCCCCCTACCTGGTGATGTTCGGCGAATACGGCGCCGGGAAGACGACCGCGGCTGAAGAGTTTGCCCGTCGGCTCAGGGTTCGGCACGCCGATCTAGAGCCAGGCGCCCGGGCGGCCCACTACTTTGATCTCAAGTTGTTCGACACCGATTTGCGCGCCCCGACGCTCGACCAGATCCTGCTCTGTCTGTTGAATACCCAAGCGGGTCGCCAGCGCGAGCGGGCCGATGTTGAGACCCTGATTCGGCAGGTTCGAAGTGAGCGCGCGGTTGTGGTATTTGACGGCCTTGATGAGGTTCTGGTTCACCTCAACGAGGTCCAGGGTCGGCGATTTGTGCATCAGCTGTGGGAAATCCTGCCGCCTGAGGCCTATCGCGACGGCCGACTAACGCCGAGCAGCGGCAAGGTCCTCTTCACCTGCCGCAACCACTTTTTCGAGACGGTTGATGCGCAGCGCGGCTACTTCCGTGCTTTCGGGAAAGAGCACGTCGAGAGCAGGGAACAGGTCGAGACCAAGGACTACCTGGCGGTTCAGCTCTTGCCTTGGAGGCAAGAGCAGTGGGTCGAGTTCCTGGTCAAGCGCTGCGATATGTCTGAACCGGACGCAGATCTGCAGATCGCGCGGATGACCGAGATCTACAACGTCCGCGACCTGATCGCGCGACCGGTGTTGCTGCGGTTTGTCAGCGAGATCGTCGACCGCCTTCCCGCCGAGGCTGATCTCGCATCCGGAGGTCGATCCCCGCTGACCGCGACCGCAATCTACGACAAGGTCGTCGAAGCCTGGCTCGATCGCGACTACGGCAAGCACCGGATTGATCGAGACTTGAAGCCGAGGCTAATGGAGGATCTGGCGCTGCGGCTGTGGCGCCAGCGGAGCCGATGGCTGGAATCGGGCGACCTGAAGGAGTGGCTTCGCGACAGGCTCAACCACGACGAGGTGGTTGCCGATTGGTTCAAGCTGAGCGGTCGCGACCTCGTGACGCTTGAGGAGGATCTGAGGACGGCGACGTTTGTGGTTCGTCCTGGTGCGAAGGACTTTGGCTTCGCCCATACCTCATTTCTCGAGTATTTCCTCGCCCGCCGACTGAAGCGCGGGCTATTGGAGGGGGATTCGGAGGTTTGGGCGATTCCGACCCCGAGCCCGGAGACGCTGCGATTTCTTCGCGACCTGATTGCCGGAGATGTCGAAACTCGGGATCGGTGTCTGGCTGGATTGCGACAGATGCGAGCGCCCTACCTCAAGGGCGCCTCGGAGCTGGCGTTCCGGCTTTGTGCCGACGCCGTGGTGGATCGGGCGCCGTTGATCGAGCTCGACGGGTTTGACCTTCGGGGCGCCGAGCTGTCGGGACTTGAGATCGTGGCGACGCCGGAGGGCGATCTGCCGTCGCTGACCCGGATCGACTTCAGCGGCGCCGACCTGCGGCAGGCGCGGTTTGGGCGGCTCAAGGTTGAGCGTTGTCAATTCGAAGCGGCGCGGTTGGATCGGGCTGAATTCGAGGCTTGCGAGCTGGCCGATCTCGGATTCGCTGGCTCCAATTTGGCCGCGGCGATGTTTCGGGGCATCACCGGCAAGCGAATCGACCTGGCTGACGCTCGCGCGCATAGGACCAAATGGATCCGGTTTCTCGGCGTCGATACCGCGTGGCCAGAAGATTGCTCGGACCACATCGGCGACTTGGCATTGGCCGATCATCTGGCGCCGCTGCCGCTTGAAACCACTGCAAAACTGACAGTTTTCGGCGGCCACACCCTCCCCGTCCGCGCCCTCGCCTACTCCCCCGACTCCCGCCACCTCGCCACCGGCTCCGACGACAGCACCATCCGGATCTGGGACCCCACCACCGCCGAGCACCTCCTCACCCTGAGCGGCCACACCGGCCCCGTCTGGGCCC
>JAHEXU010000063.1 GCA_023251975.1 bacterium | reverse complement strand
GGATCTTCAAAAGCGCCTGCTGGACCCCCTCGCCGGAGACATCGCGAGTGATCGAGGGGTTGTCGGCCTTGGTAGTGATCTTGTCGATCTCGTCGATGTAGATGATCCCGGTCTCGGCCTTCTTGACGTCGTAGTCGGCAGCCTGGATCAGCTTGAGGAGGATGTTCTCGACATCCTCGCCGACGTAGCCAGCCTCGGTCAGCGCGGTCGCATCGGCGATCGCAAAAGGAACGTTGAGGACTCGGGCCAGGGTCTGGGCGAGCAACGTCTTGCCGCAGCCGGTCGGCCCGAGCAGCAGGATGTTCGACTTCTGAAGCTCGATCTCGGAGTCGTCGGACTGCATCATCCGGACCCGCTTGTAGTGGTTGTAGACCGCGACCGCGAGGGCCTTCTTGGCCTCGGTCTGACCGATCACATACTCGTCGAGGGTGGCGTTGATCTCGAGCGGCTTCGGCAGCGCGTCGAGTTCGAAGTCGGTGGTGGTCGGGGCCAGCTCCTCGTCGATGATCTCGTTGCAGAGGTCGATGCACTCGTCGCAGATATAAACGCCGGGACCGGCGATCAACTTCTTTACCTGGCGCTGCGATTTGCCGCAAAAGCTGCATAGAAGCTGCTCGTTGGAATCGGTCGGTCGTGCCACTTATTTGAGTCCCTTCGGTTCCCGATACCGAACAAGTGTACGACACCGGGGTAGGCGGTCAAGTGCCTACCTTTTACTCGGCATCGAGGCGCGATCCTTCAAGCGGACCGCAATCTGGTCGACTTGAAAGTTTTCGCTCGCCGGATTGTCGCGCGCCCGAGACGGCGCGCCGGAGTCCCTATCGGGGCTCGATGACCCGATCGATCAGGTTGTAGGCCTGGGCCTCTTCGGGGCTCATGAAGTAATCGCGTTCGGTATCCCGGGCGACCCGCTCGAGTTCCTGGCCGGTGTGTTTGGCGATGATCTTGTCGAGTCGCGAGCGCATATCGAGGATCTCGCGGGCGTGAATCTCGATGTCGGTCGCCTGACCCTGGAACCCGGCCGAGACCTGGTGGATCATGATCTTCGAGTTCGGGGTCGCCATCCGCTTACCGGCCGCGCCGCCCGACAGCAACAGCGCCCCCATACTCATCGCGATCCCGACGCAGATCGTCTGGACATCGGGCTTGATGTATTGCATCGTGTCGTAGATCGCCATCCCGGAGTAGACCGACCCGCCGGGCGAGTTGATGTACATCGAGATGTCCTTGTCGGGATCCTCGGATTCGAGATGGATCAACTGGGCGACGATCAGGTTCGCGATGTCGTCGCTGACCGGCGTCCCGAGAAAGATAATTCGCTCGTTGAGAAGGCGGGAAAAGATGTCGAATGCACGCTCGCCGCGCGAGGTTTGCTCGACCACCATGGGAACAAGAGGGCTCATGGCGAGCAGTCTAGATGACTGACTGGCGGCGCCCGGATTCGCCGAGCTGCCGAGCGGGCGCTCGGACTGCAAAATCCGAGGGTTATGGCTCTGCTGAAGGGACCGCACCTCGTCGGGCGTCATCCGACCGGGATTTTGGAACCCGTCAGAGATCGGGCGGCTACGGGAAGCCGCGAAAGAATTCGCAGGTCTTGGAGAAGTTGTCGGTGCCGTCGCCACCGTCGCAACTATCGTGGCTGCCCGCCTCGCCTTCGAGGTGGTCCGGCCCGTCGTCGCCGTTGACCTGGTCACGACCGCCGGCGCCGCCGCGAACCACGTCGCGACCACGACCGCCAGCGAGGTAGTCATCGCCGCTCGCGCCTGCGAGGGCGTCGTTGTCACCACCCCCTAAAATCAAGTCGGTGGCGCGCCCGCCGTCGATCGCGTCTTCGCCGCCGCCGCCGATAATAAAGTCACCGCCCGAGCCGCCGCAGATCAGGTCATCGCCGCCACGACCCCGAATCTGATCGAAACCGTCGCCGCCGTCGATAATGTCGTCAGCGATCGTCCCAACGATCCTGTCGTCACCACCGGTCGAGTCGATCGTGACCGGAATTCCCTGACAGCGCTGGACCGACGCGCCAGCGCTCGCCCCGGAGGAGTGAATGCCGAGGAGGAGGGCACAGAGCGCGCAGAACGCCGACACGGCGCCGAGTCTCGATAACCCGACGGCGCTCCTTCGCCACTTCCTCAGCCCTGCGTCGATTGCGTCCAGCATCTCGGCCGTATGTTACCGACCGCCAGCCTGGCGCGCAACCTCCGGTCCGACGAAGGGCGGAGTTCGGAAGGGCGAGGTTCGGTCAGTCCGACGGCGACCACAGCTCGGCTGCCGATTCGTCGGCCGCCATCGGGACCGACTTGGCCGAAGCAACCAGCAGCTCCACCGCCTTTTCACCGCGTACCCGATCGACCAGCATGATGTCGTGGCCGCTCTTTCGCAGCGCCGCCAGCGCCTTCTTGGCCCGTTTCGCGTGCTTCGCCGCGAGCTGCGGGTCAAGATCCGCCTTCGAGTCGGCGCCCGCAGCATCGCTAACCAGCTTGGCCAACAACTCCTCCTCACCGACATCGATCGCTTCGGCCTCGGCAACCGCGGTCAGGGTCGCGTCCCGGCGTAACGAAGCCACCGCGCCCTCGACCATCTCCTCGATCATCTCCTCTCGGGTTTGCTGCCGGGAGGCGAGATAACGCTGGCGGTCGATCCCGATCTGAGCCAGCGAATCCAGCGTGTTCTCGAGGATCTCCTCCGCCCGAGCCCGCCCCAACTCGTCCGGAACCACGACCTGGGCGTTCTCGGTCGCCGCCTCAACGACCGCAGTCTGAAACAGCTGCTCGACCCGGTCTGCCGCCTCGGCGGCGATCTCCGCCACGATTCCCGCGCGCAGTGCGGCTACCGTCTCGAACTCGGAGTTGTCGGCCGCGAAGTCATCGTCAAGCTCGGGCAGAACCCGCTCGCGAACCTCCTTGACAACGACGACGATCCGCCCCGGCTCAACCCGGTCGACTGCGGTGGCTTCGCCCGCCTCGGGGTCTGCGGCGTCTCCCCCGGATTCGGGATGTGCAAAGCGATCGGCGCCCGCGGGATCTTCGACTTGATCCTGAGCGCCCTCGACCGGCGCGGCGTCTTCGAGGGCCTCGGGGTTCTCGTCGTCGGCATCGCTGCCGGGGACTTCGACGACCCGCTCCTCCCCAGCCGCCGCACCGACGATCGCTTCGATCAATTCGGCGCCGACGCTGCCGGGTACGACCTCGATCAGCTCGTCACTGTAGTCGCCCAGACACCCGCCGTCGGCGTTGAAGACTCGATAATCGACCAGGACGTGATCGCCAAGCGCGACCGGCCGCTCGACGACAATCAGTGTCGAATGGGTCTCGCGAAGCTCCTCGACGCGGGCGCTCACGACCGCTTCAGGGGGGGTTGAGTCGGCCCGCGGAACCTCGAGGTTCTTGTATTCACCGAGGGTCGCGGTCGGTCGAACCCCGACCTCAACCGTGAACTGGACCGGCTCGCCGGGTCCGCCGAGATCGAGCATCTCGAGGTCGGGGGCGCCGATCGGATCAACCACCCCGGCGTCGAGCAGCGCCGCGTTGTACCAGCCGAAGACCGAGTGGCGAACCGCCTCCTCCAAGACCGCCGCGTATCCGACCCGCTGAATCACGACCTGGGCGGGCGCCCTGCCGGTGCGAAACCCGGGGATCCGCAGATTCTCTGCGTAATGGACGGCGGCATGATCGAGATGTGGCCGCAAGTCTTTGGCGTCAAGACTCGCCTCGATCTTGACGCGGCTGCCGGGAAGTTCTGTCAGGGTCGTCTGCATCCGGCGGGGTACGTTAGAGCGTCCGGTCGCGGCGGGACCGATGCCGGGCAGGCGCTAGCGTTCGCGCTGATGGAGCCAGGACCCAAGGCGATCGGGAGTTGGAGCGGCGGGCGCTTCATGCGATTTGGCGAGCCAATCGACGACGAGCGACTGATCGCGCTACTGCGCCCCGACGCCGGGATCGACACGGTGCTTAGCGCCGACACCTACGGCGAGGGGGCCGCCGACACCCTGCTCGGTCGCGCCTTGGTCGGCCTCGACCGCGGCTCCTACTCGCTGGTCGGCGCGATCGGCCACGACTTCTACGACGGCGAGCGCAACGGTCCGAAGGGCTTCCCCCGTTTCACCGACCCGGCGCTGCGCGGCCCCGCCGATTACGCCGACTACCTGCTCGCCGCCGCCGAGCGCAGCCTCGAGCGGATCGGGGTCGAGCGCTTCGACCTGCTGCTGCTCCACAACCCCGACCAGATCGGCTACACCTCCCGCCAGGTCTGGGACGGGATGGCGGCGCTGCGTGAGCGCGGCCTGACCGATGCGATCGGGCTCGCCCCCGGCCCCGCCAACGGTTTCAGCCTCGACCTGATCGATTGCTTCGAGCGCTTTGGCTCCGAGATCGACTGGGCGATGATCATCCTGAACCCGCTTGAGCCGTGGCCGGGCGAGCTCGTCCTCGCGGCAGCGCGCCGCCGCGAGGTGAAACTGCTCACCCGGGTGGTCGACTACGGCGGGCTGTTCTGGGGCGACGTCCGGCCCGGCCACCGATTCGCCGAGCACGATCACCGTAAGTTTCGCCCCGTCGGCTGGGTCGAGGCTGGCTGCGAAAAGCTCGACCAACTGGCCCCGATCGCCGCCGCACACGACCTCAGCGCGATCCAGCTCGCCTGCGAGTGGAACCTGGCGCAGGACCCGGTGCGATGCGTCGTCCCGACCCTGATCGAGGAGATCGGCGACGGCCCCCGGTCGATCGAGCAAAAGCGGGCCGAGCTGGCGGCGATTCCGGGGCGGCTGACTGCGCCGGACGCACGGGGGCGGCTCGAGCCCGCCGAGGTCACGGCGATCCGAGCGATCGGCGACAACACCGGCTCGATGGCGCTGAAGGGAGCGAACCCGGCGCACCACGGACCGAGCGCGCCCGACCGCTGGGGCCTCGACGCTGAGCTCGCCGGGTTGGCCCGGCGCTGGGGTATCGACCCCGAGCGCGACCTGGTCCAGGTCGACGGTCGTTGACGCCGCTCCACCTACGAGCCCGCCTCCTGACCGGCCCGCTTGGGCGGCTCGGCGCCTTCTTGGTCGCCTTGTTCGGCGCCCTGCTCGCCGCGGGCTGGACGCGAGCGCGGGCGGCGCTGCCTCGTCGCGATCAGTAGCGGTAGTGATCGGGCTTGAACGGTCCCTCAGGCGGCACCCCGATGTAGGCGGCCTGCTCGGGGCTCAATTCGGTCAGCTCGGCACCGAGCGCGTCGAGGTGGAGCCGGGCCACCTTCTCGTCGAGGTGCTTGGGCAGCACGTAAACGCGCCTCTCGTAGTCGTCAGCCTTGCCGAATAGCTCGATCTGGGCGATCACCTGGTTGGTGAACGAGCTCGACATCACAAACGAGGGGTGACCGGTCGCGTTGCCGAGGTTGAGCAGCCGGCCCTCGGACAGAACGATCACCGAGTGACCGTCGTTGAAGCGCCACTCGTCGACCTGCGGTTTGATCGCGATCCGCTCGACATCGTCGCCAGCTTCGAGGCCGGCGATGTCGATCTCATTGTCAAAGTGACCGATGTTGCCGACGATCGCCTGGTGCTTCATCCGCGACATCTGCTGGGCGGTGATGATGTCCTTGTTGCCGGTCGCGGTGATGAAAATGTCACCACTCGCCAGGACATCCTCGAGGCGGCGCACCTCGTAGCCCTGCATCGCCGCCTGGAGCGCGCAGATCGGATCGATCTCGGTGACGATGATCCGCGCCCCCTGACCGACCAGCGACTGGGCGCACCCCTTTCCGACATCGCCGAAGCCGCAGATCACCGCGACCTTGCCGGCGATCATCACGTCGGTGCCGCGATTGATCCCGTCGATCAGCGAGTGCCGACAGCCGTAGAGGTTGTCGAACTTTGACTTCGTGACCGAGTCGTTGACGTTGATCGCCGGGAACAGAAGCCCGCCCGCCTCGGCCAGCTGGTAAAGCCGACCGACCCCGGTGGTGGTCTCTTCGGTAACCCCGATCACGGCCTCGCCGATCCGGGTCCAACGGGTTGGGTCGTCGGCCAGCGAACGCGTCAGCAACTCCAAGAAGATCCGCATCTCCTCGGATTCGGCCGCGGCCGGATCGGGAACCGCGCCAGCCTTCTCGTACTCGGTCCCCTTGTGAACCAGCATGGTGGCGTCGCCGCCGTCATCGAGAATCATGTTGGGACCGCCACCGTCGGGCCACAGCATCGCCCGCTCGCAAAGCTCCCAATACTGCTCGAGCGTCTCGCCCTTCCAGGCGAAAATCGGAACACCCCGCGGCTCGGCGGGGGTGCCGTCGGGACCAACCGCAACCGCCGCCGCGGCGTGGTCTTGGGTCGAGAAGATGTTGCAGGAGGCCCAGCGCACCTCGGCCCCGAGCGCCACCAGGGTCTCGATCAAAACCGCCGTCTGGATCGTCATATGGAGCGAGCCGGTGATCCGGGCACCGCGCAGCGGCTGCGCTTCGGCGAACTCGGCCCGGGTCGCGATCAAGCCGGGCATCTCGTGCTCGGCGAGGCGAATCTCGTTGCGGCCAAACTCGGCGAGGCTGAGATCGGCGACCTGAAAGTCGTGCTGGGCGGCGGTCGGTGCCGCGGGTGCCTCGGTTGGGTTCACTGCTTTTGCCCCTCCTGGAAGATGCTGAAGAATACGGGATGTCCAAGCTAACGGGTTGGTCAAGCGAGCGGGGCGCAGGGCCGGTGTACGGAACTCAACCGCCGTCTGCATAACCGAGGATCGAACGATCGATCAGCCACTCGACCGGGGCCAGATCGTCGCTGTAGACACCGCCTCCGGGGAGCCGCGGTCCGATCCGGGCGGCCTCGATCACGGCCCGGTTTTGCAACTCTCGTGGCAGACCGCGCCGGGCCGCGTAAAGCCGCTCGGCCGAGCCCGTCGCGGCGCTGGCAATCAACAGGGTGATGCCGTCTCGACCGGATCGCGCAGAACGCTCGGGAAGCGCTCGGCGTCCTCGGAGCCGCGCAGCCAGGGTCGGGCATCGGCGGTAAAGGTGCGCAGGTGCGGGCCGCCGAGGTCGAAGTAGCGGTAGCCAAGCTCGGTCAACTCGCCGTCGATCTCAACCCCGTCGACCCGGGCGGCGGGAAAGAAGTTGCCGAACGAGCGAGCGGCGGTCCCGGCGGCGTTGCCGAGAATCGCGATCGATCGCGGCGGTCGGCGGCGGACCGCAAACGGCACCACCATCAGACCGTCCCAGCAGCGGCCGGTCAGGTGGCCGCCGGGCCGATAAAGCGAATGCACCGCCTGGCCTTCGTTGAGTTCGAGGATTCGATCGCCGACGGGCTGCTCAAGCACCCGCACGTTGACGGTGCCAACCGGGATCGCCAGTGCGGCGGCGATCAGTACCGGCACCGCCGTCCAGCGGCCGCGCAAGCCGATCGCCGCGACCAGCGCGATCGCCAAAGCGAAGGCAATGAAGGTTCGCTGCGTCCCGAGCAGCGGGATCAACGGGAGCGCCGACGCCCAGGTGCCGAGCAGCGAGCCTGCGGTCGAGACCGCGTAAAGGCGCCCGGCGACGCTGCCGCTCTGCTCGACGGTGGGAAGGGCGAGGCGGACCGCGTAGGGGCGACGGCGCCAAGCAGGACGATCGGAAGCGCGATCAAAACAGCACCCCGATCAGCGAGCCGACAAACGCCCCCGCCTCGATCCGATCGAGCACGTCAACCGCGATCGAGAGGAACGGCCGCGCCGCCTGCGGCACGATCGCGAGCAGGATCGAGGCGACGATCGCGCGGGCAGGCAAACGCCGCGCCGGGTCGGGTTTCGGTCAGCCAGCCATCCGGCCGCCGTACCAGTAACCGATCGAGGGCGCGATCAAAACAACCCCGATCGTGTTCGCCCAGACGATCGTCGATGCACCGAAGAACGGAGCGATCAACCGAGTCGCGGCAACCTCGGTGTCAAGCGCTGCGGCGCCGACCACGAATAAAACAGCTCGATGAAGCGGCGCTCACTCATCACTTTTGGATTCGCTTTGCGAGCCGTTCCGACTGGCCCGCCGCGGCTGCTCGGGCGGCCCGCGCCGGATCGAGCGAAACCCCTTCGCTGCGGGCCAGATCAAGCAGTCGTTGGCGCTCGGTGTCCTCGGCCGCCCAGCGGAAAAACAGCCAAACCATCGCGGCCAAGATCACCACCGTGCTCTCGGCCATCATCACCACTCCGGCGGCGCCCTGATCGGCCAGCGGATCGACCCGGTGAGCGGCCTCGGCCGGCCCGTAGCGGGGGTAGAGCACCGAGCCCGACCACATCAAGACGTTGCCCAGGACGGCGCCACTGAGCCGGATCACCGCGACGAAAATCAACGCCGCCCCCTTGCCGAACCAGGCGGGACGGGGCAGCGGTCCGAGGAGGGTCAACCAAATCAGGGTGCCGGTGGCAAAGAACATCGAGTGCTCGAGCGCGTGCAGGACCTCGCTGTCAAAGGTTGCGGCTTGGTAAACGGCCGGAATGTGCCAGGCCGCCAGGTTGAGGATCCACAGCGGCAAGGTGAACCCCGGATGGGTGAGGCGCGCGACCAATCGCTGCCAACGGACTCGCCCACCGAGCCGTCCGCCAACCCGGCTGCTCGCCCGCAAAAGCGGTGCCAGGATCGGGCCGCTGGCCCCGAGCACGATCAGGACCGGGGCGAGATCGAGGATCAGCAGGTGCTGCAGCATGTGGGCGAAGACGCGCCGATCGGCGGCCATCTCAAGCGGCGACAAGATCGCAACGGCAAATGCGGTGAGGCCGGCGGCGAAGGCGAGCGGACGCCAGATTTCGGGGGTCACGCCACGGCTGCTCAAGGTGCGAAGTCGGCGCGCGTACAGGGTCGCGGCGAGCAGGAGCGGCAGCGCCGCGATCAGCGCCGCGGTCGGCGTGGCGGCCGCCGAGAGGAGGGTCGGTTGCACGACCCGAAGGCTAGGGGCTCGCGCAAGAATAAGCGCGCGATTTAGGCGGTCGGTCCGCGCGCGGGGTAGGGACGACGTAAGCCCGAAATAGCGGCGCTATTGCGGGCTTACGGCGATGTCGCAGGCGCGACGTAGTCGACCTCTGACCTCGTAAAGCCGCGGTTATTCTTACCCGAGCCCTCGGCCTGGATCCGCTGAACCGGGCGAGTGAATCCGCTTTCCAGGCCAAAGTCGGGGGTCGATTGGTGAACCCCCGCGGGGTCGTGCCCCGCGGATTCGTCGGTCGCCTCGGTCGACCGAGCCGACGGCCCGCTCGCCACTAAATCGCTTCGCCGGGACCCGCTTCACCCGCCCCAACCAAGGAATCGGCGCGCACCGAACCGGCGCGAATCGCTCGACCGGACCCGGTCGCGGGTATTGTTGGCGGCGATGCGATGGGTTCGGGCTCAGGTTGTGATTGCGATCGCCGGGTTGGCGGCGGCGAGCGCTGCCAGCGCGGCTTCGGCACCGCCGGTGCCGAAGCACTTTGAGGTGGCGCAGCCGCAGGTCGCGGCACTGGTGATCGTGATTCATCGCGCCAGCGGGACGCGCTTCGAGGGGCGAACCCGGCTGCTGGCCGAGTTGGACGGGCCGTTCTCGGCGTCGGTCCGCTCGCCTGACCGAAATCTGCGACTGGGCGGATTGGAGCGCGGGCGCGGCTACCAAGTTGAGGTTCGTGCCTGCAATGGGGGCGCCTGCTCAGCCTGGTCGGACCCGATCGAAAGCGCCACCCTGCTCGCCCCGATCGAGTACGCGGCGGCGGCGCACCCGGCGCCGCAGTGCCAGGTGATCGACCCGACCGACCAGATCAACCTCGACATTTCCAACGCCACCGACTACCCGGTCGCGTCCAACTCGGCCCAGATCATCACCCGAATCAACTCGCTCGGCGCCGACGCGATCCATCCCGACTTCGGCGCCAACCCGGATTACGGAATCCCCTACGTGGTCGTCGGCCCGGAGCAGCCACCGGTCCGGTTGCGGTTCGGGATCTACGGCGACGAGAGCGACCGCGAGCCCTACCCGATCATCCCGAACGCACCGGTCGAGGGGGGCCGAGACTCAGACGGCGACCGCCACGTCTTGGTGGTGCAGCGGCCCGCCGCCCCGGGCGGTGATTGCGAGCTGTTCGAGACCTATCGCTCCTTTTACCTCGGCGGCGGCGGGCATCGCTGGCGGGTCGCCTCCGGTTCGATTTTCGACCTCGGGGGCGGGCTGCCGCAACGCCCACTCGGGTGGACCTCGGCCGACGCCGCCGGACTACCGATCTTCCCGCTGCTGGCCCGACTCGAGGAGGCTGGCGCGTCCGGTCCCGAGGCGGCGGCCGGGATCGATCACGCCCTGCGGATCACCTTCGAGGAGACCCGGCGCGCCTATCGCGACCCCGCCTCGCACTACGCATCCGATACCTGCAACCCGCTTGACCCACCGATGGGAATGCGGCTGCGACTTTCCGCCGACTACGACATTTCCGGGCTGAGCGGCCCGGCCCGAAAGATCGCGGTCGCCATGAAGACCTACGGCGCGATCGTCGCCGACAACGGCTCGAACTGGTTCATCAGCGGCTCGACTGACGCCCGCTGGCCCGACGACAACCTGAACGCGCTGAAGGACATCCCGGGGACCGCATTCGAGGTTGTCAACGTCGCCGGGACGAGCCTGACCGTGGCGCCGGACTGCTGAGCAACTAGCAGCCGACCCGGTCGCGCCCGGCGGGCAGCGCGCCCTCGTGGCGCAGCAGGAACTCCTTCATCTCGGGACGGCCGCCGTACTCGCCGATCGAACCGTCGGAGCGAACAACCCGGTGGCAGGGCACGATCAGCGGGATCGGGTTGCGAGCCATCGCGGTCCCGACCGCCCGAGCGGCGCGCGGCCGACCACTCATCTCGGCCAGTTCGAGGTAGCTGGCGGTCTCGCCGAAACCGACCTCGAGCAGGGCGCGACGGACCTGCAGCCCGAAGCCGTGCGAGAGCCGCCAGTCGAGCGGCAGCTCGAAGTCGCGACGGCGCCCCTCGAAGTACTCGACGACCTGGCGACGGGCGGCTTCCAATCGCGACGGCGCCTCGAAGATCCGCGGCGAGATCTGCTCGGAGAGTTCAGCCAAGGTTGTTTCGAATAGGTCAGAGCGCAGGCAGAGCCGAACCAAACCGGCCTCGGTCGCCGCCAGAAGGTACGGACCGACCGGGGTATCGACAGTCGCGTAGGCGATGTCGAGCAGCAGCTCGTCCTCAGCGCGGGCGAGCAGGCCAGCCCGCAGGCGCTGCGACGCGGCAGAGTCGACGGCCCCCAGCTCAGCGCGGAGGCGGCTGACGGTCGCCGCCTCGGGATCGCTCGGGCTCATGCGACAACCTCCTCGGGGTCAAGCTGCAGCCGCAGCGCCGCCAGGCCGTCACATACCCGCCGCCGCGCCGCCGCCTCTGAGATCTCAAGCTCAGCCGCAACCTCCGCGTAGCGCAGCTCGCCGATCACCCGCAGCAAGATCGCGCTCTGGACGCCCTCGCCGAGTCGAGCCAGAGCCGATGGGAGCGCCGCATCGAACCGGTCCTCCAGGTCGGGCCGCGGCGGCTCGGTCACCCCGATCGCCTCGACCAGCTCGGTCCCGCCGACCACGCCGGGTCGTCGATCGCGGGCTCGGATCTGGTCGAGCGCCTTGTTGCGGGCGATTTTCAACACCCAAGGACGCGGATTTGCCCCGTCAAAGTCCGGATAGGCGCGAAGCGCCGCCACAAACGCCTCCTGGGCGCAGTCCTCCGCGTCGTTCGATCCCAAGATGCCGCGTAGCACCCCCAACACAGCCACCCGGTGCTGATCGAAGAAGACCTGGAACGGCGGTTTTGACGTTGCACTGATCACCTTGTCGAAGATAACGACGGGTCGGCGGATTTTGTGAGCTTCAGCGCGACCCGGATCCCAAACTCGCGAACGCGGGTCAGTGCATGAAGATGTTTTCGCAGATCGCGTAGTCGCTGCGATCGACATCGCAATTGTCGATATCGGCGCCGCCGTAGAGTTCGTCGGAACTCGGAATCGCCCAATCGGCGAGCGCGTCGTCTTGGGCGCTGCCTTCGAGGTGGTCGTTGCCAGCCTGGCCGAAGATGTCGTCGCGGCCATCACCCCCCGCCGCGTCGTCAGGTCCGTCGCGTCCCTCGAGGCCGTAAACGGTGTCGCCGCTCCAGTTGTCGAACCCGTTGCCACCTCGCAAGATGTCGGCTCCGGGGCCGCCGAGCAGTTCGTCCTTCCCGTCATCGCCGTAGAGTTCGTCGTTGCCAGCGACGCCGCGCAGCAGGTCGTTGCCGACGTAGCCGATCAGGGTGTCCTCATGCTCGTGACCGTCCAGAGTGTCATCACCGGCGGTACCGGTCTGGGTATCGACATGCGACAGGGCAACGCCGCCGCCGATCCCAAGCGTGAATCCGGCCAGCAGCGCGACTAGGCCGAACCGAACCCGCGATCGCGCCCGCGACGCCTCGACTCGACTCACTTCGCGTCCTCGTCCTCGCGCTCCGCGCGCAGCGGACTCGATTCAAAGCCCTCGATCATCCGATCGACCGCTCCGCAACCGGGGTAAATCTTGTCGTCCCTACTAATCGCGATCCCCGCGGCCTCAAGATCATCCGCGGCCCCGGCGCACTTCTCGAGCGCTATCCCGACCTCTTCGACACCCTTCGGTGTAATTCCGTCGCGTCGCTTCTCGATCACCGCGAATTCGGCGGCCCGCGCTTCAGCCTGAGCGGCCGAATCCTGCTCGGCTGGGGTCCTCTCGCCGTTCCCACCGGTGAAACCGGCAGCGGTGGCCAACCCACCGACCAAGCCGAGGCCGACGATCATCAAAACGATTAGGCGATCACGCACAATTGCCGGACCGTAGCAGCGTCGGGAGACAGGATGTCTGGCAACCCCGCAACGACCGAACGACCGTCGGGGGGGGCCGCGCTCAGCCGAGCAGCTTTGCCTTCTCGCTCTCGAATTCCTCGCGGGTCAGCATCCCCTGTGAGTGCAATTCGGCGAGTCGGCTCAGCGCGGCAATGTTGTCTTGGCCGTCAGCGACCGGTGCCGCCGGGGCGCCGCCCATCCCGACAAACGATTCGGCGGCGACTCCGAACATCTCGCGAAGCGTGGCCCGCCCGGTATCGTCGCTAACCGTGATGTAAAGCCAGGTGCCCGGGTCCTGAGGGTCAAAAAGGACCGCGTAGCGGTCTCCTTGACGAGGGATCTCGACCCTCGACACAGTCGTCGTCTTGGCCAGATCAAGCGGTGCCGAACCGTCAAGCGGCTCGACTCGAAACGCCATCTTGACCCGCGGGTTGTCGTTGATCGTCATCCCGGTGTCGGCGACCGAGATCACCGTCCCGACCCCCTTCGAACCCGACGAGTAAAGATCCTGAACCTTCTGTCGTTTGCTCTTCCCAAATAGACCCATCGCAGATATATAACCGGGTTTGAGCCGCCAGTCAAGGGCGCCTGACCTCAAACGCCTCCGGCCCCGACCCGGCGAGACGCTCCCGCGGGAATGCAGGCGGGCCGAGCGCGGCGCCGAGACACGCGATCAGTCCAGATCGGCGAGACCGGCGAGCGTCGCCAAGGGTGAGCCGAACGAACCACCCTGGGGCCAGGGGTTGAGCACTCGGCGAGATCACCTCGGCGAGCAACACGCCGACGCCTTCTTCGCACGCTGCATGGCCGTGCTGGCCTCACCGCTGACCGAGGCCGAACGCCCTCGCCACCCCTACGCCATCTCGATTCGCCAGCTCGAGATCTCCGACACACGCATCTTGGCCCCCCGCCGCCGGCCGCGCTTGGTTCCAACGGGCGATCCAAGACAACCTCGACCTCGGGCCCCCAAACGAGGTCGAGGTCGTCGTCGGCCGCAAGATCACCGCTCGCACCCCCCGGCGCTTCCGCGCCAAGGTGCTCAACCCCGGCGCGGCCCCGACGATCCAGGCGCACTACAACCACTCCAAGATCTAGCAGTACTTCAAGGAGGGACGGGCGCTGCGGACCGAGACGACGATCGCTATGACATATGACTTCGGCGTCGCGCTCCTGCTCACGGCGGACAACTGGAACGCGCTCATAAGGGTTGGTGAGCGCGCCAAGGCCCGCCTACTCGACGCCCAGATCTCGGCGTGCGAATGCGCGCCCGACCCGGCCGCCCTCGAGCCGGTGGTGTCGGCGCCGACCCATGGCGGCCAACGAGCCCCCGGCCTGCGCTTAGGAGGCGAGGCGAGAGGCGGGGGCGGGCTCCTCGAAACGCGATGGCGCGGCTCGCCTGCCTGTGCTCCTGGGGTCACCTGTTCGAAGGGCCGACGAGCCGCAGCCCGACCTACGGCGGCTTCGCCGCAAGGGCCCCGTCCGCCCCATCCCTCGCAGCCAGCGCTACGAGCCGACCGACCAGGGACGGCGGATCGCCGTCTTCTTCACGAAGACCCACGTTCGAATCGTCAATCCATCACTGGCCGAACTCGACCCGAGGCTGCCGGAGAAGATCGCCGTGCGCTCTGAACTCGGATGTCGTCGGCGCCAGTTTGAGCGTGGGCTGGAAAGGAGGATCGAGCAAGCCGCTATCGCGGCCTCAAAAAACGGCTCATTCGCGCGGATTCGGATGACCAACGTGATCTAGGGCGACACTGCGAGCGCCCCGACGATGCGCTCGCAGTTGAAGGAGATAGCCCGGTCCGGACTATCTCCTTCGCGATCTGGACGGGGCATACCACCGATGCAGCTGTCAGCCGCGCCGTCGTCGCTCCCGTCCAGAAAATCAGCCCCGTCACCGCCTCGGAGCACGTTGTGACCTCCGCCGTACCCAGCGCTGAGATGATCGCGGCCACCGTTCCCCTGGAGCCTATCCGCACCGGTTCCGCCGCTTAGATGATCTCGACCCTTGTTGCCGCTGAAATCGTCACCACCAGCAGATTCCTTGAGTCGATCCTTCCCCGGACCGCCGTATACCGTGTCAGCGCCCGCGCCGACGCAGACGACATCGCCGCCCGCCAAGCCACGAATGAGATCGTCACCACCGTGCGAGGAGATCACGTCTCGCTCTGGGGTGCCAACTAACCGATCGACGCCAGCAGTACCGGTAATCGTCGCCTCCATCCCCGCACAGAACTCCGACCTGGGAGCACCGGCGTTTGACTCAACAACCCAAGCGGTGAGGCACAGCACGATGAGCGATGTCGCAGCCGCAGGAAGCCAGAGGAGAATGGCGAGCCCACGCTGATCTCTTCGTGATTCGGCGCGCTTCATCGTCTCAGTGGACTCAGTCAATCACGGGTATCCGAGCTTGCCGCACGGGAGAGCCAACCCCGACCTTGACGGAATGTAGCACGCCTGCCTCGATCGTGCAACAAGCCCTGGATCCGCGTCTTGCAGTAAGCACCCGATTGGCGGTTGGGCCGTTTCGCGCCGCCCGTTTCGCACCGATCGCGGCCGCGATCAGCCGACTCGAGCCCTCAACTGCGCCGTTCGGGACATCAGACGGCTCTCGAACGCGCCGGAGTGTCCGTCCGCGAACAGGCTGGCGCCTAGGTATCCGCTCCGTAGCCGTTTCGATCGATGCGAAAGCGCTCAGCCGGGGGTTGTCGCCCGCACCCGCGTCAACGCACAGATCGCGCTCACTCCGGGTGGACCAAGACGCCGACACAGGCGGCCTCACCGACAACACGGGCGAAATGACCCTTCCCCCAGGTGTCTTCAAGCAAGCGAGACAGCGCTTCCGGACGAGCCCTCGAGGGCCTCGCCGTCGCTCGCGCTCACCTCGGGCTCACCGCTGAGCCCGATGAAGATCTGGCGCCGGAAGACCAGCCGTTCCCACGGGTTGGCTAACCACCAAAGCGAGAGGAGACCCCGACCTGCTGGGCAGACAGACGTGTAGGCGGGGTCCCGGCGTTCCCCAATACATCCCTTCCCAGGCGCCTGATGTGACCCGCTGCCAACGGGCTGACCACGGTCAAGGGCTCGTGCAGGCGGCCGAAGCATGGCTGCGCGCCCTAGTCGTCGGAATGAACACGGGCGACGTTCGCAATAACGGCCCAGGTCTGGCTGTAGGCCTGCAAAGCCTCCTCGCGGACGACATCGACGTGGACGCCCTTGCTGAGCTGCTCGATCAACGCGTCGAGGTGGTTGACGGTCTTGTCGTGGGTGGCCTCGGCGAGCTGGAGCACTGTCGAGCCGTCAATGGCCTCGGCGAGAAACATCAGGAGCCGGTTCTTGAACGATGGGTCGTCGACCGTGCGCTCGTTGCCGCCGCGGTCCTTGACCGTCTGGCTGCGAGCCGGGTAGACGGTGTCGGCAAGGGCATGCAGGGCGCGTCGGCACGAGGTCATGGACTGCGCGAGGGCCTCGACGTCGCCCTGCCGCAGCCGCTCCCGGGCTGCCTCCATACGTAGGGCGGCCGTTGGCGAACGCAGGGCTAAGAAACCCTGTGCGCCGATCTGGACTTCGGCGACGATCAGATCGACCTCGAACTCGGTCGACAGCCGCTCCTCCTCGATCAGGTCGGGTGGGAATGCGGCGGCGACCAGCTCGCCGTCCGGTCCGCGCACCGGTGACACCAGGTCGGGCAGCGTGTAAAGGCCCTCCAGGTTCCAGTCCAGCCCCGGGACCCGCACGGCCGCCAGCGTCGCCTCCCGTCCCAGCATCAAGCCCGCGATGTCCAGACCCTTGAAGCACTCGAGCATCCGCCCGGGCTCAAATTGCAGGCTGCCGACGCGCTGGTCGAGCGCCAGCTGGAGGTCGGCCACCAAACCTATGCTCTTCAGGCAATCAGGCGGCAGGACCGCGCTGCCGATCAGCATCGATTCGCGCAGGCCTTCGATCTGCCCGAGCATGTTCAAGCGCACGCCGCCGTACATGTCGGCCTTGTTGATCGCGTCGATCAAACGGGCGCTGGCGCCCAGCTTCTCGATCGTCTCCTCGATCAGCGGCTTCTGTGCGGCGAAAGCGAGCTGCTTGATCGTCGAGTTTTCGAGCACGTCGAGCATGTTGGGCCCGACGATCGAGTCGACGCTGCGTAGCGCCTCGGCGATTGGGCTCCAGGTGAGTTTGCGGATCTGCCGCATGGTGTCGTAACCCAGGGCCCTATTCATCTGCTCCTCTGCCGCGACGATCGTCCGCAGGGGCTCGAAGGAGTCGAAATAGGCGCTTCCGACCATCAGCTCGAGCGGGGGTTTTTGGCGTACTGCTCCACACAGCTAAGAGTACCCTGGCCGTCGGCGGACACGACACACGAGTTTCCGCCGCCGCCACCCCTGCCGTTCAGGCCGACTGGACTCCACGTCGGCGTCGACGAGGGCCTCGTCAACAAACCTTGGGCGCTAGGTGCCCTCTGGCGGCTTGCCCTTAGCGAAGTCGATGCTTCGACCAGGGAGCGCGTGGTCCGCTTGAACCTGAATCCACCGAACGGCCGATCCGACGAGGGAAATTCACCCGAATTCCGGCGCAATTCACCGGAATCCCGACTTTGACCCCGTCCCTCATCCTCAATTGACGGATCCGGGCGGCAATCGCAGCGTTCGCGCGCGGCCCAGAGGCCTGCCGAGCAGTTTTTGGCCAGGCGTGAACGCGCCGGTATCGGCGAGGGCCCGCTCAAGTTGATTGACTGGACGGCCCGCTCAGCTCAGAGCAGGAAGTGCCCGAATCGCCTCGAGAACGGTGTGAAACTGTCGCTGCCAAGGCCAGCGCGCTGGCATCCGCAGCGTCCAGATCCGGCTGGTCCGGGTCAGCCGGGCGGGAACCGCGAAAAGCCGCCGCCGCCGCGACCGGGCGGTTTGGACGGGTTCGTTGGGCTGCCCGATCTGGGTCGTCCAACGTCCAAGGTTGTGCGCCAGAGCCGCGATCGCGGTCCAGGCGCTGTTGGCGTGCATGTTGCCGGAAGGAAAATGCGCCAGCGCCTGGTCTTTGAGATCACGAATCACCAGCTCGATCTGAGCGTGGTCGCGATGATCGATGTCGGCGGTGAGCAGCGGGACGGTGCGGTTGGTCGCAAACGAATGATGGCGCCAGCTGGGGAACAGATCGGCCTGCTCACCGAGCAGCCGAGTGCGCCGGACGATCATTCGCCACTTGCCGAAGGTGACCTCGGCGATTTGCGCTTCGCCGCCGTCGGGGTAGTCGGTCAGGGTCACCCAGTCGGACTCGGGAACCTGCTCGATCAACCGCCTTACCCGCGAACTCTGCTTGACGCCAATCGAAAACTCGATCCCGCGCTCGTTTAACGTCTCGAACAGCTTGTGGTTCTCGAACCCGATGTCGGCGCGGATCACGATCAGGCCGCCGCACTGGGGCCAGTGCAAGTTGCCGTTCTCACTCTCACCAGCTTCAAGGCCAAGCAGCCCCGCCTCGTGGCGCCCCGCCCACTCACCAATCCCATAAAGCGGCTCTCGCGACACGCAGAGGTTGCAAATCAGCGCGCCGATCACCCGCGCCGCCGGTAGCGCCACCCGGGCATCACCCTCGGGCAGCCGACGGCCAAGCAGGCGGGTGACCCCCGCCCGAACGAGGAACGCCTGCACGATCGGGAGCGCGCCCAAATGCTCGGAAGCGAGCTCGAACGGCTGCGGGGAATGCGGGGAATGCGAGAGGTCGGCCATCGGTTCCTTTCCGTCCACTACCTACGATATATATACTGTAGGCAGCGGACGGAAGCAGGTGCGGACTTCGAGATGACCGATAGCGACGACCACGACGAGCGGGAGGTGGCCCGAATCTGCGCCGAGATCGGGGCGCTTGGCCGCTGCCTGCCCGGCTCGATCAGCGCCCGGTTACTGCGGTGCGGCAACCCGAAGTGCCGCTGTCGCGATGCCGAGGTCGATCGCCGCCACGGGCCTTACCGCTACTGGACCCGCAAGGTCGGCGGCAAGACCGCGAGTCGCCTGCTCAGCGCCGAGCAGGCCCGGCGCTACCAGCCTTGGCTGGACAACGACAGGCGTCTACGCGCCCTCACTCGCGAACTCGAAGCGCTCGCGATCCGAGCTGCCGAGCGAGCGGAAGGGTGGGGGGAGAAATAGAGCCTGAGAAGTGATCGCGGTAGGGACGGGTCTTCGCCGTTGATGGCTCGACCCGCCCCCCGCGCAGATCCCAGCGTGCGCGTCTAACGCACTGGGCTCCTGCCTTGGGTGATGGCGTCAAAGCGCACGTT
>JAHEXU010000062.1 GCA_023251975.1 bacterium | reverse complement strand
CGCCGATCCGGGACGCCGATCCGGGAGCATCGGCGACCGCCGTGGCACCACCCCGTGGGAGTCGGTTGCGTAAAACGACCTGCTGGGCAGCGAGTTCGTCGAGGAGCATCTGGACGATCGGGCCGTCATGAACGCAGCGGATCCAAATGCTGATGCGTCCGTCTAGTCGAACGTCCCAACGACCTGAGCCAGACCCCCAACCAACGTCCCAAGCGGCCTGGCTCGCGGGCTATTCTCGCTGTCTTGCGGGTAGGTCAAACCTGGGCCGCTGGACAGCCCGGGACCGAGCGCCCCCAGCCTCGCTTCGCCGAGCCGGCGCGCGGATTCGCCGTTCGGATCGGTGGATCGAGGCTCGGGTTTCAGGGGGCCGTAGCAAGCAGGGACTCGACGGCAACCCGATCGGGGAAAACCGTGGCGATCGCCCCAACATCGGCGAGTGCGCGGTCAGCGGAGACGAGCTCCGAAGCACCCGCCTCAAGGGCTGCCGCGATCAAGACCGCGTCAAACACGCCGACGGACTGGTCCGCGGCAAAAATGCCCAGGCCACGCTCGAGCACACCTTGGCCGACCTGGATCAGCGGCGCGAGGATCTCGGCGTAATCTCTTGCGAGACTCGCAGCGTCGGCTCGGTCGCGTCGGCGCGCCCTGACATGAGCGAACTCCTGGATCACCTCTGGAGTGGTCGTCGCCGCGATCTCGCCCGAAGCGACCGCGCCCATGATCCGCCGACATGGGTCACGCAGAGGATGATCGGAGCCCTTCGCGTAAACGAGAACCGTCGTGTCGAGGACGATCATCGGTCTTGGCGACCGCGAAGCTGATCCAGCTCATCTCTCAGCTCCGGGATGTCCGGCACCGCCATGTCCGGCGCCGCGAGGAGGCGTTGGGCGGCAGCCCGCCGACGGGCGACGGGATTCGGAAGACCGCGATCGATCGCCTCCCTGACGATGGTCGCCACGGATACCCCCCGCTCAGCCGCCACCGACTCAAGTCGGGCGTGGCGCTCGGGGCGGCGCCTAGCCTGGGAGCGCTCTCGCCGCCCGCGGTTCGCGATTTCAGGCCGGGTGGCGGGTAATCGCCGCCCGGGGGTTCCGATCCTGGAACCTACCCACGGCATGGGAGTGATGAGGCGGCGCTAGGCGCTTGGCCATGACGAGGACGAGTCCGACCGGATCGACCTCAAGGGCGGCGAAGAGTTCGGTTAGTTCGCGGATCGCCTCGCGGTAGGTCATCCCGGGGCGGGCGACGACGACGACCCGGTCGGCGAGCCCGATCGCCTCGCAAAGCTCGGCTGGATCGGCGCCGCTGGGACCGTCGATGACGATACAGTCGGCGACGGCGCGGGTCGCGCTGAGCAGATCCCGGACCATCCCCTGGTCACCGCCGCCGCCGCACTCGGCAGCCTCGGCGACGGCGCAAAGACCGCGCAGGGCTCGGACCCGGCCGCTGCGCTCAAGCGGTTCACTCGCCTCGAAGAGATCGTTCCCCGCGGCCAGGAGTTCCCGGGAGCGGATCGGTTCGACGGCGCCGCGGCGCGACCCGACGCGGCGAGCGCGACCGGGGTCAAGGTCGACGACATAGGCGCTGCCACCGAGCCGACCGACCGCTCGCGCCAACCCTTCGGCGACGGCGCTCCGTCCTTCCCCCGGGCCGGCGCTCGTCACCAACGTCACCCCGCCCGGCAGCTCCGCTCGGCCCGGCAGCTCCGCTCGGCCCGGCGCGTTCAACCCCCCGCTGACGAAGGCGAGCCGCGTTCGCAGATCGCCGAAAGCGTGCCCGACCGGCCCCGGGCCGGCGTCGGCAAGCTCGGGGATCGTCGCCAGCGTTGGCCAGCCGGTGCGGGCACTGATCTCGGCGGGATCGTCGATCGTGCGTTCTCGTACCAGCAACACTGCCGCGAGGGCCGTCGCGATCCCGATCCCGAGCCCGACGAGCGCCGCCGCCATCAGCAGGACCGACCGCGCGGGGCCGGAAGCCCCTCGCGGCCGCTGTGCCGCCAGGGCGCTGCCCCCAAATAGGGTCGGGTTGTTCTTACCGAGCAGCGCGTCGAGCGCGTTGAGTTTGCCCAAAAGCGCCTCGTAGCTGACCCCTCGGGCACGCCGTAGGGCGACGAGCCGGCGCTGGGTCACTGCGATCGCCGATTCGACATCGGGTTGGAGCTGGGCCCGGGCGACACCGGTCGCGGCGCTGCGGAACTCGTTCGCAAGTCGCGCCGCGGCGACCGGATCACTCGCCGTCGCGGTGATCTCGATCAGGTTGGTCTCGTCGTTGACCTCGACCTTGACACTATCCTCAATCAGTGAGCGATCGACCTCGAGCCGCCGCGCCGCCGCGCTGACGACCGTCGGCGAGTCAACGATTAGCTGCATCGTCCGAGCGGGCCGCCCGGGGTCGCCGAAACCGTCGCGGATCAGCGCCACCTCGTTGTAGTTGGGGTCGTCGGTCGAGATCGGGTTGACGACAAGCCGTGAGGTCGCCTCGTAGCTGGGGTCGGTCGTGCCGAGATAGATCGCGGCGGTGGCAAGGGCGAGCAGCGAGCAGGCGACCGGCAACCAAAGCCGCGCCCGGACGATTCGGGCGAGCGGGCGCAGCGCCTCGATCGGCCGGGCGGCGAATTCGTCGCCGATCAGCTGGTCAGATCGCCACATCGGTCCTCCCGGCTCGCGGCGCTGTCCCGAGCGCGGCGGCTCCCAGCGCCAGCACCACCCAGAGGCGCTTGTCGTGGACGTTGGAGAGGAAAAACGAGGCCGAGAGCGCTGCGACTTGCGCGATCAGGATGCCGCGGGTCAGGTTTCGCATCGGCCGGTCGCCAGCGCGCTCGAATCGCCCGATTGCCGTCGCCGTCGCGACCAGCGAACCGAGCGTTAGCGCCAGCAGCAATCCGACCCCCGGCAGGCCGGTCTCGGCGAACTGCTGCAGGTAGATGTTGTGCGGGTAGTGGGGATCCTCGGCGACGAACTCGGCCGCTTCGAGGCGACCGGGCTCGAGCACGTAATTGACCGCCTCGGAGCGGTAGTTGTTGATCCCGATTCCGAGCAGTGGCTCGTCGCTGCCGATCCGCCAAGCGACCCGCCACAGGTCGGCGCGGCCGGTGCCACCAGCGTCGAACTCGCGCAGGTGGTCGAAGGTGTCGGGCGAGCGGGCGGCGACGACGGCGGCCGCGCTGAACAGCGCCAACGCGGTCAGCAGAGCGATCTCGATGCGCCGTCCTTTGATGATCCCGATCGCCGCCGCAATCGCGACCAAGGCGGCCAGCATGGCACCGCGCGAACCGGTCAGGGCAAGCCCACAGACGAGCAGCACGGCCGCGCCGAAGCAGGCGGGCGGCCACTTGCGAAGCGGTCCCGCAGCGAGCGCCAACGCCAACGCCAGCGCCGGCAGCAGCGCCGCCGCGAGCTCGTTGGGGTCGCCTAGCGAACCCCCGAATCGGCCCTCGTCGATCGCGCTAACCCCGGTCCCAATCGTGCCCGCGCCGACGCACAACGAGAGCAGCGCTCCGGCGACGTAGGCGGCACAGGCGATGCTGAGGTGGTGCCGCGTCGCCGCCATCGTCGCGACCAGCGCAAAGATCGCCGCCGAGACGAACCACAGCCATAGGTCCGCCGCCGCCTCGTCGGGGTGGCGCGCCCAGGTGACACTCAGGGTGACCCAGCCGAGCAGCAGACCGAAGGCAACGACGACCGCAAGGTTGCGTCGCGCCAGTTCGGCGATCCGACCCGCCTGCATCGCCACGACGGCGAGCCAGGCAAGCGTGAGAAGCAACGTGATCAGGTTCGGGCCGATGCTGATCCGATCGAGGAAGGTCAGCGGGATCCAGAGGCAAACGGCGGCGCGAAGGTCCCACAGGGCGAGCGCCGCCGGCACGATCCCGACCAGTAGGGCGATTGCGATCGGGCGGCCGCTCGCGATCAATACACCGGAGCAGGCCGCTAGCCCGAGGCCCGCAATCAGCAGTGGCAGCGGGGAGTCGAAGGCCACCGCGACCCGCGGTGGTGCTGCATATTGTGCTGCAGGTGGTGCTGGATAGACCATGGCTCGCCGATCCCTGTCGAGCCTGATGGGATCTGGCGCGAGTCTAGACGACCGATAATGGCCCAATCAAGCCCGGCGCGATAAAAACCGACCGCGGCAGCGGGCTCGCGCGGCGCGCGGCGCGCGGCGCCGCCTGGGCGTACGGGTCCTATGTGACGGGGCGGGTCGGCGTCCTTGCCATCACCGCGATCCTGGCGCACCTGCTCGGGCCCGGCGAGTTCGGCACAGTCGCGATCGCGCTGGCACTGATCGCGCTGCTCGACCGGCTCGCCGACGCTGGTCTGACTCAGGCGCTCGTCGCAGCCCCGGCCGATCGTCTTGGCGCCTCGGCGGACAGCGTCTTCACGGCCGCGCTGGCGCTGTCGGCGCTGCTCGCGGCGTCGCTCGCGGCGGCGGCGATTCCGCTTAGCCACTACTTCGCAGACGCCGAGCTCGACGGCGTGATCGCGCTGCTGGCGCTGGCCCTCCCTTTGCGGGCACTTGGTTCGACCCACTACGCGCTCGCCCAGCGTCGGCTTGAGTTCCGCGGCCGCGCGATCGCCGAGTTTGCCGAGGTCGCTACTCGCGCCGCCGTCGGGATTCCCCTCGCGATCGCGGGGGCGGGCGTCTGGAGTCTCGTCGCCAGCTTCCTCGCGGGCACCGCGGCGCTCACTGTGGCGCTTTGGATCGTGGTCGACTGGCGCCCCCGGGCGCGACTCGACCGCGTCGTGCTGCGCGCTCTCGCACCGTTCGGGCTCAAGCTCAGCGGCGTCGACATCGCCGGAACCGTGATCTCCCAGCTCGACTACATCTTTATCGGCAAACTGCTCGGGCCACTCGCGCTGGGCGTCTACACGCTCGCCTTCCGGATCCCCGAGCTTTTGATCGTCAACCTTGCGCTGGTCGCCGGCCAGGTCCTTTATCCCGGCTTTGCGGCGCTCGACCGCGATGCGTTGGCCCGCGGCTTTTTGATCTCGCTGCGCTACTCGGCGCTGATTGCGCTGCCGGCAGCGACGATCGCCGCGATTCTCTCCGAGCCGCTGCTCGTCAGCTTGTTCGGCGAGGGGTGGCGTAGCGGCGCCGCGACGATGCGGATCCTCTGCGCCTCCTCGTTGCTGCTCGCGCTCGGCATCCCAGGCGGCACGATTTTGAAGGCGAGCGGGCGGGCCGGACGGCTCCTGGCGCTCGCGCTGGCGCGACTGATCGGGCTCGCGGTATTGCTCGCGATCTTCGCCTCCGACGGGATCGAGGCGGTCGCCTGGTGTGTCCTTGGCGGCTCGCTCGCGGGCGAGGCGGCAGCGCTCGTTCTCGCCCGTTCGGTCGCCGGATTCGAGTGGTCGGCGCCGCCCCGGGCACTCGCCCCGGCCCTCGCCGCCGCCCTCGCCGCCGCCCCGGCCGCCCTCGCGGCGCTTCGGATCGGCTCGGAGCCGCTCGCCGTCGTTGTCGGGGCGGGAGCCGCGACGATGTCTGCTCTGCTTGCCTTGCGTCTGCTCGCCCCGGAGACGATCGGCTACCTCCGCGGACACCTGTTCGGCCGCGGCTCCGCCCCCGCCCCTGCCCCTGAAATCACCGGAGCCGGGACGTGAGCGAGCCGCCGCGGCGCGTCCACATCGTGATCGACTCGCTGGTGACCGGTGGCGCCGAGAACCTGCTCGCCGAACAAGCAAGGGGATTGCTTGAGGCCGGGGCCGAGGTTGAGGTCTCGCCCCTGCAGGCAGGCGACGGACCGGCGCGCGCGGCGCTCGAGGAACTCGGGATCGCGGCCGAGCCGATCGGCACCACCGGCCTGCTCGGCCGACGCGACCGCGATCGAGTCGCAGCCGTCCTACAAGCGAGCGGGCCGCAGCTCGTTCACACCCATCTCGGCTACGCCGACCTGCTTGGCGGTCGCGCCGCAGCGCGGCTCGGCATCCCCGTCGTCTCCACCGTGCATATCGCGCGCTGGGGCCCGAGTCGGCGCGACCACATCAAGGAAGCGCTGATGGCACGCCAGCGGCGCCGCAACGCGGTTCGCGTGATCACGGTTTCCGAGGCGCTTCGCCGCGATTACCTGGCCCGCTTTAGCGACCGGCCCGAGCGGGTCGTGGCGGCGCATAACGGGCTCGACCTCAGGCTCGAAACCGACGCCGGGGCGGCGCTGCGGCGTCAGCTCGCGATCGCAACGGACGAGGTGGTGGTGACGATGCTGAGCGTCCTGCGGGAGGGCAAGGGTCACCGCGAAGCGCTGGCGGCGTTGGCGCGCCTCGACGCCGATTGCCCCGGGGTCGAGTTGCCGCGGCACCGGCTTTTGATCGCCGGTGACGGACCCGCCGGCGCGGCGATCGCGGCCGCCGCCGAGGCCCAGGGCGATCGGGTTCTCCTCCTCGGTCACCGCAGCGATCGCGGTGCCGTCCTCGCCGCCACCGACATCCTGCTCCATCCCAGCCACGCCGACGCGCTGCCGAGCACCGTGATCGAGGCAATGTCGGCGGGCCTCGCGATCATCGCGAGCGCGGTTGGCGGGATTCCCGAACTGGTCGGTGACGACGAGGCGATCTTGACCGCGGCGCCGCCCGAGCCCGGCGAGATCGCGGCGGCGCTGCGGGCGCTACTCGGCGATCGCGCCCGTCGGCGCCGACTTGGCGTGGCCGCACAGGCCCGCTACCGCGAACGCTTCACGACCGCCGCTTGGACGCAGCGGCTGCTCGCGATTTACGCCGAGGCGCTCGATCAGGGGCCGCGTCGCGAGCCGAGAAGCTCCTCGTAGAGCGACTCGAAGCGTCGCGTCGTCGCGGCGATCGAGAAATGCTCCGCCTGGTGCGCCGCTGCGGCGGCGCCGAGCCTTGTCGCCAGCTCGGGGTCCGCGAGCAAGCGGGTGAGCGCTGCCGCGAGCGCCGCCGGGTCCCGGGGCGCAACCAGTAGACCGTTGACATCGTGCTCGATAAGTTGGGTGATGCCGCGGACCTCGGTCGCGACGATCGCTCGGCCCGCCCGCATGTATTCCATCAGGGCCAGCGGGCTGCCTTCGAAGCGCGAGACCAGGACCGCGATGTCGAGCTCGGCGAGGATCGCGGCGACATCAGCGCGGCTGCCGAGCAGGTGGACGCGCGGGCCAAGGCCGCGGGCGCTGATCGCCGCCTCGATCTCGGCCCGCGCCGGACCCTCGCCGGCAATTACAAGGTGCGGGGCGAGGTGCGGCGTGCGCGGTGCGCCGGCCACGGCGTCGAGCAGCCCGACCGCTTCGACGAGCAGCGGGAAGTCCTTTTGGTGGTGCAGCCGTCCGACCGCGCCGAGCAGTGGTGCCGCCGGGTCAATCCCGAGCGCGCTGCGAAGCCCCGCTGAATCGGGGGGCGAGGCAAGCGCCGGGATTCCGTTCGCGATCACGCGGGTCAGCGCCGCCGGGATCTTCTCGCGCTCGATCAGGGCTCTGCGATCGTCTTCGGAGACGGCAACGTAGGCGCTGACACGCGGGGCGATGAAGTGGCGGTCGATCAGAACACGCAACGGCTGTCCGGCAAACTCCCAGGTCTGCTCGTGGGCGATCACGACCGGAATTCGATGCCGCCGTCCGAGCGCAGCCGCCCAAAAGCTCGACGCGGGCATATGCCCGTGTAGCACCTCGATGCCCTCGCGCAGGACGGCGCGCAGCGGCGCCGCCGCCGCGAGGTCGAAACGGTGTCGTCGCCGCAGTCCGATCACCCGCACCCCCGCATCGCCGAGCGCTTCGAGCGCCGCCGCGGCGCCCGGTGCGGAGGCGGCCTGCTCGCTCCACCGGGTCAGGCAAAGCGTGCTTTCGAAACGCTCAGGGTCAAGCCCCGCGGCCACCCCGGTGGCGATTCGCTCCGCCCCCCCACCTTCGGGGCGTAGCTGGTCGAGTAGGGCGACGACCCGGATTCGCGGCGACGCGATCACCGCACCCCCGCGGCGATCAGGTGTTCGTAGAGCGCGAGGACGCGGCCTGCGTAGGCGTCAAGATTGCGCTCGGCGACGATCCAGCGACGCGATTGGAGTCGTCGATCGGCGCTCCCGGCGGCGCTCGGGTCCGCCGCCTCAAGCGCTTCCGCGAGCGGATCGATCCGGCCCGCGACGATCCGCATCGCCGCAAGTGAGTCGGCCGCGCCGCGGTGGGCCGGGATATCGGACGCGATGACCTCGAGCCCGCTAGCGAGCGCTTCGAGCACCGCGAACGGCGGGCTACCGCCCTCGTGGCGGCTCGGCGCGACCAGGATGTCGGCGGCGCTGTAATAGTCGGTGACGGCGCGTAACGGCTCAAGGACGCGGACCTGATCGTCGAGGCCATAGCGGGCGATCTCGGCGCGTCCCGGGTCGCCAGCGCCGACACAAAGGACCGTCAATCGCGAGCGCCGCTCGGCGCCGAGCTTGGCAATTGCCCCAAGCAGCAGATCGCCGCCCTTGACCTGCCAATCCCATCCAAAATGGAGCAGGACGAGGCGATCCGGCTCGATCCCGAGGGCGGTTCGCGCCGCCGCCCGGCGCGCCGAATCCGGGGGTGAAAAGCGCTCCGAATCGATCGCCGTCGGCAGCGAAACAAGCCGCCCGGCAGGCGCCCCGGCGGCCTGCAGGCGCTCCATCAGCTGATCGCCCGCGCAGGCGAAAGCGCCGACCCGTCGGCCTGGGCCGCGATGCTTGGCAAGGACCCGAAGTCGCGCCGCCGCGCTACAACCGGGCACCGTGTGGGCGTGCCAGACCAGGCTGACCCCGGGCCGCCTGAGGGCCCGAACCGCCGGGATGTCGAACCGCGTGAAGTGGGTGTGCACGATCGTTTCGGGGCGGAGCTGGGGCATCTCGCGGCGCAGCCACTCGGTCGTGGCCCTCCAATCCGAAAGCGGCGCAAAGCGGACCCGACGGTCGGCCGCCTCGAGCCGCTCGACCCAGCCGCGCCCCTGCGCCGAGGTCCCAAAAACCAGCTCGCTTGAGCCGCCGCCAGCCACCACGGCCTCGCAGACGCGCTCGAGCATCGGCACGAAGGAACCCTCATATGGCCCGTCGTAGGCGGCCAGGTTGACAACGTGCACGCGCGTCGCCTGCCGCTCAGCGCTGTCGCGCGTAGGTAGTCGAAACCGGGGGCGGCGCGGTCGGGACGACGGAATCGAGCCAGGCGGGCGGGGAGGCCGAAGAATCCGCCCGGCTCGGTGGATCCAGGCTTATCGATCGCATCACCGCGTCGATGATCCCAGCCCGACGGCGGATCCGCAAGGGTCGAGAGCGCGCTCAACCTGATCCAGGCGCCGCCGCCCCTCGGTGCGGAACCCTCCTCGACCTCGCCGTTCGGGGCACCGGGCGTCGTTTCGGGGCGCCGGGCGCTAGTGACCGTGGGGCGAGGCGTCCGGTTCTCCAGGCCCAGCCCGGGTCGGGTTGACGCGCCTGCGCAGCAGGTCGGCCAGGTGCTCGCGCTGCGTGATCCAGCGGCGCTCGAGCACCGCCTGCGGGACCACCGGCGCAAGCATCGCTAGGCCTCGAACCGCGGAAAGGGCCAGGTCGAGCAGGTCGAGTACCGCCGGGTCGGCGTCGGTGCGTGAGAGGACCTCGCGGGAAGTGGCCCTGATCGCCTCGGTAACCTCGCGTTCAAGCTGGCGGAGCGTTTCGCGCAGCTGCTCGTCGGCCCGCGCCGCGTTCCACAGCTCAAGCGCCGCCTTGAAGGCAAGGCTTTGGTGGACTCTCCAAATCTCGTCCAGCAGCCGCTCCTGCTCGCCGGGCGTGGTCAGCCCGCTGATATCGAGGCGACGGACCGTGTCGTCGCGGATCACCTGTACGGCGTAGCGCATCGCCTCGACGACAAATCCGGCCTTCGACTCGAAGTAATGCTGTTGGGTTCCCTGCGAGAAACCGGCCCGCTCAGCGACCCCGCGGGTGGTGAAGTTCGCGTAACCGTCCTTGACCAAGGTGATCAGCGCGGCGTCGAGCAGCGCAGCTCGGGTCGAGGCGCGTCGCTCCGCCTGGCTGCGCCGACGCGGCGTCTCGGTCACCGATGGGCGAGCTGAGCGACCGGCCGCAGGCATCACCAGATGATAGTGCGGCTGTGATGGTTGGTTTGGATTGTCGGCCGGGACGGTGTTCTGGCGCGGGGGTCGTGCGGCGCCTGTGAATCCGGATTCGCTAAGCTTGCGAATCCGGATTCACAAGGTCGAGGAAGAGGGTTTTGGATGTCGATGGTTGCTGTTGCCGGCTCGCCGGCGCGTCAGGTGCTTAATCAGTCGGCGCCGTTGCAGCCGCTTGAGCTCTACGGCGCCGATCTCGCGCTGCAGGAGGCGGTCACCCGTGGCGACGGCGAATGGGCCTCGGCGGGCCTTCACCAGTTGGGGGAACTTGCCGGGTCGGTGGAGGTCCGCGAGCACTGTCGGCGCGCTGAGCACAACCCGCCACGGCTCTTGCGCTTCGATCGCTTCGGCTATCGCCTCGATGAGGTCGAGCTTGATCCGTCGTGGCATTGGCTGTTGGCTCGGGCGATCGAGCACGGGATCCATGCGGGGCCGTGGCGCGAGCCCGGCCCGGGTGCGCACGTGGTGCGGGCGGCGCAGTTCATGCTGTGGAGCAACGCCAACGCCGGGGTGATGTGCCCGATCTCGATGACCTACGCGGTGGTACCGGCGTTGCGCGACGCGGCGCCGGAGCTGGCGGCGCAGTGGGAGCCGCGGCTGAGCTCATTGGACTACGGACCCGGCGCGATCGCTGGGATGGCGATGACCGAGCGCCAGGGTGGCTCGGATGTCCGCGCAAATACCACCCGCGCAGATCCGATCGGCGACGGCCTGTATGAGCTTCATGGCCACAAGTGGTTCTGCTCCTATCCGCCGTGCGATGTCTTCTTGGTCCTCGCCCAAGCGCCTGCCGGTCTGTCGTGCTTTTTCGTCGAGCGCGGCCCCGGGATGGAGTTCCAACGCCTCAAGGACAAGCTCGGGACGCGGTCGTTGCCCTCCAGCGAGGTCGAGTTTCACGGCATGCCCGCTCGGTTGGTCGGGCAGGAGGGCCGCGGCGTCAAGGCGATTATCCGGATGGTCAACCACACTCGCCTCGACTGCCTGATCGGATCGGCAACCGCGATGCGCCGCGGTGTGAGCGAGGCGATCCATCACGCGCGTCGTCGCGCGGCGTTCGGGGCGCTGCTGGTCGACCAGCCCGCGATGCGCAACGTGCTCGCCGATTTGGCGATTGAATCCGAGGCGGCGACTGCGGCGGCGCTGCGCGTCGCCGCGAGCTTCGATCGTGACGAGCCGGCATTCCGGCGCTTCGCGACGGCGGTGATGAAGTACCACGTCTGCAAGCGCGTGGTGCAACACGCGGGCGAGGCGCTCGAGTGCCTGGGTGGCAACGGCTACGTCGAGGACTCCGGGCTGCCGCTGCTTTACCGCGACGCGCCGCTTGCCGGGATCTGGGAAGGGTCGGGCAACGTCGCGGCGCTGGACGTGATGCGGGCGCTGGTCAAGGAGCCCGAGGGTTTACCGGCGTTCCTGGACGAGTGCGAGCGGGCTCGGGGCGCCAACGCCGACCTTGACGCTCACCTCGACGCCCTGCGGGCGCGAACCGGTCGGCTGTTCGATGCCGCCGACGAGCGCTCGCTCGAACAGCGCCTGCATACGGCCCAGTTCGACGCCCGGCGCCTGGTCGAGGACCTTGGGTTCGCACTGCAGGGGAGCCTGTTGGTCCGCCACGCCCCGGAGGCGGTGAGCGATGCCTTTTGTGCGGCCCGGATCGGCGGTCGCGGCGGTCGCGCCTATGGGACGCTGCCGTCCTCGGCCGCGGCGGCGTCGATCATCGACCGCGCGCTCGCCGCATGAGCGCCGATTCGGTCGTCCGCTACGAGCGCGACGGGCGGGTAGCGCGGATCACCCTGGACCGTCCGGCGCGCGGCAACGGCATCACCGCACAACTCCTGACCGAGTTGGTCGCCTGCGTCGAGCAGGCCGACCTCGACCCCGCGGTCCACGTGCTGGTGCTGTCGGGCGAAGGCAAGGGGTTCTGCGGCGGCTATGACCTGGTGGCAAGCGCTGAGGGGATGTTGAAGGGCGAGTACGGGATCTCCGGTGGACCCGAGGGGTCGCCGCTTGACCCGATCGTGCAGGGGGCGAACCACGACCCGTCGGGGAACTGGGATCCGATGGTCGACTACGCCGGGATGAGCCGCAACGTGCGCGCGTTCATGTCGCTGTTTGTCGCGAGTAAGCCGGTTGTCTGCAAGGTCCACGGCTTCTGCGTCGGCGGCGGCACCGACATGGCGCTGTGCAGCGACCTGCTGGTAATCGCCGCCGACGCGAAGATCGGATATCCCCCGGCGCGCGTCTGGGGGTCGCCGACGACCTCGCTGTGGGCGGCCCGTCTGGGGGCACAGCGGGCCAAGCGACTGCTCTTTACCGGTGACTCGCTCAACGGGACCGAGGCCGTCGAGTGGGGGCTGGCGATCGAGGCACCCGCGCCCGACCGGCTCGACGAGCGCACCGAGATCCTGATCGGGCGGATCGCGCAGGTCCCGGTTAACCAGCTCCAGATGATGAAGCTGCTGGTCAATCAGGAGCTCTACAGCCAGGGCCTGCAGACGACCCAGATCCTTGGGACCGTGTTCGACGGGATCACTCGCCACACCCCGGAGGGGTTCGCATTCCAAGAGCGGGCTGCGCAGGCGGGTTTCAAACAGGCCGTGCGCGAACGCGACGAGCGGTTCGGCGACGCCGGCCCGTCGACCTTCAAGGGCTGAATGGGCTGAAGCGATGGACGCCACCGAGGTAACGACGCGCCGCCGCCTGCTCGCCGCCGCGCGGGAGCTGACCGAGCGATCGGGGTACGGGGCCGCTTCGGTTCAGGCGATCGCCGCCACGGCCGGGCTGGCTACAGGGACCCTGTATCGCCACTTCCCTTCGAAGGCCGAACTCCTCGTCGAACTGTTCCGCGAGGTCTGTGACCGCGAGGTCCGCGCCTGGATGGTCGCCGACGCGGACGCCGCCGAATCCAGCCAGGTCGAGCGCCTGCGGTGGGTTGTTCGGACGTTCGCCGAGCGGGCACTCAGCAATCGGCGGCTGGCCTGGGCATTGATCGCCGAACCGGTCGACCCGCTCGTCGATGTCGAGCGCCTCGCTTACCGCGCCCACTATGCGCGGCTGCTGGCCGCCGGGCTGCGCCAGGCGATCGCGGCCGGAGAGGTTCCGCACCAGGATGTCGAGTTGGTCGCCGCGGCAATCGTCGGGGGCGTCGGCGAGGCGCTTGTCGGACCGCTCTCGCCGCTGGCCGGTAGCGGTGGCGTCGATGACGCCGCGGTAGTCGACGCGATTGGCGAGTTCGCCGTCCGCGCGGTCGGAGGAGATCGCGCAGCGCCGTTCGGGTCGAGCGCCGATCTCGACCTCCGCTCGGGGTAATGCCGACCACGATTTCTGCCGCGAGGCGGCCGAAGCGGGCGCCGAGGTAGTAATCGAATCCCGATCCAACGGCGAGGTCGTCGTTTGGGCGCGTTATCGAAACGGTCGGGGTCGGGGTCGGGGTCGGGTAACAAGTGCGGGGCGGTGACCAGGAAACAAGTCGGGTGACTTGCACAAGTCGGATGACCTGTCTATAACTCACCCGGCCCGCTGCGCGGCGTTGTGCCGCGGCCATCGATCGAAGGGAAGGAGTGCCGTGATTGCGAGAAGAAGGGTCTACGTCGTTGGCGTCGGGATGACGAAATTCACCAAGCCCGGCCGCGAGGGCGTGCGCGACTACCCGGAACTTGCCAAGGAAGCGGGTACCAGGGCGCTTGTGGACGCGGCGATCGACTACAGCGAGGTCGAGCAGGCCTACGTCGGCTACGTCTATGGCGAGTCGACCTCGGGCCAGCGGGCGGTCTACGAGCTCGGCATGACCGGGATCCCGGTCATCAACGTCAACAACAACTGCTCGACCGGCTCGACCGCGCTTTTCCTCGCTGCGCAGGCGGTCCGAAGCGGCGCCGTCGAGTGCGCCCTCGCACTTGGCTTCGAGAAGATGCAGCCGGGGTCGCTCGGATCCACCTTCAACGATCGCGAGCAGCCGATGGCGCGCCATATCGAGTTGATGGCACAGATCTCCGAGGTCCGCTTCCCGCCCGCGCCGTGGATCTTCGGGGCGGCGGGCCGCGAGCACATGCGCGAGTACGGGTCGACCCCGGAGCACTTCGCGAAGATCGGCCACAAAAACCACAAGCACTCGGTCAACAACCCCTACGCACAGTTTCGCGACGAGTACACGCTCGAGCAGATCCTGGAGGCGCCGATGATCTACGAGCCGCTGACCAAGCTGCAGTGCTCGCCGACCTCGGACGGTTCGGGCGCGGCGATCATCGCCGGCGAGGACTTCGTCGCCCGCCACGGCCTCGCCGGGCAGGCGGTGGAGATCGTCGGCCAGGCGATGACGACCGACTTCGAGTCCTCGCTGTCCACCCGCAAGGCGAAGGACATCGTCGGCTACGAGATGAACGTCAAGGCCGCGCAGGCGGTCTACGAGCAGGCTGGGCTCGGCGCCGAGGACTTCCAGGTGATCGAGCTGCACGACTGCTTCTCGGCCAACGAACTGCTGCTTTACGAGGCGCTCGGCCTCTGCGAGGAGGGCGGAGCCGGGGAGTTGATCGACGCCGCTCAGAACACCTACGGCGGCCGCTGGGTCGTCAACCCTTCCGGCGGCCTGATCTCGAAGGGCCACCCGCTCGGGGCCACCGGGCTCGCCCAGTGCGCCGAGCTGACCTGGCAGTTGCGCGGCACCGCCGAGAGGCGGCAGGTCGAAAACGTCGAGGCCGCGCTGCAGCACAACATTGGCCTCGGCGGCGCCGCGGTCGTCACCGCCTACCAGCGGGCCGAGCGCTGAGCGAGCCGCCCCAATCTTCACCCCGACATCACCCTCTAGAAAGGAACGCACACGATGGGCAAGATCAACGCCACCGCAACCTTCTCGGCTCCCGCCGAGCGGGTCTGGGCGGTCATCTCCGATCCGGGGCAGTACGAGAGATGGCTGACCATCCACACAAAGTGGAAGCAGGTCCCCGAGACCTTCTCGAAGGGCGCGACGGCTTCCGAGGTTGTGACGATGCTCGGGATGCCGAATACGATTGAGTGGGTTGTCGAGGAGTTCAACGCACCGAACGACCTGACGATCTCCGGCACCGGCATGGCCGGGGTGAAGACGACCTTCGCGCTTTCCGTTGCCGACGACGGCGCGGGCAACTCGACGGCGCAGATCGAGGCGGAGTTCGAGGGCGCGATGATTGCTGGCGCGCTTGGTAAGGCGGTCGAAAAGGACGCGCAGGCCAACCTCGACCAGTCACTCGCGAACGTCGCGAGGCTGCTCTCGGCTTAGCGGCGCCCGCGAGCGATGACGACCACGACGCCGCAATTCAACGAGGCCGGGCTCGACGTTTGGACCGAGCCGGTGGCGTTTACCGTCGAGCCCGAGCGCCTCGCCGCGTATGCGGCGGCTACCAACGACCCGATCCCCTCCCACCTCGCGGGGGAGGTCGCACCGCCGGTCTTCGCGATCGTGCCGGTGTTCGACTCGCTGCTGGAGCCCGCGCTCGAGGTCGTCCCGCTCGCGGTTATCGGGAAGGTCCTCCACGGCGAGCAGGATTTCCGCTTCCACCGGCCGATCCGCCCCGGCGAGACCCTGACCTCGCGGGCGCGGATGACCGGTTGGCAGGGCCTCCCCAACGGCACCCGCGCCTGCGTTTATCTGGAGTGTTGCGGCGCCGACGGGGAACTTGTCAACGAGCAGTACGTGACCTTCTTCATCCGCGGCTTCGATGACGGACGGGCGCTCGGCGAACTCTCGCCGGGGCACCGCTTTGACGAGGAGCTGCGCGGCGCCGGGCCGCTCGTCGACCTGACGCAGCGGATCGACGACGACCAGACCTTCCGCTACTCGCCAGCTGCCGGCGACCCGATGCCGATCCACCTCGACGAGCAGGTCGCAATCGACTCCGGCCTGCCGGGCATCATCGCCCACGGCTTTTGCGTGCTCGCCTTCACCTCGCACGCGATCCTCGAGCACCTCGGGGCCGGCGATGTGAGCCGACTGAAGCGGCTGGCTGTTCGGTTTGCCAAGCCGGTGCTGCCGGGGCAGGAGATCCGCACCCGGGTCTTCGAGGCATCGCGCGCCGGGCGCGGGACGACGACCTACGCGTTCGAGACGACCGTCGACGGCGTCCCGGTCCTGCGCGACGGCCTCGCCGTCCTCACCACCTGTTCATCCACCCCCCAATCAGAAACGAGAGATCAGCATGGGAATCCTTGACGGCCGCATCGCCCTCATCACCGGAGCTGGTCGTGGCATCGGGCGTGTGCACGCGCTGCTGTTCGCCCGCGAGGGCGCGAAAGTGCTCGTGAACGACCTCGGCGGCTCCAACGCGGGGGACGGCGCCGACGCCGGCCCCGCGCAGGAGGTCGTGGACGAGATCCTCGCCGCTGGCGGTGAGGCCGTCGCGAACAGCGACGACATCGCCGACTGGGACGGCGCCGACGCCCTGATCGAACAGGCGCTCGCAGCCTTCGGCGGCCTCGACATCGTCGTCAACAACGCCGGGATCTTGCGCGACGGCTTCGTTGCCTCGATCAGCGAGGCCGAGTGGGACGCCGTCATCAAGGTCCACCTGAAAGGGCACTTCGCCGTTTTGCACCACGCGGCCGCCTACTGGAAGAACCAGGCGAAGGCGGGGGAGACGGTGCGGGCGTCGGTCATCAACACCGCCTCCGCATCCGGGGTCACGCTGCCGAACCCTGGCCAGGCAAACTACGGCGCCGCCAAGGCCGCGATCGCCGCACTGACGCTCGTCGCCGCCGCCGAGCTCGAGCGCTACGGCGTCCGGGTTAATGCGATCGCGCCAATCGCCCGGACCCGGCTCACCCTCGCGACCCCTCAGATGGGCGCGATCTTCGCCGCCGGCGCGACCGACGAGACCGGTCACGACCTGTTCGACCCGTCGAACATCTCCCCGCTCGTCACCTACCTGGCCGCCGCGGACTGCCCACACACCGGCCAGGTCTACGCGGTCCAGGGTGGCTCGATCCAGACGCTCGCCGGGTGGTCGGTCGTCGATGCGATCGAGACCGAAGGCCCGTGGGAGATCCCGGATATCGCCGCCCGTCTCGCCACCGAGGTCGCCGCATGAGCTCGCCGACGCTCGCCCGGGCACCGCGCCGGGCGATCTTCGAAGCCGAGCACGAGGACTACCGCGAGAGCTTTTCGAAGTTCCTCGCCGCCGAGGTCGTGCCGTTCACCGAGCAGTGGGAGCGCGATCAGGTCGTGCCTAGGTCGCTGTTTCAAAAAGCGGCCGGGCACGGCTTCCTCGCGATGGAGGTCCCCGAGCAATACGGCGGCCCGGGCGTCTCGGACTGGCGCTTCAACGTCATCCTCGGCGAGGAGATGGCGCGTAGTGGTGTCGGCGCCGCCTTCGCCGGGCCGCTGCTGCACACCGATGTCTGCCTCCCCTACATCATGGCCTCGGCCGATGATGCACAGCGCGACCGTTGGTTACCTGAAATCGCAGCCGGTGAGAAGATCCTCGCGATTGCGATGACCGAGCCGGGCACCGGCTCCGATCTTGCCGCGATCAAGACCCGCGCCGTGCGCGAGGGTGATGACTTCATCGTCAACGGGCAGAAGACGTTCATCACCAACGGCGTCAACGCCGACCTCGTCATCGTCGCCGCTCGCACCAGTGAGGACAAGCACGGTGGCCTCTCCCTGATCGTGCTCGAGCGCGGGATGGACGGGTTTGAGCGCGGCCGCCAGATCGAGAAGCTGGGCCAGCACGCCTCAGACACCACGGAGCTGTTTTTCAACGATGTCCGGGTTCCCGCCGCCAACCTGCTCGGGGCGGAGGGGTCCGGGTTCTTGCAGCTCGTCTCCCGCCTCGTTCCCGAGCGCCTGACCCTCGCCACCTCGTCGATCGCCGGCGCCGAGTGCGCGCTGGAGATGACGCTCGCCTACGTCAAGGAGCGCAAGGCCTTCGGGAAGCCGATCGGTTCCTTCCAGCACTCCCGCTTCACCCTCGCCGAACTGCACACCCGGGTGACGATCACGCGGTGTTTCGTCGATCGCTGCATCGAGCGCTACGTCGACGGCACCTGCACCGTCGCGGAAGCCGCGATGGCCAAGTACTGGACCACCGACCTGCTCTGCGATGTCACCGACGCCGGGGTGCAGCTGCACGGCGGGTACGGCTACACCACCGAGTATCCGATCGGCAAGGCCTGGGTCGATGCCCGGATCACGAAGATCTACGCCGGAACAAACGAGATCATGAAGGAACTGATCGGCCGCACCTTGGGTCTTTGATCCTGCGGCGTGTTGCGCCCCGCCGAACCGGATTGCCGGCGTCTTTTCGCGAGGGCGAGGTCGATCTGCTCGCAAGCGTGAGGAGATCGGCGACCTCGCAGGGAGCCGCGGCGGAAGCTGCGTGTCGGATGCGGCCTGTTAGTCGCGTTTGGGGAGCGGCGCGGCCGCCACCATCTCGCTGGCGAACGCGCCAAGGTGGCGGGAGGTATTCCGTACCGTAAACTTAGCACCCGTCCGAGCGGCTATCGTCTCGACATGCCTCGCGCCGGCCAGCTCAAGCCGCCAACCCCCCAACGCTTGCCGGACCACATCTCAATCGGGGTCCTGACCCGGGTATTCCCGCCGGAGCTGATCGATGGCATCCTTGCCGAGGCCGGGCGCCGAGAGCATCGCGATCGACTTTTGCCAGCGCGGTTGGTCGTCTACTACGTCCTGGCGCTGGCGCTGTTTGCCGACTCCCCCTACGAAGAGGTGATGCGCCAACTTGTCGAGGGACTGTCGTGGGAGTCGGGGTGGGAACGGGAATGGGCGGTTCCGACCAAGGTGGCAATCTCGAAGGCACGCGCCCGACTCGGCCGCGAGCCATTGGAGCTGCTCTTTCAAGCCACGGCGGTGCCAGTGGCAACGCCATCGACGCGGGGAGCGTTCTACGCCGGTCTGCGACTTGTCATACCAAACGCCGCTCATGCTGAAGGGATGATCGCCCAGGAGCGTGTGGTCAGGCTCTGAACCGTCTCGGTGGCATCCGCTAGCCAGTTGAGCGCCGTGGTCAGGAGTGTTTGCACCTCG
>JAHEXU010000061.1 GCA_023251975.1 bacterium | reverse complement strand
ACTGCGGGCCGCCTAGGTTGCTCAATCGGTGCGGCGGATCACCTGGGCGCTATCCGCGGTCTGCGAGCGGGCTCAGGGCGAACCGCGGCGAAATTCCACCCCCAATCGGCGAGGAGAACCGGATGTGCTCGGGGTCGCGGCGCTCCGCCTCGTCAAACAGCCTGGCGACGACGGTTGCAGCATCTTCAACCACGCTCGCCGTCAACCACTTGTTCTTGGCCGACGGGGCGTCCGCTGCGGCGCCGCGCTCGGCGTCATTGGCGGGCATCAGATCCGCCGCCGTGCGGGGCACCGGCTCGATCTCATAGACGGCACCGACCTCCGCGATCCGCTTGCGATTGCGCTTTTCCCCGCTGGATAAGCGGGTCTTGAGTTTGTGCTTGGCATTCTCAGTCTGTCTTCGGGTCGCCTCTCGCAGCGCCTCGGAGCGCATCACCACCCCCTTGTCGTCGCAGGAGATGACGAGCGCGTCGGCTAAGCGCGGAGTCGCCACTTGACGGGCGGCGTAGAACTCCTCGAAGTCAACCGCGGCGCTTCGGGCCAATCTCTCGAGCTGGCGCTTTGGGATCCGTTGGCCGCTTGAGCGCTCAACTGCATCGGCCGCCTCCTCGAATGATCCCCGCGTAGCTTCGATCGCGCCGAGCCGGCGCAGACCGTGGGAGCGCCGCTCGATCGGCAAGTTCAACAGTCCATCCGCCGGGCAGAGGTTCCGGCTCCCGCGCGAGCGGTAGGCGATCCGGCTCACCCGGACATCCCCGAAGACGGTGGTCAAGGAGCGCTCGTGGCCGGGCTCGGCATAGTTGCGTCGTGCCCCGTCTGAGCCGACGACCGCATCGTGTCGGTGCTCGCGAGCGGCCCGCTCATCGAGATGGCCTTCGTAGAGTCGGCGGAACAGTTCGCGGGCGTCCTGCTGCAACTCCTCCTCGAGTTCTGCGTGGGTCAACACCGCGGCGCCGTCGCCTTCGAGCCGGCTTACCAGCGCTTCGAAGTAACCCCGGGAGCGCGCGAAGCTGTCCGGGTTGGGCTCGGGTTCGCTCGCCGCTTTGGCTTGCAGGATTTGATTGCCCAACGCGGTAACTTCGTCGGGACGGGTGTCGAGGTCCGTGATCACGTGGCCACCTCCGTGGTCGGCGTTTATGGAACAACACCGACTTCGACACCCGTCTTGTGACCCCATTTTGGTCTCCTCCGTCACTTTTGGCGGCCGTTCGTCCGCCTCGATGGCCCGATCCGCGGCTCAGCGCGCGGAGCGGATTTGGGCACACCGCATGATCATGCGGTTTTTGGCCCTATCGGCTGTCCCTCCAGGGGAGCCGCACCCAACGGCGAGTGCCGTGACGCAGTCGTCGGCGGGTTCGCTTCGCCGGGATCGACGCTGATCGAAATCTCGGGGAGTCGTGGCGGCGCGACCGCGTCGCTCCGATGCGGGGTCCCGCGGGCCGGTTGGCCGGTTGGCCGGTTGGCCCGGCTTGGTCTGTCCCGGTCGATTAGACTGTCGGCCACATAGGTCGGTGGACAAGGGAACCCGGTGTGATCCCGGGACGGTCCCGCCACTGTGATCGGTTGCGGCCCTCGTAGAGCGAGTTCAGCCACTGGGAGAACGGTTCTCCTGGGAAGGCGTGAGGGACGGATGCCCGTAAGTCAGGAGACCTGGCACCGACCGGCCGTATCAACCCTCGAGGAAAGGGTGGTAATGACCACATTTCTCAGACGTCGACGTCTGGCCCGTGCGGCCTGCGTCGCATTTAGCGCGACCGTTGGGCTCGTAATCTGTCCGGCCTCCGGCGCCGTAACCAAGCCGGTCAGCCTCCGGGTGGTCGGTCCGGCCGGCCAGAGCTTGGCTCAGCACATTCAATACACGACGACCTCGCGGATCAAGACCTCGCCGCGGGCCGACTGCTTCGGCGCCGGAACCGGCGGCTCCGGCGAGCGGATCAGGACCGCGGGGGCGACCGCGATGGGGGCACTGCAAGACGCCAAGAAGATCGTCGAGTCGCTGCGTCCACTGCGGGTCACCGATACCTACCTCGACGACGGCTACGGCCTTGGTCTGTGCGGGATCGGCGGCTACAAGGCGACCGGCTCGGCGTATTGGTACCTGAAGCAAAACCACGCTGGGGCATCGGTTGGCGGTAGCCAGTTGATGGTCGATCGCGGCGATGAGATCCTCTGGTATCTGACCCCGACCTATCCGGCCGGGGTCGAGCTGGCGCTAAAGGCGCCGGTAGTCGCCGCTCCGAGCACCCCGTTCGAGGTCACCGTGACCGAGTACGCCGACGACGGTTCGGTCGCTCCGGCAGTTGGCGCCACCGTCACCGGGGGTCTGGCCCCGACCGACAGTTCCGGTAAGACGCTGGTCTCGGCCACCGCCGGCAGCGCCGCGTTGACGGCGACCCGAAGCGGAGCGATCCCGTCGAACCTGGCGCGGGTCTGCGTGATGGCTGATAGCTCACAGTGCCCGGACGGACCGCCGCAACTGATCGTCGGCACGACCAAGGACGACAAGATGATCGGCACCCGTGGCGATGACCGGATCATTGCCCGCGGCGGCGATGACACGATCATCGTCCGTCGCTCCGGCCACGATCGGATCACCTGCGGGAGCGGTGATGACAGGGTGATTGCGCTCCGCAGCAACGTGGCTGAGAAGGCACCCGACCCGTCATGCGAGTTGTTTTTGATCAGGCCCTCATCCTGAGGACCCGGCCGCTCCAGGCCGCCGCGATCGCAGCCTGTTGCTGCGTCGCGGCGGTCGGCTGCGGGTTCGGCGAGGGCGAGCGCGCCGAGGGCGATGCCCACCTCGCGGTGACCCGTGACTTCGGCTCGAAGCGGCTCGTCGAGGCAACCTCGGAGCGGCCCAGCGAGTCCGAGACGGTGGTCCGGATGCTCGACCGCGTGGCCGAGATCGAGACCAGCTACGGCGGCAACTTCGTCGACACGATCGACGGTCTCAGCGGATCAACCGCCTCGGGTGGCGACTCCGACTGGTTTTTCTTTGTCAACGGCTACTTCTCTGAGGTCGGGGCGGGCGAGGCCAGGGTGACGGGGGGTGACGAGGTTTGGTGGGACTACCATCGCTGGGAGGGCACCTATGAGACCCCGGCGGTGGTGGGTTCGTGGCCGCAGCCGTTCCTCGCAGCAGTAGATCCGGTGATCGGCTGCGCGACCCGGCTTCGGTTGTGCGATCGGATCGCCGCGCGCCTGCGCGCGCAGGGCGTCGAGCCGAAGATCGCCTCCGACGGTTACGGCGCCAACCAACTCGAGGAGGGGACGGTCCGGATTTTGGTTGGGCAGTGGAGTCGGTTGTCGGATCAACCGGCGGCCGCCAAGCTGGCTGGCCCCACCTCGCGCAGCGGCGTCTACGCGCGGTTCGAGCCGCCAGATGGGTCGACGCCATCGCTCGATCGGCGAGCGAGCGATCCCGATCGAGCGACGGACTCGCACCTGCTCGTCTTTGACGACGCCGGTCGGCTCGTCTCAAATTACGGTGAGGGAGTCGGTTTGATCGCCGCGACCGCCGATCTCGGCGGACCGGCGACCTGGCTCGTTACCGGGCTGGGGAAAGCGGGAGTCGTCGCCGCGGTCGATGCTTTCGGCCCCGATCTGCGCGATAAGTTTGCGATCTTGGTTGAGCCGGGCGAAAGTAAAGGGATCGGCCTGCCGATGATCGAACCGGGTCCATAATCCGATGCGATCCCCCTACGCCTACCAACCCCACGGCGGCGCGCTCGGTCGCGCCGGGGTCGGTGCTGTCGGCGCTTGGACCTTCGCGCTGGCGACGGTCGCCTTTCTAAGCGCGAACCCGCTGTTGTCGGCGGCGCTGATCGCGGCGCTGCTGGTGGCGGGCGCTCTCTCGGGGGCGCAACGCGCGGTTCGTGCCGCGACTCGGGCTGGTCTCGTGTTGGGTCTCTTCGTGGTTGCAATCAACGCCCTGGTGGTGCGGCGCGGCGAGACGATCTGGATTCGCGCCTTCGATTTGCCGCTGCTCGGGCAGATCGACATCACCGCCGAGGCACTGGCCGAGGGAGCGGCGCTGGCGCTACGGATCTGGGCGGTGCTGCTGGTGTTCGCGCTGTTTTCGGCCCGCGTCAATCCCGACGCGATCCTGCTCGCGCTGCGCCGGGTTGCCGCTCGCTCGGCCCTTACCGCGACCCTGGTCTGCCGCCTGGTCCCGCTTGCCGCCGCCGATCAGGCTCGGCTTCGCGAGGCGGTGATGCTGCGCGGCCCCGGCGCTGCCCCGGTCGGTCGAGGGGCCCTCGCGCGGCGCCTTTTGACCGGGTCGCTGGAACGCTCGGTCGATGTCGCCGCGACCTTGGAGTTACGCGGCTACGCGCTCGCGCGAGCGCCGCGACGGCGCGGTCGAGGCGAGCGCCTCGCGGCTCGCCCCGCCGATCTCGAAATGACCGCCGCCGCAGCCGTTTGCCTGGCGGTCGCGATCGGGGCTCGGCTGAGCGGGCTGCTCGATTTCGAGGCCTACCCGAGCCTTCGTTTTGACCATGATCCAATCAGCGCCACCGCCGTCGTCGCGATCGCTGTGATCGCGCTGCTGCCACTGGCGGTGAGGGCGCGATGAGGGCCCTCGCCGGAGCTCCGCTGGCGCTTCGCTTCGAGGCGCTCAGCTTCCGCTACCCGGCCGCCGAGCGGTGGGCACTGGAGCGGATAACGCTGCGGATCGAGCCCGGCGAGCTGGTCGTTTTGGCCGGGCGATCGGGCAGCGGCAAAACGACCCTGCTGCGGGCGGCCTGCGGGTTGGTGCCGCACCTCGACGGCGGCGAGTTTGGTGGCCGCGCCGTGATCGGCGGCCTCGACAGCCGCGAGCACGGTCCCGGCGACCTGGCCGCGGTGGTCGCCTACCTCGCCCAGGACCCCGAGGCGCAGGTTGTCTCGACCACGGTACGGGCCGAGATCGGCCTCGCCCCGGCGCTACGCGGTGCGGCCTCCCAAGCCCAGGCCCGGGCGGTTGAGGAGGCGGCGCTGGCGCTCGGGGTCGCGCACCTGCTCGAGCGCACCACCGACTCGCTGTCGGGGGGCGAGTTGCAGCGGGTCGCGCTGGCGGCGGCTTTGACCGGCCGCCCCTCACTCGTATTGCTTGACGAGCCGACCTCGCAGCTCGACCCGGTCGCGGCAGAGGAGCTGATCTCGCTGCTGCGGCGGCTCAACGAACAATGGGGCCTGACCGTCGTGTTGTGCGAGCACCGCCTCGATCGTTGCCTCGACGCCGCCGACCGGGTGATCGCGCTGGCGGCGGGAGCACTCGCGTTTGACGGTTCGCCCGCCGCCTATCTGGGCTGGGCGCTCGACCATGACGAGGAGTCGGCTACTCCGCTGGCCCGAGTTTGCCGCGCCGCGGAGATCTCGGCGCCGCTTCCGGTCGGGGTTCGCCAGGCGCGAGCCCGGCTGCGCCCGCTGCTTGAGTGTGCCCCCTCAGGCGCGCCCGCCGAGGCTCCGATGCCGCCCGCCGTTCGGCGCCGCCGTTCCCGCCCCGCCGATCCGGTCGCGCTGCGCGCCGCCAAGCTCTGGGTTCGCCACGACGATGAGATCGGGCGCCCGGAGGCGCTGCGCGGCCTCGAACTGGAGGTTCGCGGTGGCGAACGGGTTGCTCTGATGGGGCGAAATGGCGCTGGCAAGAGCACCCTGCTGCGTGCACTGGCGGGTCTTGCGGCGCCATGGCGCGGGATTGCCGAGGCACCGGGCGGGATTGCACTGCTCGGCCAAAACCCTTCCGACTACCTGGTCCGTGACCGGGTCGGCGAGGAGCTGCCCGGTGAATCGGGAGCCCGGGCGCTCGCCGCGGTCGGGCTCAGCGCCGCCGTCGATCGCGACCCGCGCGATCTCTCCGGGGGCGAACGGCAACGGCTGGCCCTGGCGATCGTACTGGCAGGTCGCGGCGAGGCCGGCGCCGCGATGCCGGGGCTGGTCGCGCTTGACGAGCCGACCCGGGGGATGGACGGGGGGCGAAAGCGCGAGTTGCATCGGTTGTTGGGGCGATTTGGCGAGGCGGGGGCGGCGCTGCTTGTCGCCACCCACGATGTCGAGTTTGCGGCCGAGTTTGCCGACCGGGTCGTCTTGATGGCGGAGGGGCGGGTGATCGCCGACGGCGGCGTCGAGACGATCCTGAGCGGCGGTTGGTACTTCTCGACCCAGGTCGGCCGCGTCTTCGGCGACGGGATCGCGACCGTCGAGGCGGCGCGCAAGCTACTCGCCGCGCGGAGATCGCTCCACACCAATTCGGTCGAGGTGCCGCGATGAGCTGGCAGGGCGCTTGCTTGGTTGGCTTGACGGTCGTCCTTGGCGGTGGGTTTTGGTGGTATGAGCGCTCGCGACCACCGGCTCGGATCGTCGCCTTGGTGGCGGCGCTGGCGGCCCTCGGGGTGGCCGGGCGGATCGTCCTGGCGCCGATCCCGAACGTCGTCGCGACCACCGACATCGTCCTGATCGCCGGCTACGTGCTTGGCGCGGGCCCCGGATTTGTGGTCGGGGCGCTGGCGGCGCTGGTCTCGAACTTCTTTCTTGGTCAGGGTCCGTGGACGCCGTGGCAGATGGCGGGGTGGGGGATGGTCGGGATCGGCGGCGCCGCCCTGGCCACTGTTTTCGGTCGCCAGATCGGTCGTTGGCCGCTCGCGGTCGCGGCGGCGGCGGCGGGCCTCGCCTACGGCGCCCTGCTAGACCTCTCGGCGATGGTCAGCTTTGGCGGCGAGCAGTCGCTTGATCGATACCTTGCGTTGTCGGCCCGAGGGGTCCCGTTCAACCTTGCCCACGCGATCGGCAACTTCGCCTTCGCGATCGTTGCCGGTCCCGCATTTGTCTCGATTTTACAGCGATTTCAACGTCGTTCGACGATTGTTTGGCTGGACCCTATGGGGTCGCTGTCAGGCCCGTTGGCGATCTTTTTAATCCTCGCCGGCGGTTTCGTCGCGGTGAGCGCGGCGCGACCGACCGAGGCCGAGGCGGCCGGACTTTCGGACGCCCAAAACTGGCTGTTCGCACAGCAGAACCCCGACGGCGGCTTTCCAGCTTCACCGGGCGATGACTCCTCGGTCGCGATGACCGGCTGGGCGTCGCTCGGCCTCGAGGCGGCCGGGGTCAACCCGCAGGATGTCTACAGCAACGCAGCTACCCCGATCGACTACCTGCGGGTCCGCGCCAACGACCTCGCCTCAACCGGCGACCTCGAGCGGACGATCCTGGTCGCCGCCGGGGCGGGGGTGGACCCGCACGATTTTGGCGGTCGCGACCTGGTTTCCGCGCTGGCCGCCCGGCAGCGCTCCAACGGCTCCTGGGAAGGGCAGATCAACCTGACCGCGTACGGGATCTTGGCGATCGGCGCGGCGGGCGGTGGCGCTTCGCTCGGTCAGGCGGCGGGGTTCCTCTCCGATGCCCAAAACAGCGATCGAGGCTGGGGGTTCGCGCCCGGCGCCGCCAGCGACGCCGACTCGACCGGCGCGGTGATGGAGGCGCTGCGGGTGAGCGGCGGCTACTCCCCGACGATCGACGCGGCAGCCGGGTACCTGCGTCGATCGCAGCTTCGCGACGGAGGATGGCCGCTCAGCACCGCCACCGCGTCGAACGCCCAGTCGACTTCGCTGGCGATCCAGGGGCTGTTGGCGGCGGGGGTTGGATCCTCGGGAGGCCTTGACTTTCTGTTCAGTCGCCAAACCGCCGTTGGCAGCGTCAACTATTCGCGAAACGACGCCCGCACCCCGGTTTGGGTGACCGCCCAGTCGATGATGGCGATCGCTGGAAAGACGTTGCCGACGGCGCAACTGGCGCGGACCCCCGGGGTCGATCCGGTCGGCGCCCCGAGCCGTGGCGGAGGCCCTGGCGGCGGTGGTCCAGGCGGCAGCGGGTCTCGTCGCGGCGGCGGCCGACCGGGGGGGAGCGCTCCGGGCGGTTCGAAGCGCCCCGGCGGCAAGCCGGGCTCCGGCAAGGGCAGGGGCCAAACCGGCGCCGCGCGCGGCGTCGGCGTCGGCGGGACCCGTGGGGTCCGTTCGACCATCGCCAACGCCGATGGCATCGAGGGCCAACTCGATGCGGCGCTTGGCGACGGCGGCCGCTCGACCGACTCGGTCTGGATCGTCGCCGCCTTGGCGGTGCTGGCGGTATTGCTGCTCGCCGGGTATTTCTTCTACCGCCGTCGCCTGCCGTCGAGCGGCGGGCTCTGATTCGAGGCGGGCTGCGGTGGAGCTTGAGGAGGCGATCCGAACTCGCCGCACCCACAAGGCGTTTCGGCCCGAGCCGCTTGACCGCGCCACCCTGATTGCGCTGTTCGAGTTGGCCGAGTGGGCGCCGAACCATCACCTCAGCGCGCCGTGGCGCTTCCGGGTGGTCGGCCCGATGGCGCTGGCGGCGCTCAAGCAGGCGGCAGGCCCACAAGCGGCGCCAAAGCTCGATCGATGCCCGACGCTGATCGCCTGCAGCGCTGACCTTACGGCGGTCGCCGATCAAAGCGATCAGGCCGCGATCGAGGAGGAGCTGCACGCCACCGCCTGCGCTGCCTACATCGTCTTGCTCGCCGCCCACGGACGCGGCTTCGCCGGTTACTGGCGGACCCCCGAGGTTGCCCAAACCGAGCCCGGTCGGGCCGCGCTCGGAATCAACCCGGGCGAACGCTTCGTCGGCCTGCTCCACCTCGGTCGGCCCGCCCAGCTGAAATCAGCCCCGCCGCGACCCGCCGCTGCCTCGGCGCGGATCAGCTTTCTCGATTAGCCCTGGCCGCCCGCACCCGGTAGCAGCGCCGAATCACCGCCTACGTCCTTGCGCGTAGCGCCGCTACGCGCCGCGGCCGCGTTCGGCGCCCGGCTTGGCCGGGTCAGCCCCCGCGGGCACGCGCCTTCGCAATCAGTCATCTAGGTTTCCAGCGTGATCTCGCGTCGCGTCGCACTTGAGGAGCTGACCTCCGCGGAGTTCGACGTGGTTGTGATCGGGGGCGGCGTGACCGGCGCTGGGGTGGCCCTCGACGCCGCTTCGCGCGGCTACTCAACCGCGATCGTCGAGCGGGCCGATTGGGCAATCGGCACCTCGAGCCGCTCCTCGAAGATGGTTCACGGCGGCCTCCGCTATCTGCAGAACTTCGACCTCGGTTTGGTCCGCGAAGCGCTGCTGGAGCGCCAGTTGCTGGTCCAGCTCGCCCCGCACCTGGTTTATCCGACGCCGTTTCTGGTCCCGACGCTTCGCGACGAACGGGTCGATCGCAAGATCGGGATCGGGCTCAACATGTATGACGTGATGGCGACGACCCGGGTCGGCTCGGCCCGGCGCGAGCGCCGCGGCGCTGCGGCGGCCGATCGCTGGGCGCCGGATCGCCACCGCACGATCGACGGTCCCGAGGTGGTGGAGCGGATCCCGGCGCTGGCTGACCGCGACCCGAAGTCGGCCTACCTGTTCTATGACTGTCAGACCGACGATGTCCGGCTTGTCTTGACGATCCTCGGCGAGGCCGAGCGCTACGGGGCGGTGATGTTGAACGGCGCCGAGGTGACCGATCTGCTCGAGGTCGGCGGGCGTGCCGCCGGAGTGCGCTGCCGCGAGGCCGAGTCGGGCGAGGAGTTTGAGGTTCGCGCCACCAACGTCGTCAACGCGACCGGGGTTTTCGCTGACCAGATCCGCCCCGATGAGATCCACGACGAGGCCGAAATTCCCAGGATCGCACCGAGTCGCGGGACCCACATCCTGCTCGGACTCGACAAGCTCGCAATCGGCGAAAACGCCTGCGTTGTCCCGGCTGGCGCTGGTCGGGCGATCTTCGTCTTGCCGTGGTACGGGCGGGCGCTGGTCGGGACGACCGACAACGACTTCGATGGCGACATAGTCCACCCGGCACCCGCCGAGGCCGATATCGAGTACCTGCTCGATGCCCTCAACGCGTTCTTTGGGACCTCGCTGGGCGGCGGTGACATCTGCGGCGCTTACGCCGGGGTGCGGCCGTTGATCTCGACTGGCGACCCGAAGAAGTCGGTCGACATTTCGCGTAAGGCGGAGCTTTATGAGACCTCATCGGGGCTGATCACGATTACCGGCGGCAAGTTGACGACCTGGCGGCGGATGGCGAAGGACGTGGTCGACCGGATCGTCGAACGCGAGGACGCCGAGGCACCGTGTCGGACCGCCGATCTTCCGCTTGGGATGGTCGCCCAGCCCCAGGATCTGATCCCCGACGGGGACCTCGCGGTCGAGGACCTGCCCGATCGAACCACTGATCTGCTCGCTTTTCGCTACGGCCACGCCGCCCGCAACGTCTTGGCGGTCGCCACGGGTGATCGAGCGATGGCAGCGCCGATAGTCGCCGGGATGCCCGACATCCTCGCCGAGGTTGTGATTGCGGCCCGCGACGAGCAGGCTCGCAGCGTCGCCGATCTGCTGTTACGGCGCACCCGGCTCGGCATCTTGGCCGCGCCCGAGCTTCGCAGCGCCGCGGCGGTGGCGCCGATCGCGGCAGCGCTCGGTGGCGAGCTTGGCTGGTCGCAAACGCGGATTCGCGCCGAAGCCGAGCGCTGGCCAGCCGAGATGGCCCGCGAGGGCGTCGACCCGGCGGGCGCCGTCCGGTCCGGGGTCGATACTTGCGACGATCAAGCGGTAGCGGCGGGTCCGCGGCCGGGAACTTCTGAAAGGACGTAGCGCAATGAGGCTTTTCATCGACACGGGATCGGTTGCCGAGGTCGAGGAAATTGCGGCCTGGGGTGTGCTCGCGGGAGCGACGACCAACCCCTCGCTGCTCGCCAAGGAGGACGGCGACCCGGCGGAGATCATCCGCCGGATCTGCGATTTGGTCGGCGGTCCAACCTCGGCCGAGGTCGTCTCCGAAGACGCCGCCGGAATGGTCGCCGAGGGGGGGGCACTCTATGCGCTGCACGAGCAGGTGGTCGTCAAGATTCCGTTTTGCAAGGCCGGTCTGGCCGCCACCCACGTCCTGACCGCGGCCGGGATTCCGGTCAATATGACCCTGGTTTTCTCGCCCAGCCAGGCGCTCCTGTCGGCCGCTGCGGGCGCCACCTATGTGAGCTGTTTCATGGGCCGACTCGATGACATCTCGATTGACTCGATCGCGGTGGTCGCGGAAATTATCGAGCAGTTTCGGGCTGGCGGGATCACCTCGCAGATCATCGCCGCCTCGATCCGCCACCCCGAGCACTGCGTTGGCGCCGCCAAGCTCGGCTGCGAGATCGCGACCGTCCCTTCGAAGGTGCTGCGGCAGATGCTCGAGCACCCGTTGACCAGCTCCGGGGCCGCGGCGTTCAAGCGCGATTGGGAGTCACGTCCCGAGTTCGGCGAGTGGCTGGCCGCGTTGACCGACGATCATGCCGCCTCGGCGGGCAGGCGTTGAGTAGCTGCACTGCGCCGGGTCGGAGCGCGCGCGGCTATCCTGCCCGGCGATGACTTCCCCGGCGACTTCCCCCGATCCCCTCGAAACTCAGCACCTTTCCCAGCTCCACGCGCTGGCGGGCGAACGCGGCGTTAGTGGCTATCGACTGATGCGGCGCGAGGCGCTGATCGCGGCGCTGCAATCGAGCGAAGCCGACGAGGCGGACGCTCCGAAGCGACGCAGCCGAGGGCGACGCGGCGGTCGCGGTCGCTCCGGCCGAGTCACCGCAGCAGTTCGTGAGCTGCTCGGCGACGTCGGCGAGAGCGATCAGGATCTCGCTCCCGAGGGAGGCGACCCCGAGCGGGCGGGCGCTGGCCCTACGGCGGGCGCTCCCGAGCGCGGCGACGAAGCCCCCGCTGGCGCCACGGCCGAGCCCGAACCCGAGGATGTCGGCGAGCCGACCGTCGGCGTAATTGACATCACGCCGCGGCGCCACGGCTTTCTACGCGGCCCTGATTTGGTTCGTTCCGAGGGCGATGTCTATGTCTCTCCGGCTCAGATCCGTCGCTGCGAGCTACGGATTGGCGACCTCGTCTCCGGCCCGGCGCGGCAGCCGCGACGCGACGAGCGCCACCCGGCCCTGATCCACGTCGACTCCGTCGAGGGCGGCGAACCCGAGGCGGCTCGCCCCGACTTCGACGCGCTGACCCCGACCGCGCCGTCGCGTCGGATCGAACTCGGCAGTGGGTCGCCGATGACCCGCGCCGTCGACCTGCTCGGCCCACTCGCCTTCGGACAGCGGGTGTTGGTCATGGCCGATCCGCGATCGGGTGCCACCACGCTGATCGAGGGCCTGACCGAAGCCCTGGCCGGCCGCGAAGGCGTCGAGATCTGGGTCCTCCTGCTCGACGAGCGCCCCGAGGAAGCGACTCGGTGGCGTGACGGACACCCAGGGGTCGCGATCTTGGCGGTCACCGCCGATCGCGAACCGACCGAGCAGCTTCGCACTACCCGGCTTGTGCTCGAACGAGCTCGCCGCCGTGTCGAGGTCGGGGCGGACGTGATTTTGATCGTCGATTCGTTGAATCGCCTCGCGGTCGCGGAGGGTGAGCCCACCCTGGCGAAACGGGTTTTCTCCTCCGGCCGCGAGAGCGCCGAAGTGGGGGCGGGCTCGCTGACCGTGATCGCGGTCGCTCAACCCGGCGGACCCGGCGGCGCGACCGAGGCGGTTCAGAGCACCGAGAACCTGTCGTTGCGGCTCGACGCCGACCTCGCGGCGGCGGGGATCATCCCGTCGCTGGTTCCGCGCGAGTGCCGCGCGGTCGGCGAGGATGCACTTCGCGATCCGGCCGAGCTGGCGGCGGTTCGAGCGGTCCGCGAGCAGCTCGTCGGATTGTCGGCGGTTGAAGCTTCGAAGCAGATCGCCGAACTGCTCGGGTCGAGCGCGGACAATCCGGCTCTACTCGGGCTTTCCTGATACGGCGAGCCGCTAGGCGGTCCGCGGGGCCGCGCCCGCTTGCGCCAACCCGTCCTCCCCCAGGTAGCGGTTGATCGAGCCGACCAGGCGTTCCAGGGCGGCACGCTGGACCGCGTCCTCGCGTCCGAAGCTGTGGAGGACGCGGGCGACCGGAACACCGCGCTCGTTGCGCTCGTTGTGGGCGAGTTGGAGGTAGCCGATGGCGCTTCCGTCCTTCAGGCGCCGGGTTGTGCGTCGGAGATACACGGTGCCTACTACCCAAGCAGACGGCCTCAACCGCCGAACCTGGTAGGCGGCTAGCTCAACGCCAACCTGGCGAACTCCCAGTTCCCCACCCCCGACTCCTCACCAACCCCGAGGCAACGCCACCCTCAACTCCTCCGGCCGGGGCGCGGTCGTTAATGGCGCATCGACGATGGAACCGTGACGGTCGGCGACGGGTCGGACGGTGGTGGGGCCAAGTCAGGCCGCCGCGGTGGGGCCAAGTCGGGCCGCCGCTCCCAACTCCGACGATTTCCGCGACATCGACGGTCGTCCGGCCCATCGCCAAGAGCCGCACGCACTGCACTCGTTCTCGCAGCCGGCGCGGCAATTCGCGCTTTGACAGCTCGGTCATACGGTCAACTGTGCCCGCCGGGAAGGGCTTTGCTCTTGGGTCCATGACGTGGGGTTAACCGCCAGGGGCGCGATCCCTTCAATTCGTGGGACGTTTGGTTGTGAGTTATGACTCGTCGGCCGCCTGGCATGTAGCTGCTAGATTTGCCTCATGACGCTACCTGGCCAGGATCGCACCGTCGGGATCCGCGAGCTACACGATCGCCTCAGCGAGCATCTCGAACGAGTCGAGCGGGGCGTCGACTACGTGATCACGCGGCGAGGCAAACCGGTCGCGCGACTGAGCGGAGTTCACGGCGACGAGGCTCTCGATTCGCTGATCGAGCGTGGTCTCGTCCGGCCGCCGGTCGCGGCCCGGGGGCGGCAGGAGCCGCGGGTCGTCGCAGAGATCGGTGATCTGATCGCCGAGCAACGCCGCTGAACCTCTACTTCGACACCTCGGCGCTGATCAAACTGGTCGTTGAGGAGCGCGGGTCCGAGCTCGCGACGAGGCTGTGGAGTTCTCGTGGCGTCGCGTTCGCGAGTGTGTTCGGCTACGCGGAGGGGAGGGCGGCGCTTGCGGCCGCAAAACGCGCCGGACGCCTGACGGCCGACGGGTACGGGCTCGTGGTTGCCGATTTCGAATCGGTCTGGGGGCGGCTCACGACGATTGGCGTCGATCTGGAGCTGGCCCGGGCTGGCGGCAGTCTCGCCGAGCAGCTCGGCCTGCGCGGGTACGATGCGATTCACCTCGCGACAGCGCTCAGCCTCGGCGATCGAGCTGTGCTGGTCACCTGGGATCGTGACCTGTCAACCGCCGCTCGCGAATCCGGCCTGGCCATCGCGCCGGCGACCATCATTTGAGGCCGTGTCGCGAGGCGGGGATGGCCGAGGCGAGCGTCTGGTTCGAGTTGGGCGGCCCTTGATGAGGATGTGCACGCCTTCGCGAACGGCCTCCAGCGCCCCGGTCGTGGTGGGCGGCGGCAAGCGCGCGCTCCCCGATCAGTGCGCGCTGATCTCGAGCTCCTGGGCGAGCGTCGCTTCGGTAGCGGCATCGTCTATCTCCGCTACCGGATCAGCGGCTGACCAGCGAGCGCTCGCTGGTCCCAGGTTGCAAGTCCCATATGGTGGTGTCGATGTCCCGGCCAGACGGGAAAGACCGATCAGCTGGAGGACGATGAGCAACCCGCCTATCACCTACGACCAGGCCGTCGCGGAGCACCGCTGGGTGGTCCCGGAGCGGTACAACATCGCCCACGATGTCTGCGAGAAGCATCCGCCGGACAAGCTCGCGATGCTCCACGTCCGCTACGACGGGCAACGGCGGCAGCTGCGCTGGGGCGAGTTGCAGGACCTCTCCAACCGGGCGGCGAACCTGCTTCGGGCCGCCGGGGTTGGAAAAGGCGACCGAGTCGCCGTCGTGCTGCCGCCTACCCCGGAGACGGCGGCGATCTTCTTCGGAACGTGGAAGCTCGGCGCGGTGCTGCTCACGATGTCGGTCCTGTATGGCGACGACGGGATCCGCTACCGATTGCAGGACTCCCAGGCGAAGGTTCTCGTCACCGACGCGGCAAACGCCGACCGTTTCGACACCTCCCTGGTCGAGACGGTCATCGTCCTCGACGCGGAGCTCCTCGCCGCGGCCGACGCCACCCCCGTGCACGGTGACACGGCCGCCGACGATCCGGCGCAGCTCTACTACACGTCGGGGACCACGGGGACGGCGAAGGGCATCGTCCACGCCCACCGCTACCTGCTCGCCCACAACGAGTTCAACTACGCGCATGACGTCCAAGACGGCGAGCGCTTCCACGGCATGGGGGAGTGGGCCTGGGCGGCAGGCATCGCGCCGCTGCTCGGGCCGTGGCGCCTCGGCGCGGTGCAGTGCGTCTTCCAGCGCCAGGGCGGCTTCGACCCCCGTCAGCAGCTTGAGTTCCTATCGAAGCTCGAGGTGACGAACGTCTTCACGACCCCGACCGCGATGAGGTCGATGATGTCGATCACCGACGCCGGTAGCCGCTATCCGCAACGGTTCCGCGTCGTCTGTTCCGCCGGTGAGCCACTTAATCCCGAGGCGATCCGTTGGTTTCGACGCCAATACGGACTGACCGTGCTCGATTACTACGGGATGACTGAGAGCTACCCGATGGTTGCGAACTACCCGTTCATGGAGGTTCGCGAGGGCTCGATGGGCAAGCCAAGCCCCGGCTGGGAGATGGCGATCCTCGACGAGGACGATCAGCCCGTCACCGAGCCCGGGACCCGCGGCGAGATCGCCCTGAAGGCGCGTTCGAACCCGCATTATCCGCTCGGCTACTGGAACCGGCCCGAGGACACCGAGCGCGTGTTTGGCGGGGAGTGGTTTCGGACCGGAGACGCCGCCTCGCAGGACGCGGACGGCTACTACTGGTACGAAGGCCGCTCCGACGACCTGATCATCGCGGCGGGGTACCGGATCGGCCCGTTCGAGGTTGAGTCCGCCTGCCTCGAGCACGCCGCCGTCGCCGAGGCCGCCGCGGTCGCCTCCCCGGACGAACGGCGCGGGCACGTCGTCAAGGCGTTCATCGTCCCAGCCGCGGGCCGCGAGCCCTCGCAAGCGCTCGTCGAGGAGATCCAGGGCTTCGTTCGGGATCGCTTGTCGGCTTACGCCTACCCCCGGCTGATCGAGTTCGTGCCGGACCTTCCGAAGACTCTCACCGGCAAGATCCGCCGCATCGAGTTGCGCCGGCAAGAGGAGCGCCGGGTTCGAGAAGGCGATCGCCGGTAGTTGCCGCAGCGTACGTTTGTCCATGCGAGCCGCGAAGGCCGACGCCGATTGGTCCTATTTACAGGTCTTTTTGCAACTGCTCCGGACGGAATCGGAGGTTTTTCCGGAGGAACTAGTTACTCGCTGAGGCCGAAGCGGTCGTGGAGGCGGCGTAGCGGGCCGGGTGCCCACCAGTTGCGGGAGCCGAGCAGCTCCATCAGGGAGGGCACGAGGAGGGCGCGGATGATGCTGGCGTCGATCAGGACGGCGAGCGCGGTGCCGACGCCGTTTTCCTTGATGAAGACGATCTCAGAGGTGGCAAAGGCCCCGATTGCGATCGCGAATAGAAGCGCGGCGGCGCTGACGATCCTGCCGGTACGCTCGAGTCCGATCGCGACGGCCTCGTCGTTGGTGGCCCCTCCGTCGCGCGCTTCCTTGATCCGGCCGAGCAGGAATACGGCGTAGTCGGTCGAGAGCCCAAAGGCGACGGCAAACAGAAGGATTGGCATCGTCTGCTCGATCGCGCCCTGGCTGGTGTAATCGAGCAGACCCTCGAGGCGGCCGTCCTGGAAGATCAGGACGAGGATCCCGAAGACGGCGCTGAGGTTAAGCGCGTTCATCACCAGCGCCTTGACCGGCAGCACCACCGAGCCGGTCATCAAGAAGAGGATGATCAGGGTCGAGACGATCACGAAGGCTGCCGAGCGCGGAAGGTGATTGCCGAGGCTGGACTGGAAGTCGAGGAAGTGGGCGGTCTGCCCGCTGACGCCGACCTCCGACCCTGCCGGTGGCTCGATCGCCCGGATCTCGCGGACCGTCTGGCGGGAGGCCTCGGCGATCGCGGGATTGGCCGAGAAGGCCGTGATCAGTGTCACCCCGGACGACAGCGGCTGCGGTGGGTTGACCGAGCCGACACCGTCAATCGCAGCGATCTGGCTTGCAACGACGGCGACGGCGCGCTCGCCGTCGCCGCTGACGGCCACCTCGATCGGGTTGTCGTGGAAGGGCGGGAACTCAGCGCGGATCACGTCGTCGACGGCGCGGGCGCTGTGGTGTGGCGGCAGGATCTGGGCGTCCGGCGAGGTGAACTCGATCGACGTGAAAGGGATCCCGAGCGCGATCAGGAGGGTCGCGCTGGCGGCGGCGATTGGCAGCGGGCGCGCCATTACAAAGCGCGACAGGCGGTACCAGAAGCCGCTCGCCTCGGCGGTTGCGTCGCGAGTGGCGCGGCGTTGCAGGAAGGCGGGGGAGAGCGAGCTGACGCGATCGCCGAGCAGCGACAGCACCGCCGGCAGCACGGTCAGCGAGACCAGTGCGGCAAACAGTGCCACCAGCGCGCCGCCGATTCCCATCGAGTAGAGAAAGCGCTGGGGCAGGAGCGTTAAGGATGCGAGCGCAGCCGCCACGGTGAGCGAGGAGAACATCACGGTGCGGCCGGCTGTCGCCATCGTCCGGCGCATCGCCCCGGCGCCGGGGCCGGTCTTGGCGATCTCCTCGCGGTAGCGCGAGACGATGAACAGGCTGTAGTCGATCGCAAGCCCGAGGCCTAGGCCAGTCGTGAGGTTGAGCGCGAACACCGAGATCGAACCGACCTCGCTGGCCGCCCGCAGGATCGCCAGGGTGCCGACGATTGCGAGGCCGCCGACCAGCAGCGGAAGGGCGGCGGCCACGAGGCTCCGGAAGAACACAAAGGCGAGCGCAAACAGCAACGGGAAGGCCAGCAGCTCGGCTCGTTGCAGGTCCTTTTCGACCTGTTCGTTGACCTGGGTCTCGGCGACCAAGCCACCGCCGACGCTGACCCCGGGCTGACCCGACAGCTCGTCGATGATCTCCTTGGCGCTGTCCTGGCGATCCTTGTCGTCGGTCGACTTGAGTGCCACCAGGAGGTAAGTGGCGTCGCGGTCGGCCGAGACGAAGGCATCGGAGGCGGTTGTGTAGAAGCTGGCTACCGAGGCGACATCGGGGCGGCTTGCGAGTTCGCCGTTGAGCTTGGCAATGCGCCGCTTCGTGGCGGCTTGATCGACTGGCGCGTCCTCGACCAGCACGACGATTCCGGGGGATCGGTACCCGGCTGCCTCGAGCCGGCCGTCAGTCCGGACCGACTCGGTTGCGGGGTCGTCGGCGCCGTAGGGGTCGAGGCGGTCGGCGACGCCGCCGCCAAATGCGGCAGCGGCGATTGACCCGATCACGGCGACGATGACGACGCGCCGTGCCCGCTGCTCGGCCAGCGCGGCCAGCTTGTTGAACATCAGTCCTCCTTCTCCTCGCTCGTCTCGGCGGCGAGCTGTCTCGCTGATTGGCGGCCGGCGTTGGCCGCCCACCGCTGGTATGCGATCCCATGTTGGAGCACCATGTAGCTGGAGCCGTGGCGGTCCTGCGACCCGATCGCATCGGAGACGGCCTCGAGGTCGGCGAGTCGGCGCTCGTGCATCTCGGCCAGGGCCTCGAAGCGGCCCGCTCGCTCGCCGGGTTCGAGCGAGCCGGCAAAGAAGGCGCCCAGCAGCCCCTCGTGCCGCAGCTCCAGAACCTCGGGAGCGCCTCGCAGCCACGCTCGTAGCGCCGCCATGCCCGCCTCGGTGAGGTGAAAGACCCGGCGCGGCCTGGCGCCGACTGATTCAGCCTCGCCGCGGACCAGCCCGGCCGCCTCGAGGCGCCTCAGCTCCGGATAGATCTGGCCGTAGCTGGCGGCCCAGAAGAACCGGGTTGAAGCCTCGACCGACTGCTTGATCTCATACCCCGATCTTGGCCCCTTCCCTAAGAACCCCAGGATCACTTTGGCCGTCGGGCTCAGCTCCATATAACATAAAGATATATCAGGGTGATATATCGTCCCGGGGTGGCCTGCTCGTAGCCCGCTGACATTTCGATCGATACAGCCTCTATCGATACCCATTGTTCGTTGCTCAGCGAGTCGAAAAAGGCCTGCAAGGTGTCGGCATTACGGCCATCGGACGCCCACAC
>JAHEXU010000060.1 GCA_023251975.1 bacterium | reverse complement strand
GCCGGGGTCGGCAAGACCGTCCTGATTCAGGAGCTGATCAATAACCTTGCCCAGCAGCACGGCGGTTTGTCCGCCTTTTGCGGGGTCGGCGAGCGGACCCGCGAGGGCAACGACCTCTACGTCGAGATGACCGAGTCGGGCGTGATCGACAAGACGATGATGGTGTTCGGGCAGATGAACGAGCCGCCCGGCGCCCGGCTTCGGGTCGCGCTGACCGGGCTGACAATGGCGGAGTATTACCGCGAGGTCGGCGGTCAGGATGTGCTCTTGTTCGTCGACAACATCTTCCGCTTCGTCCAGGCTGGCTCAGAGGTATCGGCGCTACTTGGCCGGATGCCTTCGGCGGTGGGCTACCAGCCGACCCTCGCGACCGAGATGGGCGAGCTGCAGGAGCGGATCACCTCGACCGAGCAGGGATCGGTCACCTCGATCCAGGCGGTGTATGTGCCAGCTGACGACCTGACCGACCCGGCTCCGGCGTCGGTGTTCGCCCACCTCAACGCGACCACCACCCTGTCGCGGGCAATCTCCGAGAAGGGGATCTACCCGGCGGTCGACCCGCTCGACTCGAGTTCGACGATCCTGAAACCGGATGTTCTCGGCGAGGCGCACTACCGGACCGCAACCGATGTCCAGGAGGTTCTGCAGCGCTACAAGGAGTTGCAGGACATCATCGCGATCCTCGGGATCGACGAGCTCTCCGACGAGGACAAGCTGCAGGTCAACCGGGCTCGCAAGATCGAGCGTTTCCTCAGCCAGCCGTTCTACGTCGCCCAGCAGTTCACCGGGCGCGACGGCGAATACGTCAGCGTCAACGACACGGTGGCGTCGTTCCGCTCGATCGTCGACGGCGAGCACGACGACATCCCCGAGAGCGCCTTCTACATGAAGGGCTCGATCGACCAGGTGATCGCCACCGCCAAGGGCAGCGGCGAGAACGAGACCGCCGGCGCCGAGCGAGAGGCCGCGGCGACCGCCGCCTGAGCCGACGATGGCCGACGGCGAAGCAAAGATCGAGACCGAGGTCCTGACCCCGGAGGGCCGAGTTTACTCGGGGACCCTCTATCAGATCTCGGCGGCCACGACCGGTGGCGAGATCGGGGTTCGCTCTCGCCACGTCCCGGTCTTGGCCCGGATCAAGCCATCGATGCTGCGGCTTTACGAATCAAGCCAGGAGTTCGACTCTCGCCAAGCGATCAGGTTTGCGGTTGGCCAGGGCTGGCTCGAGGTGTTCGCCGATCGCGCTCGCGTCTTGGTCTCTGAGGCGGTCAAGCCCGAAGAGCTCGACAGCGAAGATCTGAAGGTCCGGGCCGCTGAGGCCGAGGCTCGCCTCGAAGGCGCCGACCCCGACTCCGCTGCCGCCAAGATGGCCCGCGAGGAAAAAGAGCGCGCCGAGGCGTTTCTGGCGATCAGCGCCGCTGGCTGATCTTCGATCGGTGGATCGGCGAAGACGGGTCGGGATCTCGTCGCCCGGCGGCTCGACTCCAGCCGCCAAGATCCGCTCAACCGGCCCGCGATCGAGGGCGGGTCAGTCAGTGGCGGAGCCGAATCAAAGAGACGGCAGCCGCAATACGGAAGGTCAGGTCGATGTCGTAGGCGCCAAGGCTCCCGAGGCAGAACTTACAATTGGGGGGGGGTGATAAGTTCCCCGCATGGACCGATCTATCAGTCGAATTATTCGTGTCGGACTTCCCGCTCTAGCGCTTGTGTCTGGTCTCGGCATTGGGATCGCGGTGGCTCAAATTGGGGCAACCGAGCCGACAATCGTTACCTCGGTACCGGCGTCGAGTTGTCCGGATGGCGTCAACCGGGAGTTTGTCGACGCTGGGTTACCTACGCCAGGTGCATACCCAGGGTCTTGTCCGGGCCGGGATCTGGCTCGGCAGGCGGCTTCGGAGTTCGCGAACGGACGGCGCGAGGGATTGAGCAAGATCTACTCTGGGATGGAGGCAGCGGGCGCGCCCACCGCCGCTCTGGCTGAAGTGGAGAATCAACTTCGGCCTCTCGGTGGACCTGACGAAGATATCGCGCCCGTTGACGGCCCCGACAACGCCGCTGAGTGGGAGCTGCAACATGACGCTGATCAGCGCGGCTGCGCCGAAGGCATCGCCAGCGCCTGTTTGCAGTAGGTTCGATGCATCGGCCTTGAACGTCGGCGCTCGGTGATGGACCTCATCGTGATTACGTGACCTGTGGTGTGACACAGGGTGGCTCTGGCGGCGTCGAGGTCGGCGGCGGCGATGATCCAGTCACGCTCGGAGACGGTCGCGACTCGACGGCGGGGACGGGACGGGTTCTCCGGTTCTCCTCGTCGGTTGGGGGTGGAATTTCGCCGCGATTCGTCCTGAGCCCCTTTGCGGAGCGCGATGGCGCCCAGCCGACCGATCGCACGAGTTGCACAGCCCAGGCGAGCCGCAGTCGGCCCATCCGCCAGACTTCGGGTCTTCGATAACAAAATCATTTGTCTGCGAGGAGGACAACATGCGGGTCACAACCGCATTTAATCGAATGCTGCAGCTACCCGACGCCTGGGTGCGAGATGTCGAGATCGGCCCCAAAGGCTCCATAGTCACCGCTTCGCTGCGCCGCCGCCGCACGGTCTCCTCGGGCTGCGGCGCATCCGACCTGGCGATCAAAGACTGGCGAACGAAAGGCTGGCGCCATCTCGACAGCGCCTACGGCCGCTGCGTGATCGAATGCACGCTGCGCCGGATTCGCTGCCCTGACTGCGGTGATTGCTACGAGGCCGTCGGTTGGGCCAGGCCAGGTTTCGCCTACACCCGCGACTTCGAGGATCTCGTCGCCTGGCTTGCCCAGCAGATGGCCTTCACCCGGATCGTCGAACTGATGCAGATTGCCTGGTCGTCGATTTCCAAGATCGCCGACCGGGTCGCCGCCGAACCTCTCGTAAGTTCGCGGCCGGAAGGTGTGCGGTTGATCGGAGCCGATGAGATCCGCTTCGCCTCCGAGCGCCGCTTCCCGCCTGCGTGGCCGACCACAGCCGGGGTCAGGTTGTGTGGACATCGAGGGCCGCAATGCGGCCACCCTGCAGGCCTTTTTCGACTCGCTAACCGCAGAGCAACGGGCATCGATTGAGGCGGTGTCGATCGACCCGTAGTGCTCCCCGGCACAATTTCCGTCGCTATCGGACGGCCCCGAACGCGCCTGACTGCGCCCAAGATGCCCGCCGATCCGCTGCATCGACTGCGCTCGCGTGCCTGTCATCCACGCTCCTGACTCGCCCGATCATCGACGGAACTTCCGGCGGTCATCCCGGCGCCAGGAGCCGATTCGTGCCCACCTCCGAGGGAACCACCCCGCGGGTGCTCACCAATCGACCTCCGACTTGGCCTGGAAAACGGATTCGCTCGCCCGGTTCGGCGGATCCAGGTTTAGCTCGGATCCAAGGCGACCGATCGGGTTCGCCGCGAAGAGTCAAACCGCGCTCGCTCAGGTACCGAGGAGCGTGCGCTGCGCGATGTCTACCGGTCGATCCCAGCGATGCTGGCAAAGCGCTCGATGGCTGCCTTGCCTGGGCACAGCGATCGAAGTTGCAGCCGTTCGTAGGGCCGGTGGCAACTTGGGCGGGGTGGCAGCATCACCGCGGCGGTGCCATCGGCGGTGACATGGTCCGACACGGCGGTTGGACGATCGGCGTTGGCGGGCCCCTCGTCAGCAGGGATCGGGCGCGGCGTCGCTTGTCCCGGCGCATTGGACCGCCGCCCGCAGTCTCGCCTCTAGCCGCTTGCGAAGGGTTCGGTTGGGCGCCCGTAGTTGTTCCGCGGCCAGGTTCTCGAGCTCCCAGGGGTCGCGGTTGAGGTCATACAGCTCGGTCGCGGGCTCGGGGAGCGGGCCGTCGCGGTCACCGAACAGGTGCATCAGCAGGTAGCGTGAGGTCCGGATCGCCTCGTAGTGAAAGCCGTCGTCGAGTTCGAGCGGGACTGCCCGTCCGCGCGTCCACTCCGGGGTCGCTCCCTCGAGCAGGGCTCGGATCGAGCGACCATCGACGCGACGACACTTGGTCGCGGTCAGGCAGGGGTCGGCACCGGCGTAGTCAAGCAGCGTCGGGGCGAGGTCGACGGTCGAGACCAGGGCGTTGTTTCGTGCCGCGGTCGCGGCGGCCCGTCCGCCCGGCGGGTAGACCGCCAACGGCACCCGCAGCGCCGGTTCGAGCGGGTAGCGCTTGTCGCCAGAGATTCGGTGTTCGCCGTAGAAGAGGCCATTGTCGGAGTGGAAGACAATCAAGGTGTGATCGAGTTGGTCGGTTTGGCGGAGCGCGCCGATGATCCGTCGGATCGCGGCGTCGGTCGAGCGCAGGGCGGCGAGCTGGCAGCGGTAGGCCAGGGTCGTCTCGGCGATTGCGGCCGCGTCGAGGCGGCCGTGGTCGCGAAGCGGGCGCGACTTGTCGGAGGTGTCGGCCTCGTTGAAGCTCGGCGGCTGTGGCAGCGGCGTCTCGGCAAACGGTGCGAAGTCGGCCGCCGAGCGCGGTTGCGCGGCGTTGAGTGGGCACGGGCCGGCCCCGAGGCTGACGGTGTGGGGGGCGTTGAAGGCGAGCCAGGCAAAGAACGGAGAATCGGCCTCGCGACGTTTGATTAGATCGATCGCCTGGTCGGCGATCACATCGGACGAGTAACCCTCGGGGCTGCGGGCGGTCCCGTCGACGCTGACCGCAAAGTCGCGGTAGTCGGGGTCGCCGATCATCGCGAACCAGCGATCCCAGCCGATGTCCGCAGCGAGCCCGCGGATCGACTCGTAGCCGTTCAGGTACTTGCCGATCAACGCGGTCCGGTAGCCGGCGCGGTCGAGCCAGGCGGGGAGGACGTTCTTTTTGTTGTCGAGCAGCGGGTAACCCGGGGTGTTGGCGGTGACGCCGTGATTTTGTGGGTAATCGCCGGTCAGGATCCCGGCTCGGGCCGGGCAGCAAAGCGGTGGCGCCGCGATTGCATCGCGAAACTCGACCCCGTCGCGGTCAAAGAATCGGTGCGTGAACGGCATCACCTCGGCGTTGTAGGAGCTGGTGGTCTGATCGTCGGTCGTGATCAGGAGCAGATTGGGCGCGGCGACATCGCTGCGCTCCGGGTAGGGCTGGGCGGGGGTTGGCGCGAGATCGCTCTGCTTGTCCGCGCAGCCGCCGAGCCAAAGCCCGGTAAAAACCAAGGCGAGCGCTGCGGCGGGGCGGATCACCGCTGGGATTCAAGCGCGTTGGGCGCTGCTTCGAAGATACTGCCGTGATGGATGAGCGGAGGCTTGCCGAGAAACTGATCGCCTACGAGTCGGTGAATCGGGACGGGATCATCGCCTGCGCCGAGTTCGTCCGAGCTTGGCTTGAAGCCCGCGAAATTCGGATCGAGCAGCTCGAGCTGCGCGGCCTGCCCATCCTGATCGCCGAGGTCGGCCCGCGCCGCGGCCCCAGCCTCCTCCTGCACGGGCACCTCGATGTCGTTCCCGCTCACCCCGAGCAGTTCAAGCCGCGGCTCGAGGGCGACCGGTTGTTCGGTCGGGGCGCCTACGACATGAAGGGGGCGCTGGCGGCGATGATGCTGGCGCTGCAGGACCTCGCCGACCAGGAGCGGGTTCGGGTTCGGTTGGCGGTCGTGCCCGACGAGGAGAGCGAGGAGGTCGATTACCGCGCCACCGATCTGGTGGTCGAATCCGGCTGCACCGCCGACTTTGCGATCACCGGCGAGCCGACCCAGATGTTGGTCGGGGTGGCGGCAAAGGGTGTGTTGATGCTGCGGGTTGAGGTGAGCGGGCGGGCCGCCCACGGCTCGACCCCGTGGGAGGGGGACAACGCGATCATCAAAGCGCTCGATGTCTTTCGAATCATCGAGTCGTTGCCGTTCAGCCGCGAATCGTCGGAGCTGTTTGACCGCCCCTCAATCAATCTGGGAAGGATCGTCGGCGGTGACGCGATCAACAAGGTTCCCGACTATTGCCTGATCGAGGTCGATGTCCGCTACCTGCCGGGTCAGGACCCAGATCGGATCCTCGCCGAGATCGCCGCGATCCCCGACACCTCGGTCGCCGCGACCTTCATCCGCGAGCCGGTCGAGATTGATCCCGACCTCGCCTACGTGCGGGCGCTGAACGCGGCGGCGGCTCCGCATCACGGCGCCGAGCTGACCGGGGTCGGGCGCGACGGCGCATCCGACGCGGTCTCGTTCATCCGCGCTGGCATCCCGGCGGTCGAGTTTGGCCCGGAGGGCGGTGGCCATCACGGACCCGAGGAGTGGGTCTCGGTCGGCTCGCTGCGCGCCTATCGCAACGCCCTGCGCGAATTCGCGTTGGGCCTCGGCGCCGCCACCGGATCGACCGATCCGGACGCTTCCTCGCCTCCCCAACTTTGACCCCAGCCTCGATCCGGGAGCCGAGGGATTTGCCCCGCTCGGTGGAGCCGAGGGCGCCGGGTTGTCGCTCGGCGAGAGGCCGGATCCTGAGCACCCGCTTTCGGTGAGCGAGACCTGTCGGCGCCAGGACCGGCCCCTGTACGGCTACCTGGTCGAGGTGCACCGGGCTCGGCTCGGCGGCGGGGTTATCCCGAGCCCGCTCGGCGCCGCCGCCCCAGCTGACCTGACCCGATTCGGGTCCGGCGGCCGAAGTGGCTGTCAGATCAGCGGTTCGGGTGGGGGGTGAACGTGATAAGATCGCATCGAGGCGTGATCCAACCACATCCACTAACACGGTGGAGCGTGTGCCTTCAACGCTGCGACGTGATCGAGGGAAGGAAAGACGTGAGGTCTCAAAGGGTCCGGCTGGTTCTTGTGCTAATCGCCGGGGTGGTCGCCGTTGTCGGTGGCACCGCCTGGGTCGTCGCGGCCGTTCGCGGGCCGGAGGAGTCGGTGGGGGCGAACTCCTCTGGCGAGGCTTTCCGACATTTTGAGGTCGAGTTCCACGAGAATGCCCCGGTGAATGGCCGGGCCATTCTAGAGCTGGGGGGCCTCACGGTCCGAGCGGATTGCATCGACTATGGACGCGGCCGTAAATATCTGAGTGTTGTAGCGCGCACAAAGATCAATAACACGGCCGCCGCAACTGTGCTTAGTCAGGGCAAGGTAGAGCGCGCAACCTTCGCATTCCGAAAGCCGGACTTCGATAGGCGGGATGGCTGGTACGATTTCCTCGGAACGAATCCGGATGGTACGAGCGGCACTCTCAGCTACTCGCGACCCGATGGGGGCCAGCTGTCGCTGATCTTTCGGTCGGATCAGGCAACTCCGGAGGGTGACTGCGGGTTCGAAGGTACGGCCTCGTATCGTCCGCACGCGCCGCCAGCATAGGTCAGCCACGGGGAGTAGATCAGTGATTTGGGATTGGGATTCCTTGAACGTGCAACGAACTAAGGGCTCCCGAAAGAATAACTGCGCCTTTACGCGGCCGATCAGCGTCGCGGATGCTGCACCGCCGCAAGACCGCAATAGCGCTGCTATTACGGCCTCACGTCGGCGCCGCCCCGCTCGCTCCTCGATCGCCTAAATGACGCACTTATTCTTTCGGGAGCCCTAACTGCATGACCGCCCCGGAAACAGCGAGTGGCGCGACGGGTTCCGATTTGATCACGACGGAATCTGGGTACGTGAAAACCGCCTGCTCTCCCCCGCCTTCGAGACGTTTGCGGGGAGGTGGGCGCCGATTCCGCTGCTCACGCTTGAAAGGCGTACCTGCAGGGAGCCTACCCCGAATCACGGCTTGACGTAATCGTCCGTCACGCCTCTGAACCGGACTAGCTGCTCGGATGCACCTACTGGATATGGGCTGATCCGGAGGAGAGTGAGGATTGGATGATTCGCCGCGGCGAGGATACCGAACCGTGGCGAATCACCGACGCGCGTGATCGCGCTGCAGGCCCACCCGCCGGGGTGCTCTGGGTCTATCAAGCACGGTGGGCCGAGGTTGACGCTCCGCCACCGCGATGACGGCGCCCGGATCCCAATCTCTTTTGGACGAACCGGTCAAGCACGGTGCGGGCTGTCCTCGTCATTCGCGGGTGGAGCTTTGCCGTGATTTGTCTTGAGCCCGCTCGCAGGAAGCGATAGCGACCAGGCGACCCGCCGCACGGGTTGAGCAAGCCAGGCGAAGCGAAATGTCGGTTTAGCCACAGTTCCTAGTTGGCGACAGTCGGCTGCGCTTGGACCCGGGCCAGCGGTTTGTCGGGTGGGTCGCGGCGAGGCAGGTGCACGGTAAAGCGGGTGCCCTCACCGAGCTCGCTGTGGACCTCGACCCGGCCCTGGTGGGCCTCGACGATTTTCTGCACGATCGTCAAGCCGAGGCCGACCCCGGGGGCGTCAATCTCGATCGCGGAGGAGGCGCGGTAAAGGCGATCGAACAGGAAGCCGACCTCGTCGGGACTGATCCCGATTCCAGTGTCGCTGACGGTGATCGTCAGCTCGCGACGGACCGAGCCGAGCGAGACCCCGATCCGGCCCCCCGGCCGGGTGAACTTGATCGCGTTCGTCAGCAGGTTTTCGAGCACCTGGGCGAGCCGGCCGCCGTCGCCCCAAAACTCAGGAACCCGGCGGCCGTCGAACACCAATTCGAGCTGTCGCGCCTCGGCCAGCGGACGGACCGACGCAATCGCCGATTCGGTCAATTCGGCGAGGTTTACACGGCCCGGCTTGATCGTAAACCCGCCCGCTTCGACGCTGACCAAGAGCAGCAGGTCGCGGACCAGCCGCCACTCGCGGCGGGCGTTGCGGAGGATCACCTCGAGCGCCTGGGTACCGGAGTCGCTCAAAGCGCTACCGTCGGATTCCTCGAGCAGCTCGGCGTAACCGATGATCGAGGTCAGCGGCGTCCGCAGCTCGTGCGAGACGAGGCCGAAGAACTCGTCCTTGACCCGCTCGGCTTCAAGCTCGACTCGGCGACGGTAGATGTATTGGGCGAGCTGGTTGGCGACTGACTCGATTGCCGTGACCGCCCAGCTACGGTCTTGGCTATCGAGCGGCCCGGCCAGCTCAATCGCTCCGATCAGTCGCTGCCCGGCTAGCAGCGGCACAAAGATGTCGTCGGGGCCAATCTTGAAGTGGGGCTCGCGATTTACCCAGTCGCCAGCGGCGACGAACTCGCCGTCGGTGCGACGCTTGGTGATCGAGGGGGCCGCCGACGGGTCCTTGTAGGTGACAGCGCAGCGCAGGTTGGCCGGCGAGCCGTCGTCGGCGGCGTCCCACAGCGCCGCAAATGTGAACCCGACCGCCTCGGCAAGCTCGGCGAGAATCTGCGATACCGCCTCCTCGATCTCGATCGATTCGGCGAGCACCTTGGTCGCGCTGTGAGTCAGGGAGGCGCGGCGATCGGCCAGTGCGCGCTGGGTCACATCGCGGATCGACGCCGAGAACAGCTGTTGGGATTGCTCGGTCTCGAGCGGGCTCAGCGCGACCTCGATCGGGAACTCGCTACCGTCGGCGCGACGACCAAAAAGGGGGCGATCGGAACCCATTCGCCGCGGCTTTGGGTCGGCGAAGAATTCCTGGCGCCGCTTTGCGTGGGTCTCTCGCGCCCGCTCGGGAACCATCAGGTCAACCGACTTACCGACCAGCTCGGCGCGATCGAAGCCAAAAAGCCGCTCGGTTTGCTCGTTGACGAGCTGGATCGTGCCGTCGCTGTCGACAATCACAATCGCGTCGGGTGCCGACTCGATGAAACCCCGGAACCGCCGCTCGGCCCGAGTCGCCTCGGCGGCGGCTCCGGCCAAATCTGCGGTGATTCGACGCGCAATCGCCTCGGCACGGGCGCGGCGAGCCTCGAGCGAATCGACCAATAAGGCGGTCAATACCGACAACAAGATTCCGCCGAGCGCGACGATGATCGGCAGGAAGCCGATCGCGGCGGGGCGCCGCGCCTCGACCTCCCAGGCTCGACCGCCGACCTCGAGTCGGGTCGTCACCGCCAGACCGCCTTCGAGCTTCGGCCCCTCCGAATAGATCGAGACCGGTGAATCAGCTTTGCCGTCTAGGCCGACATCGCAGATCGTGAACATCGTCGCCGATTCGAAGTCGGGGATCAGATTCGCGAACAGCTCCTCGACCCGCAACGACAGGGTCGCGACCCCTTCTGACCGATTCGCTTCGACACTCTCGAGCGCTTGTGAGTTACGGACATCGAGCATCACGTCGAACGCTTTGACGGTCTTGCCGAGACGGCTCATCACATACGGTCCGGTGGCGGCGGGGGCCGAGGTCTCCTCGGTCCGCAGGATCGCCTTCTGGCTGAGTGGGCTCGCGGCCAGGTCGCGACCAACCAAGCGGGCGTTGCCGTAGACCGGCTCGACGTAGGAAACCGGCAGGTAGGAGGAGCGGATCGGCTTCGATGCCGGCGGCCGCATCGCGAACGGCGGATAGCGCTCGTCGGTCGCGCCGATGCTGAGGGCGACCCGGCGCTTGAAGGCAGGAAACTCGGGGGCGCTGACCCGGGGCGCGTAGCTGATCACCTGGACCCCGGGATAGCGGGCCTGGATCTCGAGACGGCGGACGTAGGCATGAAACTCGGTGTGGGTGATCTGCGGATCCGCTGCGATCAAGCTGCGCAGGCCGATCAGCGATTCGGTGTAGGCGCTGATCCGAGCATCAATTGCAGCGGTGACCTCATCAGTGTCGCGCTCGAGTTGGTCGTGGACCTTGGTCCGATCGGACCGCCAAACCGCGGCGGTCGCGATGATCGTCAGGGCGAGCGCGATCGCGAAGACGATTCGGGCGCGACCGCGACCCGGCAGGCCGATCCGCCGCTCCGAGTCGAGGGCGGCGCCGGGGTCAGGGCGCATCGAGATCACCAATCACCCCGTCGACCAGGTAGTCGACCTCCTCAAGCTCGGTTACCGGCGGCTCGTCGCCACGGATCCGCAGGATCCCGTCCTGGTCGCGGATCGGGCCGTCGAACACCGCCAACTTGCCCGACCCGATCGCGCTCATCGTGCGTCCAATGTCAGCGGCAACCGTAGGCGGCACCGCGCGCCCGAATCTGGCCAGGCCGACCGCCCCGTCCTCAATCCCGACCCGCAACCGTCCGTCGTAGACGCTGCCGTCAAAGCGACCGTCGAGCACCGCCCCGACCATCCCGCTCATCAGCGGACCCCAGTCCCAAACCGGACCGGTAATCCAGGCGCCGGATGCCACATCGCGGGCGTCATAGTGATACCCGATCACCTTCGCACCTTCGGCCGCCGCCGTCTCGATCACCGGCTTGGTGCAGTCTTCGTGCTGGGCGATCACATCGGCACCACGCGCGATCAAACCCCGCGTGGCCCGGCGCTGCTTCGACGGCTCGCACCAATTGCCGGTGAAGACGACCTCGGTCTCGGCATCGGGATTTACCGATTGGGCGCCGAGTTCGAAAGCGTTGATCGTCAACAGCGACTGGGCGATCGGAAAGGCGGCGACAAAGCCGAGTCGGTCGCTCTCGCTGAGGTATCCGGCGGCCTGCCCGGCGGCGTACTCGGCCTGCCAGATCGTCCCGAAGTAGGTGCCGAGGTTGTCGGCGGTTTCCAGCCCCCCCTGATGGAAAAAGGTGACCTCGGGATGGCGAGCGGCAACCGCTAGCGCCGCCGGAAGATGCCCGAAGCTGGTCGGGAAGATGATCGTCGCGCCGTGATCGATCATCCGCTCCATCACCTCCTCGGCGCGCGGCGTCTCCGGAACGTTCTCGCGTTGGATCAGCCGCGCCTGCGGAAACCGCGTTGCCAGCTCGAGCGAACCCTCGTAGGCGGCCTGGTTGTAGCCGGCGTCCTCGACCGAGCCGACGTAAAGAAAGCCGATCGTGAGCGGCCGATCGGAGCCGGACGGGGGGTCGGATGCGCCGCCGCAGCCGACCAGCAGGGCAGCGGCGACCGCGAGGGCTGTGAGGGCCTCGGCGATCGAGGCGGCGCGGCGATCGAGGCGCCGAAACCCAGCCTGGATCGACCGATCCCGACGGCCGCTCGCCGCCCCATTAGAGCTCCGGGACATCGGCCCCATCCGGGGAAAACGGGACCCGTTGCACGTCGGCCCAACCGGCGGTCAGGTGGACCAACGCTTCGACCAGCGGCCCTGAGCTTTGCCAAAACGACCAGACCAAGACGGTCGGGCCGGCGCCGGAGATGGTGGCGCCGATCGCACCCAGTTCAATCGCCCGCTCGACCAGCTCGATCGAACGCGGATAGAGCCGCGCACGGTAGGGCTGGTGGAGGCGGTCGCCCAGCCCGCGCCGGATCAGCGCGAGGTCGGAGCGCTCGATCCCGCAGATTAGGTGGGCGGCGGCGGCGATGTTGGCGGTGGCGTCGGCCAACGGGACCGACTGCGGCAGCGCCGCCCGCGCCTCGGCGGTTGCAACTCGCTCATCGGGGATCACCGCGATCGCCTCGACGCCCTGCGGCGGCTCGAGTCGAAGCGGCCCCGGCGCGGTCGCCTCGGCCGGGCCCAGCAGCACTGAGACCGGGTCGGCCGGGGCCGGATCGAGCGGTGCCCCGCTCGGCGGGCAGACGACGATGCCGCCATGCAGCGAGGCGGCGACGTTGTCGGGGTGGCCCTCAATTTCGGTCGCGGCGGCGAGGATCTGGCTGTGGCTGTTGCCGAGCTCGAAGAGGTGGTCGGCGGCGACCAAGCCAGCGACGATCGCGGCGCCACTGCTACCGAGGCCGCCGTCAAGCGGAATCTCGCTGCGAATCTCGAAACGGACCCGGTCGGCCGGGTGGAAGTGCTCGAAAGCTCGGACCACCAGATTGGAGCGATCGAGCGGCACCTCGAGCCCCGGCGCCGAGACCGAGAACCGGTCCGCCTCCTCGACCTCGACCTCGCAGTGAAGGGCAAGCGCGGCGGCAAAGACATCAAAGCCCGGGCCAAGGTTGGCCGATGACCCGGGAACGCGAACGAGGCGACGGCGCATCGTAACGTCGGTTCAGCGTCCGCCGAGCAGCTCGGCGACCCGACTCTTCAGCTCGTCCGCGGAGAACGGCTTTCGCATGAAGGCGTCAGCGCCGGATTCGAGGCCGGTTGTGCGGTCGGTCTCGGAAGCGTGAGCGGTCAGCAGCATCAGCGGCATCGACGCGGTGCCGGGATGAGCTCGCAGCGCCCGCACCACCTCGTAGCCGTCCATCCGGGGCATCCGAACGTCCAGGATGCAGAGGTCGGGCAGCAACTCGATCGCCCCGGCGTAAGCCTCGGCGCCGTCGCAGGCCTCGATCACCTCGTAGCCCGCCTGGCGAACCCGCAGGCAGACCAGCTCCAGAATGTCGGGATCGTCGTCGGCGACCAAGACCCGAACCGCCCGGTTGCTCGAGCGCGCGACATCGCCGTTGTTGCTGTTTGCGGACGCAATCATAGGATCTCCATTTGAGCCTCTGCGAGGGACGATACCGCGCCGTCAGCAGGGACATCCCGCGGTAGGCGGACCGTGAACGCGGCGCCGCCAAGCGCCGACTCGCCGACCTCGACGCTGCCGCTGTGCGCTTCGGCAATCGCTCGCACCACCGTCAGGCCCAGCCCCGAGCCGGTCGGTCGCGGCACCCCGGCGCGAGTACCGCGGTAGCGCGGCTCGAAGATACGCTCGCGCTCGCTCGGATCGACCCCGCTGCCGTTGTCGGCGACGATCAGCTCGACCTCGCCGGGTTGCTCACGAACCGCCACCTCGACCTCGCCCGCGTTGACGGCGCTGAACTTGATCGCGTTGGTCAGGAGGTTGTCGAAGACCTGGGCGAGGCGGTTCGGATCGGCGGCGATGTCGTCGCACAGTGGGGCATCGCAGCGCACCACAACCCGGCGGCGCTCGGCCAGCTTGGCCGCCGCGACCACCGTCGCAGCAGCCATCTCAGACAGGTTTGCCGCCCCCATTTCGAGCGACAGCGAGCCCGACTCGGAGCGAATCACGATCATCGCGTCGCGCAGCATCCGCCATTCGCGGCGGGCGTTTCGCTGCATCGCCTCGATCGCATTGACAGCCTGCGGCGGGTAAAGCGAGTGATCGGACTCGAGCAGAAGGTCGGCGTAGCCGAGAATTGCCGCCAACGGCGAGCGTAACTCGTGACCGATTACTCGGAAAAGCGCATCGGTCGAATCGGCGTCAGCGAGGTCGGTAGTCGATTGGGCCACGCCCTGACGATACCGGCTTTTGTTGCCTTTGCGCGGATTTGCAGGGGATATACCCCGTTTGGGGGATACGCTCAGATCCGCCCGCCGAGTCACTTCGCCCATCGTTCCGCGGAGTACCGCGCCGGTCGCAGGCCGCGTCGGCGATTGTTCAGTCGGCCCGCAGCTCGGCGGCATTGCCGATGATCGCTCGCGCGACGATCGCGTCGGTGGCGATCTCGGCGCCCGCCAGCAGGACCGATTCCTTCAGCTTGGCGGCGGCGCCGATCTTCGCTCCGGGACCGACCACGAGGGGTCCGTCAAGTCGAACTCGCTCGCCGATCACGGCACCGTCGCCGAGCAGGACACGGCCGCTGATCGAGACCCCGCGGCCCAACTCGGCGGCGTCATCGGGGCCGACGATTCGACCCGCCAGATGGTGCAGCGCGACCCGACCCTCGACCGCGTCGAGGTTGCCGCGCAGGTATTCGGGGAGCGAGCCGATGTCGTTCCAGTAGGCGTCGATCTGATGGAGGTGAAACGGGACATCCTGGGCGAGCAGCGCGGGGAAGATGTCGTTGGCGAAATCGAGCGGCCCGGATTCGGTCGGGAAGTGCTCGAAGATTTGTGGGCTAAAGACGTAGATCATGCAGTTGGAGAGATCGGACAGCGCCTCGGCCGGGTCGGGCTTTTCCTGGAAGCCGGTAATCCGGCGCTTCGCATCGGCGACGACCACCCCGTAGCGCGAGACATCGTCAACCTGCTTCACCGCCAGCGTCGCAACCCCGCCGTTTTGGCGATGCGCCGCCACCAGCGCGCTCAGGTCAACGTCGGTCAGGGTATCCCCGGCCATCACGATGAACGGCTCCTCGCCGTTGGCACAGAGGAAGTCACGGACTGCTCGAACCCCGCCTGCGGTCCCGAGCAACTGCGGCTCGTCGCTGTATTCGAGGCTGATCCCGAGGCCCGATCCGTCGCCGACAACCCTTCTGACCCGATCGCCAAACCAGTGCAGGTTGGCGATCGCCCGCTCGACCCGATGCGCGGCCAACAGCGCCAGCAGATGCTCGATCGCGGTCGCGTTGGCAACCGGGACGATCGGCTTCGGGATGTCCCAGGTGAGAGGCCGAAGCCGCGTCCCGAGCCCCGCCGCCATCACCATCGCCCTCATTGCGCGGCAGGCTAGCGGTCGCGGGGGCGGCACGGCACCCCGGGCTGGCGGCTGCGCAGGCGGGGGGCTCAGGCTGCTGATCCGGCGCCGAGGGCAGCCAGCACCTCTTCAGCGACCAGGCCGCCGTCGCGGACGGCAAAGTTGGTGCCGCGATCCTCGGGGAAGATTTGGGTCGTGTTGACGAGCCAAAGGCCCGCCGCGCCGGTCGCCCTCGGGGTGATCCGTGCGCTGTAGTCAACCCCGACGATCGGCTGGGCGGCGGGCTCACAGAACATCCAACGGTTGCGCACCTGATCGAGCCTGAAGTCAGGGTTGAGGATTCGAAGCCCCGGCTCGTAGCGTTCCAACAGTTCGTCCGGCGACAGATCGAGCAACTCGTGCCCGGCGGGCAGGTAGTTGGTGATATGGCTGATGATCCGACCGTTGGTCGTCTCGGTGCCGACCAGGTTGGAATGCTCGATCAAGCCGACAAACGGGCAGCGCCGATCGGCGACGTTGATCCAGAAGTAGTCGGTCAGCGAGTGGTCGAGCTCCAAAACCAAGTTCAGCGCGGCGAAGTACTCGACCGTCTCGAGCTTCTCCAGGTAAGCGGGTCCGACCTCGGCGGCAAGGCCGGGATCCAGCAGCGCGCCGAAGGTGTCGTTGGCGACGCAGGCGACGACGGCGTCGTAGGCGACCGGCGGGCCAGCCGGGTCGAAGCGCCGCGGGTCGAGGCCGCGGCGAAACGAGTCAGGGGCTGAGCCCTGGAGGTCGATCCGGCCGTCCGCACGGCGGGTCAGCGAGTGGGCGGGGCGGTCGATCAGCACCCGGCCGCCGCCGCCTTCGATCCGCCGCTGCAACTCGACAAACAGCGGCTCGAAGGTGCGTCTCGGATAGATGAACTCCTCGCGGCGCGCCTCGCCGGAGCGGATGCTGCGGCGCCGCATGATCTTGTCCCAGATCCAGCTCATCGCGATCTGATCGGCGCGTTCGCCGAACTTGCCGCGCATCAACGGCTCCCACACCCCTTTCCATGCGGCATCGCCCATCTGAGTGGTAATCCAGTCCTTCGCGGTGATCTCACGGTGATCGAGGGCGGTCTTGCGAGAAAACTGCATCCGCACCATCGCGACGCCCATTCGGAGTCGAGCCGAGAGCGGGATCGGGTCAAATCGCAGCAGGTCGAGGGCGCCATTGAACGAGATCACCCGGCCATCGATCGCGATCGCGGCGCCGCCCGATAGGGCCTTTAGGTCGCCACCGAGCCCGAGTTCGCCAAACAGCCGGATCATCTCCTGATCGCCGGTGAACAGGTAGTGGTAATAGCGCTCGAAGCGGGCGCCGTCGTCGAGTTCGATCGTCGCGGCCTGGCCGCCGAGCCCGGGCCAGCGCTCGTAGACATCACAGGGCAGACCGGCTGCTCCGAGCCGGTGGGCGCAGACCAATCCGGCAACGCCCGCACCAACAACTGCGGCTCTCCGTTCGGGCATCGCTGTCGAACTATAGCCCGGGATCGGTGAAGCGAATCCGACCGTTTGAGCGAGCTCGGTCGGCTCGACGAAACGAATCTCGGACCGCCCGCTCGAGCTCGGCAAGCTGGTCGGCGAGCAGCCGCATGCGCCTGTCCTCGTCGCGGGCCTCGAGCAGGGCCTGCTTGCCAGCCGCGGGCAGCTCGACTCGAGCCGCGATCGCAAACGAACTCATCGCCTCCAGCCTGCCGGTCTCAATCGCCTGCCCGGTCGCCCGCTCAAGCAACCGCGAGAAGGCGGCCCGAGCCCGCGAGGCAGCGTCGGCGTCGAGCGCTGGCAGGTCGAGGTCGCCAACCGATTCGACCTCGGCGGCGGGCCACTCCGGCGCCTCATAGCGATCGATCACCCGGAACGGTTCGATCCCGCTGACCAAGACGTTAAAGCGACCGTCCTCGTGGACCTCGGTGATCTCGTCGACCGAAGCGAGGCAGCCGACCGCCCGCGCCCCGTCGGCGTCGCGAAGAATGATCCCGAACGGTTCGCCCTCCCGCAGCGAGCGTCCCACCATCGCCCGGTAGCGCGGTTCGAAGATATGCAGCGGGATCTGCTCGCCCGGCAACAGCACCAACGGCAGCTCAAAAATCGGCAGCTCCGTCACTGCTTCGATTCTATCCGCGACAACCGCGACGACTCAGGATTTTTCGCCCGCGAAGGCCTGGCCGACCTCCCAGGCGAGCTGGACTCGCTGCCGGTAAAGCAACGATCCATCGTGACAAATCATCCGAGCGAACACGCGCGGCGGGAGCACCGGCCAGCGCATGTATTCGAGGCTGCGAAATCGCGGCAGCATCCGCTGCGAAACGCAAATCCCGCCGCGAACCGGGATCACCGGGTCGAAGGCGACGGTCAGCGCGTGGACGAGGCTGAGCTCGCGTTCCAGGGCCTCGATCAGCTTCGGCCCTGTGATCCCTTCGGCTCGCAAGATAACCGCCCGTCGGCCGAACCCGTGAATCAACTCGATCTGCTCGGCCGAGTTCGGCATCGCGACCAGCCAGGCCGCCGAGGGACCGATCAGGACCTGCGAGAGAACCGTTTGCGATCCCTCGATCCAGCGCGGTTCGACCGCTTCAACGAAGGCTTCGCAACGAGCCTGAAGCTCCACAAACGGCCCCGATTCGGGCACGGGGCACTGCCGAGAAGACACCACGTGCTGTCGTATCGGCAGCTTTCCGATGAATCTTTAGGGCCCGCGCAAGCTCGACTTTCGGAACCTAGGCGGCTCGTGGCGGCAAAATGAGCCGTCGTCACTGCCTCGACGAGCGCGGCCAACGAGTTTTCGGGCGGCGCTTGTGACGCGACCCCGCCGAACGACCCCGAAAGGACGACGAAGTGGTGGCGCAGCGGCTTCGCCGTGTCGCGCAGCCGGCGTAGCCGGCCGCGGACGGTGGGCGCGGGAGGCCGAGGCTATCCGCGATCGGCCGATGGCCGTGGCCGCCCGCCGGGATTAGTCCCGCTGGACTTCGGCCCGCAGGACTTCGGCCCGCAGGACTTCGGCCCGCAGGCGAGATAACGCATGCACTCGCTGCTTCGGGGCGCATAGGAAGGGCGCACCGCGATGATTCCCCGCCACCGCGAGATCGGCGTCGGCCTGATCGGAAAGACCTGCAGATTGGGCAAGACGGGCTCGCCGGATCATCTCGCGGTTACTCTGATACGCCTCGCGGCCGCGTTGACGAGGTCACCCAGCGTGGCGCCGCCGCTGATCACCGGCGGACTCGTGATCCCGACATCGGACAGCGAGTTGTAGGCGAGGGTGATCGTCCGGACCCCACGTCGCCGCGGTCGCGCCGACGTGGTTTCCGGCGACGTCGATCACCTTGATGAGCGGCGGCGCGCAAACCGCGAGAATCGTCACCGATTCACTGGTTCCGAACCTGGGGCACGCTCCGCCGTGCGGGTGACGATCTTGTTGGCGTTGCGGTCGTTCAGGTCGCCCGCAGCTGATTCCCTGATCCCGGGTGAGATCGGCGAGCGGGTCGCCGTCGATTTGGTTGCCGAGGGCGCGATCGGGGATCGGCTCGGCGAGCTTGGTGGGGCGCTGGCCCCGCCGACGCGATGCAGTTGCCTCTCGGGAGGCCCTCCGGACGGCAAGCTCGTGTTCGCCAGCCGCAGGGGATCGGGGCTGGCCCCTGCGCGGGGTGATCTGCCGCCGATTGGGCTAGCTACGATGCGATGGGTATGTTTGCGTTTCGTCGTACCATACGCTAATCTGTCTCCAGATGGTAACGCGCGCGTTTTGGACCGCACTCGTCGAGACGGCTTGGCAGCGTCGCTCTCTGATCTGGCTCGCCGGCGCGAGGCGAATCGGTAAAACGGTCCTGGCCCAGTCGCTCAGTGACGTCGACTACCTGGACTGCGAACTACCAAGCGTCAGGCGGCGCCTCTCCGACCCGGAGGCATTCCTCACCGGGGTCGGCGGCACTCGACTAATCCTCGACGAGGTTCACCGGCTCGACAATCCCTCCGAAC
>JAHEXU010000059.1 GCA_023251975.1 bacterium | reverse complement strand
TCCTCAACCGCGACCCGCCAGTCCTGGCTCGTCCCCATCGAGAGGTGGTGAAGGCTGTGTTCGGCGGCCAGTTCGGCGAGCCGCGCGAAGTGCGGGCGCGAGGACTCGGGGTCGTCGCTGAGCGGCGGCATCGTCATCAACCCGACCACCCGTGCCGGGCAGGAGGCGATCGACTCGGCCAACTGCCGCGGAGCGATTCCGGCCTTGCTCGGCTCGGCCGCGACGTTGACCTGGATCAGGACCTGCGAGGCGGGAAAGTCGGCCATACGGGCCGACGCGGACCCGCCGGCCATCGAGTGGATCAAGCGGACTCGAGGCGCCAACTTGACCACCTTTCGGCCCTGCAGGGCACCGATAAAGTCCCAGCGCAGGCCGTCGAGACCGAGCGCCTGCTTCGCTTCTAGATCCTCGAGGCGACTCTCGCCGATCAGCTCAACCCCGGCCTCGATCAGCGCCCCGAGCTGGGACGGTCGCACATATTTCCCGGCGACCAAAATCTCGACCTGGTCGCCGGCGAAGGCACGGATCCGATCGAGCCGCGCCCGGATCAGGTCGGGGTCGAGTGAAAGCGGCTGCTCAACCATCAGGCGACCCCGCCGACCAGGGCGCCGTGGCGGCCGCTCGCGAGGCCGTCGCGACGATGCGAGAAGTAGCGCTCACCGTCGCAGCGGCTACAACCGTCGATTTGGCTGATCTCCCCCACCCCGGCGCCGCGCAAGATTGCCACCGCGACCGCTCTGAGATCGAGCATTCGGCCCCGGGCGACCGCGCTATGAGCCGAGAACTGCGCCAGAACTTCGGGACCGACCTGATAACAACACGGCCCGATCCCGACCCCGATCACCGCGACGGCGGCGTCGACGGCGGCGACCGCCCGCTCGATGATTCCGCCGGCGAGGCCGCGCCGGCCCGCGTGCACCAGCGCCACCCCAGCGGCGCCGCCGAGCGCCACCGGCAGGCAGTCGGCAACCATCACCATCGCGGCAAAGTCGGGGCCCGAGCCGAAGTGACCATCGGCTCGGGGCAGCGCGGCGGCGGGATCGAGGTAGGCGTCCGAGCGCGAGCGGCCTTCGGAGGGGCCGATCAGATCGGCCCCGTGGACCTGCTCGGCGACCGCAATCTTGAGCGGGTCAAACCCGATCGCGGCGGCGAGTCGGGCACGGTTCTCGCTCACCCGCGCCGGGTCCTCGCCGGTCAGCGAGCTCAGGTTGAGGCCTTCGTAAGGGGGCACTCCGACGCCGCCGATTCGGGTCGTGAAGACAGCCCGCCCGGCGGGCAACCCGACCTGGTGCCATTCGAGGCCGTCGCGGCGGCGGATCGACTCGGCGTCGAGGCTTCGGACCCGCTCAGCCATCGCCGTCTCCTCGAGCCGCCGCCACAGCCGCCGCCAGCTCGGCAGCCGAATCGGCAGCGTTGCCGTCGAGCCGTGCCGCCAGCGCCGCCGCCAAGCCGACCCCGACCCGTGGGCCCGCCGGGATCCCGGCAGCCAACAGATCGCGGCCGCCGATCTCGCTGCGGACATGGCGCCACTGTTCAGCCCATTCGTCGAGCCACCGCGCCCCACGGGCTCGGGCCAAGATCAGCCCGGGCGCGCTCAACCCCGCAACCCGCCGACAGCCCTGCGAGGGCGAGTTCGGGGGTGCGATCAGCGAGTCATCGGGCTCGGCGGTGATTGCAAACAAGAGCGCATCGGCGCGATCGACCAGATCGCACCAGCCAGGTTCGCTCGCGATCGATCCCAGCGCCCGCAACAGCTCGACCCCACCGGGCCACGGCGCGAGCAGACCCCAGTCGACCAGCAGCCCGAGCGCTTCGGGTCCGGTCGGCTCGGCAGCGATCCGGGCCAGATCGGCCTCCCGCCGATCGGCGCTGACGCTGTCCAGGTCGGCCGCCCGCAGCGCCTCCAAGGTCTTTGGATCGGGAGAGAATCCGAGCCGCGCCGCGTAACGGGCACAGCGCAGGGCACGGGTCGGGTCGTCGATCAACGAACCCGGGTGGAGGATTCTGAGCGTCGCGGCCTCGAGGTCGGCGAGACCGTTGAAGCGATCGAGCAGGGCATCGTCTGCCGCCTCGCCGCCGATTCGCCATGCGATTGCGTTGATCGTAAAGTCGCGGCGGCCGAGGTCAAGCGCGATCGGAGCGGGTGAGACCTCGGGCAGCGCGCCGGGGTGGGGGTAGCGCTCGGCGCGTGATCGCGCCAGGTCGACCCGAACCCCGTCGACGACCACGGCGGCGGTCCCGAATCGCCGATAGATCTCGCGATCGACGGCGCCCTCGTCGCCGAGCGCGGCCAGGATCGGCCCGAGGTCGGCCTCGGTAACGATGTCGTACTCGCGCGGAGTCTCGCCGCGCAGCAGATCGCGAACCGCGCCGCCAACCAGGTACGCACCCACCGGACCCGCCAACTCGCCAAACCGCGACAAGACCGCGATCAGACCGACCCGCTCGGCAAGACATGCGGCGGCTTCGCGGCGGGCGATTTTCGAGGCAGGGGAAATATTCATCGCGACCGCCCTCGGCGCGTAGCATTGGTGCCCGGCGGTATGGCTCATTTTGCTCGGCTGAAGGCCTGGACACTAGACACCTGGCAGGCGTTCTCGCCACGCGAGCGGTTGCTGATCGGCGCCTGCCTGCTCGGGCTCGGGGCGCTCGCGACCTACAGCGTTTACTCGCAACTCGACCGCCCCCATGACATCCGCAACTCCAACGTCGCCTTCGTCAAGGATCAACAGGCCGACGAGCACCCGATTCGTGGCGCCGTCTCCTGGCCGTGGTTCGGATTCGACCGCGCCCGGACCAAACACCTCGACGCACCGCGACTGCGTCCGCCGTTTCGACAGCTGTGGCGGTACCAGCGCGGCGCGCTTTTGGAGTTCACCCCGGTCGCCACCCACGGGCGGATCTTCGGGGTCGATAACAACGCGGTCGCGTTCGCGCTGCGGGCCAAGCGCGGCACCGAGCTGTGGCGCCACGACTTCGGGGTCCTCAACGCCGCCTCCCCCGCCTACCACCGCGGCCACCTCTACGTGGTCACCCTCGACCCGCCGCAGGCGCTTGCGATCGACGCCAAAAACGGGCATCGCGTCTGGCAGCGTGACCTGCCAAGCCGCTCCGAATCCTCGCCGGTAACGGTCGGCAAGCGAGTCTTCTTCGGCTCCGAGGACGGGACCGTCTACGCGCTCGACACCCGCAGCGGCGAGACGGTCTGGGCGACCCGATTGGAGGGTGAGGTAAAGGCGGCCCCGGCGTTCCACGACGGCAACCTGTTTGTCGGCGACTATGCGGGCAAGATGTATTCGATCGACGCCGACGACGGTTCGATCAACTGGGCCAGCTCCGACCTCGGAATCGGCCTCGGTCGCTCGGGGCGGTTTTACTCGACACCAGCGGTTGCCTACGGGCGGGTTTTCGCGGGCAACGTCGATCGCCGCGTCTACAGCTTCTCCGAGCAGACCGGCGAGATCGCCTGGACCTACTCGGCCGCCAACTACGTCTACTCAGGGGTCGCGGTCGCCGAGACCGAAAAGACCCCGCCAGCGGTTTATTTCGGCTCCCACGACACCTACCTGTATTCGGTCGACGCCGAGAGCGGGTCGCTGAACTGGAAGGTTCCGGTCGGCGGCCAGGTAAGCGGCCCGGCGACCGTGATCGGTCCGAACGTCTACATCTCGACCTTTACCGGCAACTCGACCTCGGGTTATGACCTCTCGAGCACCCGCCGCACCTTCAAGCTGAATCAGGGCCAGTACGGACCGGTGATCTCAAACGGCCGATTGATCTTCGTGATCGGTGCCGACACGATCACCGCGCTGGAACCGCTCAAGCACAGCCGCCAACCCGGAGCTGGCGGCAAGAAGCAAAGCGGCGACGGCGGAACCAAGCTGAAAGAGCGAGCCGATTCAGTCGGAATCATCGGTGCGGTGCCGCGCCATACCGGCATTCGCGCCCCCTGACGGCGCCCCCTGCGCACTTCCCGGGCCGATCCCGGTTGCCATCAGGTGCCAGCCTCGACGACGAACTGGCCGAAAAGCCAGTGCCCTCGGTCCGCTTTGTCGGCTCGCCTTGCCAGTAGGTAGTTGCCTGAGCTGATGTCGTCGGGCAGCACGAATGCGTCGATTGAACCGGCACCCTTTGAATCCTTTGAACCTGGGGGATACTCGGGCCCGGCGGTTTCGCCGGGGTCCGCCGAGAGCAAGATGAAGTTACTTACCGGCTCGTAGTCTCGTAGCTTGACGTATCCCGATTCGGCCTCGCGATACAGGACGTAGCTCAGCCCGTACTCCAGCCTTTGATCACTCCCGTTCCGAACCCGGACCCGGATCGCATCCCCGGGCTCGGCACGCTTCGAGTTGAGTATCAGGCTCGCGCCCTCAATCGCACGACCCGGCAAAGGAACCGCCTCGCTCGCGTCCGATCCACACCCGAGCAGGATCAAAAGCGCGCCGACCAGGGCCAGCCCGGATGTCGCTCTGAGCCGCATTCCCACGGTTCCGAAGGCCGCCGCTACCGATGATTCCAAGGTGGTCCCAATCGCGATCGTGTCAACATCGTCGGTGCTCCGCGGTCCCGCCGTCAGCGCCGGCGCCGGCCCGGTGGACTGATCGGCGAATCGAGGAGGAGAGGACAATCTCCACATATTAGAGGCGAACCGCGACGCCAGCCTCGCGCATCGCCTGTTTTGCCTGACGAACGCTGAACGCCCCGTAGTGAAAGATCGAAGCGCAAAGGACGGCGTCGGCGCCGGCCTCGAGAACGACCTCGGCGAGGTGGGCGGGCTCCCCGGCGCCACCGGAGGCGATAACGGGAACCGCGACCGCCGCCGCGACCGCGCCGGTCAGCTCGAGTTCGTAACCAAGATTGGTTCCGTCGCGATCGATGCTGGTCAGCAACACCTCACCGGCGCCGCGTTCGGCTGCCTCGCGCGCCCAGCCAACCGCGTCGCAACCGTCGATCCGCCGTCGCCCCCCGGCGACGTAGACATCCCAACGCGGCGGTGCGGTCGGGACCGCGGGCTCGGCGACCGCTCGCTTCGCGTCAATCGCGATCACCACGCACTGGCTACCAAAGACCGTCGCCAGCTCGCCGATCAGCTCGGGCCGGGCGAGCGCCGACGAGTTGACCGAGACCTTGTCGGCACCGGCGTCTAGCACCGACTGAGCGTCGGCGACCGAACCGATCCCTCCCCCGATCGTGAACGGGATGAAGACGTTGTCGGCGGTCCGACGCGCCAGATCGACAATCGTCTCGCGCTTCTCATGGGTCGCGGTGATATCGAGGAAAACCAGCTCGTCGGCCCCCTCGGCGTCGTAGCGCTCGGCCAGCTCAACCGGGTCCCCGGCGTCGCGCAAACCGACGAAGTTGGTTCCCTTCACAACCCGGCCCCGATCGACATCAAGACAGGGGATAACGCGCTTCAAGACCGACATCGACCGCCGGTTACTTGCCGCGACGCAGCGGGATCATCGACGAGACGGCCTCCCGCGCAAAGTCGGTCGGCTCAACCTTGGCAACCAACTCGCGCAATCGCAGCCGCTCCGATTCGGTCAGGTTGGCCGCCCGGCCCTTCGACTGGGTGACGAGGTTGCGGAGTTCCAGCTTCTCGCTATCGTCGAGCAGGTCGAGGTGATGTTTCATCGCCAGCGCCACGTTGGCCAGCGCAAAGACGCGCGCCCAGACCGTAAAGCGGGCCGCGGTTGCCATCCGGCTGATCAGCACCGTGGGAATCGACATGGCGCAGATCTTAGGGACCGGGCGATCGTTCGGAGCGCCTGATTACGGGGCGAGAGCGGCGATTGCATCGCCGACACTGAATCGTCCCTCATAAAGGGCTCGCCCGACGATCACCCCGTCGATCGCTGCCGATCGTCGGCGCAGCGCCCTCAGATCGGCGAGCAGACCGACCCCGCCGGAGTAAATCAGCCGCGACCCGGCTTCTGCCGCCGCCGCCTCGACCGCGTCGAGTCGGGTCAGGTCGGGGCCTTCCAGGGTTCCGTCAACCTCGACCGGGGTGTAGAGAAAGATCCGAGCCCCTCGCTCGGCCAGGGCCGAAACCAACTCGGCCGGGGTCGTCGCGGTCTGCTCGCGCCATCCGGCTACCGAAACCCGTCCAGCTCGGGCGTCGACGGCGACGACGATCCGCTCTGGCCCATGCTCGGCCACCAAACGCTCGATCAGGTCGGGGTCCGACTGCGCTGCCGTCCCCAAAACCGCCCGGTCAACCCCGGCGTTCAGCACCGTCGCGACCGCCGACTGATCGCGCAGCCCACCGCCGAGCTGGACCGGGATCGAAACCGCGGCGACGATTCGGTCGACCGCGGCGAGGTTGCAGGGGTGACCGGCGCGGGCGCCGTCCAGATCGACCAGATGGAGCCGCTCGGCACCACCGTCGGCCCAGCGCCGCGCCGCGTCAACCGGATCGGCGTCGTATACCTGCTCCCGCGCGTAATCGCCCTGGGTCAGTCGAACCGCTTGGCCGTCACGAATGTCAACCGCCGGGTAGAGGATCACCTGGCAAGCGCTGGCCCGAGCTTTGCGGCGGCACAGATCGAGGCGAAGTTGGCGAGCAACCGCAGCCCGGCGGCGCTCGACTTCTCGGGGTGAAACTGCGCCCCCAAAACGTTGCCACGGCCGACGATTGCGCTGAAGCGACTGCCGTAGGCGGCGCTTGCCACCAGCTCGCCCGGCTCGGAGGGGTGCGCGACGTAAGAGTGAACGAAGTAGAACGGGGTCGCCTCGACAATCCCCTCGAGCAGGGCGCCGCCGGTCGCCTCGGCGTGCCCGGCTTCGAAGCGCAGCGGCGCCCAGCCGATATGGGGGACCTTGAGCCCGACGGCGGTTAGCGGCTCAACCGAGCCGCCAAGCAACCCCAGCCCAGCCGAACCCTCGTGCTCTTTTGAGGACTCGAAGAGTAGTTGCATCCCGAGGCAAATCCCAAGGATTGGCACCCCCGCCTCGGCCCGCTCGGCGATCAGGCCGTCGAGTCCGAGGGCGCGAATTCGCCGCATCGCCTCGGGGAAGGCGCCGACGCCCGGCACGATCACCCCGGCGGCGGATCCGATCAAATCGTGATCGGCGCTCAAAACGACCCTTGCCCGAACTCGCTCCAGCGCCTTCTCGACCGAGCGCAGGTTGCCCATCCCATAATCACAGATAGCGATCGTCCCAGCGCTGTTCATCGTGGTCAAGCTTAGCCCGGATCCCCCGAACCGGGGCTGGTGAATCCGCTTGCCAGGCCAACTCGCCGAGCATCCGACCGAGACTTTCGCAAGTTCACCGCGGTCCGCCCCAGCCGCTCAGCCTGGATCCACCGAAACGGCCGAGTGAATCCGCTTTCCAGGCCAAGTCGGGGGTCGATTGGTGAACACCCGCGGGGTGGTGCCCCGGGGGCGCGAATCGGCTCCCGGCGCCGGGATGGGGGGCGGATTCGCCGGTCGGTTCGGTGTATCCAGGCTTAGCTCAGCCTGGCTTCGAGCCCTCGGAGAGGCCGCGACAGAGTTCGCCGATCGCCTCGAAATACTCGTTGTAGGTCCACTCTGCGGCGCGACGGTGCGCCGCCTCGCGAACCCGAGCGGCCAGTTCGGAGTCGTCGATCAAGCGCTGGATCGCCGCGGCGAGGGCGGCCGGATTCGCCGGCTCGACCAAAAGCGCCGTCTCCCCCCCGATCAGATAGCCGTCAAGTCCCGGCGACTCGGTCGCGACGACCGGGGCGCCTGCCCCAACCGCGGCCATCAACCTGACGTGGCCGGCGCTCGGCCCCTTCTGACGGCGCAACACCACCGCGTAGACCGCCGCGGCCGAGACAATCGCATCGTGCTCGGTGCGGCTTAACTCCGAATGAACCTGGGCCCGTCGGTCGTGATTGAGCGCCTCGACCTCAGCCAGATCGGCGCTGCCGCAGATCACGATCAGTGGCCAATCGGCGGATCTCGCCGCCGCAAACAGGGTCGGCCAGTCGCACGAGGCTCGGCCCGAGGCAACCACCGCCGCGGCGTCAGAGTGAACCGGCGGCAGCGGCGCCGGGTACCGCATCAGCGCCCACGAAATGTGGCGGAAGCGCTCGTTCGAGACGCGGAAGCGCGCCGCGCAGAGGTCGCGCTCGGGTGCTGTCAGCACCTGCCCGACCGCCATCGCCCGTACTGTCGCCGGGCGCTCAACCAGCGCGAAGCGAGCCCGTCGAAGCACTCGCTTCCAGCGGCGCGAAGGTTCGGGCCCCGGCAGGAACTCCAGCAGCGCGGTCCGCCGTCGCCCCCGCAGCGCCTCCAAAACCAAGAAGCTGAGCACCCCCGGCTCCCCTCGAACCAACCCGACCACCGCAAAGCTTCGGGCGCCCAGCCAGATCGAAAAGCCGGCAACCAGACCGACCCGCGACCCGATCATCCGAACCACCGCGGGGACGACCCGCTCAATCTCGGCGGCCAAAGAAACCGCCCCGGCACCGATCCCGTCGGCATAAAAGGGTGAAGCCACCAGCCACCCCATCCCCACCGCCTGATCACGCGCGACCGGGATCTTCATCGACCGAAGCCTAGCCGCCCGACGACTGATCCAGCCGGGCAGCCGACGCGGGAGCGCCGTTCTGCTCAAAGCTCGGCGAGCTGGTAGCTGGAACGCGCCGCACGAAACTCCCATCGATCGGTGATGCGATCCGACGGCAAGACCCTTTTGGCGCATCCGATGCGCCTGCGCGGGTAGCATCGTGCATCATGCCCCGAACAACGCTGAACCTGGACGTTGTCGTCCTGCGTCAGCTTGTTTTGCTGCGGGAGCAAACCGGGAGGGCACTCGGAGACCTCGCGTCGGAGTTGCTGGCGCGCGCGCTCAAGGACCGACCCGAGGGATCGAACCCCGAGCCTCTGGACTGGCTCGCCAAACCGATGAAAGCGAGAGTCGACCTCGAGGACAAGGACGCTGTGCAGGCGCTCTTCGAAACCACTCACCACCGGTGAGCTTCACGGTCGACGCAAACGTCCTCCTCTACGCGGCTGACACAGGTAGTCAGGTTCATCAACAGGCCCGCCAGGCGGTTGAAGAGGCAATCGAACCTCCGCAACTGTTCTACCTGTTCTGGCCGACTGCGATCGCGTTTTTGAGGATCTCGACCCACCCGGGAATCTTTGCCGACCCACTCAGCCCAGGCCAGGCCGTCGCGGCGATCGATCGCCTGATTAGCCGAGACGGGGTCATCAGCAGCGGTGAGGGTAAGCGCTTCTGGCGAACCTACCGCGCGCTCGGCGACGGGCTGATCATCCGGGGAAACCTCGTCGGTGATGCTCACCTGGTCGCCCGGGCGACGGCGGCGTCAGTCCCCATCTCGGTCAAGGTGTCCGTCAGGCTCGACCCGGATCCAAGCTGAGCTCGCCCGACCTCGCGTCTGCTCGCGAACGGGCGGCGTTCATTCGTCGCCCTGACCGGCGCCGACTACGAACTGAGGGTTCCCTTGGTCGAGGGAACGCCCGCTTCGCTCGGGTCGAGCGAGACTGCTTCGCGCAGGGTCCGCGCGAATGCCTTGAAGCAGCCCTCGATGATGTGATGGGCGTTGGTCCCGTAGCGGGCGTTGATGTGGAGGGTCAGCTTGGCGTTGGTCGCGAGGGCTCGGAAGAACTCTTCGGTCAGCTCGACCTCGTAACCGGCGATCGAAACCGGCGGCAAATTCGCTTCGAAACGGCAAAAACCACGACCTGAGATATCAATCGCGCAGTCGGCCAGCGCCTCGTCCATCGGGATCGACTTGTCGGCATAGCGCCGAATCCGGGCGCGATCGCCAAGCGCCTCGTCGAGCGCCTGTCCAAAGGCGATCCCGACATCTTCGACGGTGTGATGCGATCCCGTCTCGAGGTCACCGACGGCGCGGACTTCGAGGCCGAGCCGACCGTGTCGAGCCAGCAGCTCGAGCATGTGGTCGAAGAAGCCGATCCCGGTCGAAATCGTCGCCCCGGCGGCGATCTCAGACGGCTCCGGATCGAGGTTGAGCAGCAGTGAGATTTCGGTCTCACCGGTCTTTCGTTCAATCGCTGCGACTCGTGTCATTGGGCTCTCAACATCGCCGATTCGCCGTGGACGACAAATCCCTCTGCCAGGGCAATCGTATTCACGGTCTCGGCCAGATTGGCAGCCGCGGTCTGACCGACGCTGACCAGCGAGATCGGGCGCGAGAAGGCGGATGGGCCGAGCGGGCCGGTGAAGCGCCCCGCGCCGCCGGTCGGCAGAACATGGTTCGAGCCGGCTGCGTAGTCGCCGAAAGCGGTCGCCGCGGCGGCGCCGACAAAGACGCAACCGGCGGTGCGAACTGCGTCGGCGAGGACTTCGGCGTCGGCGCAGGCGATCTGCAGGTGCTCGGGTGCGTAGGCGTTGACGAGCGCGATCGCGGTCTCCTCGTCTGCGACCTCGACCAAGCTCAGGGTGGCATCGCAGACACCGGGTCGTGCCGCGGCCAGCGCCTCGACCGCTTCGCCGAGCGCAGCCAAACAATCGCCGCCGGTAGAGACGACGATCAGCGGCGAGTCCTCCCCATGCTCGGCCTGGGCACAGAGGTCGGCGGCGATCCAATCGCGCGGCGCCGTTTCGTCGCAAAGCACCATCAGCTCGGACGGTCCGGCGTAGCCGTCGATCCCAACCTGCCCGCAAACCAGCGCCTTCGCCGCTTGGACCCAGGGACTGCCGGGGCCGACAATCACGTCGACCGCGGCGATCGTCTCGGTCCCGTAGGCGAGCGCCGCGATCGCCTGGGCGCCACCGATCGGGTAAACCGAGTCAACCCCGGCAAGCGCCGCGGCGGCAGCGATCACATCGGCGATCGATCCATCGCCAGCCGGAGGGGTCGCGGCGACGACCCGCTCAACCCCGGCGACGCGGGCCGGAATCGCGCCCATAAGCAGGCTCGATGGATACGGGGCGCGGCCGCCCGGGACATAAACGGCAGCGGCGCCAACCGCGACCCGACGGATCTCGACCCGGTGACCCTGCGGAAGCAAAACGACGCTCGGTTCGGTCAATTGGGCGGCGGCGACCGCCTCGATGTTGGTGATCGCCCGCTCCAGCGCATCGCGCAGCCCTGGTTCGATCCGATCCAATGCGGCCTCCAAGTAATCGCGGCCGAGTGGAGCGGCGGGCGCGGCGGCGCCGTCGATCTGTCGAGATATTGCCTCAAGCTCACGATCACCGCCGCGCCGAACCCGCTCGACGATCCGGGCCACCTCGGTTCGCCGCGCGGTCTCCTCGGGCGCGCTCGCTCGCAACTCGGCGGCAAGCGCACCGGCCGCCGCGGCGGTGTCGAGCCTGAACCGACGAGCCCTCAGGGTGCCGCCCCTTCAAGTCGCGCGACCAGAGCGTCGAAGGTCTCACCGCGCAGCTTCTGGGAGATCCGGTTGGCGATCAGGCGGGCCGTGCAGCCGCGAATTTCCTCGCGAACCTCGAGCCCATTCTCGTCGAGCGTTCGGCCGGTTGCAACCAGATCGACGATCCCATCGGCAAGCCCACAAAGCGGTGCCAACTCGACCGATCCCTTGACCTCGATCACCTCGACCTGACGTCCGGTCTCGGCGAAGTAGTTCTCGGCGGTGCGGGGGTATTTGGTCGCGATCCGCATCACCCCAAGACGACGCGCCGATTCACCCAGGCTGGTGTCGCCGCGGCGGCCCGCCAGAACCATCCGGCAGTGCCCGTAGCGCAGGTCGGAAAGCTCGTACGCGACCCGATCAGACTGCTCGACCAAGACATCCTTGCCGGTGATCCCGAGATCGGCGGCACCCGCCTCAACGTAGGTTGGGACATCGGAGGGTCGCATCGTCACGACGACGAGGTCGCCGAGATCGAAAATCAGCGCCCGCGAGTCGGAACGAAGCGAGGTGGTGTCGACATCGGCTCGATCAAGCAGATCGAGGGTCTCGCCGAGCAGGGCACCGCGCGGCACCGCGAGGCGAAGCGCGCCATAGGGGACGGCCGAGGTGGGACCGGCGACAACCACGATCAGTCCGGCCCCGCCGCCTCGGCCCGCGAGATTCGCTCTTCCTCGGCCTGGGCGATGTGGAGCCGCTCGACGTAGAGGGAAAAACCAGTGGCCGGCATCTCGGGGCCGTAGCGGCCAAGCAGGGCGTCGTACTGCCCGCCGCCACCGAGAATGTGGCCGAGCGCCGGGTCGTAGACCTCCAAGATCACCCCGGTGTAGTAGTCGAGGTCGCGCAGCAGCCCGAGGTCGAGCTGGACCCGATCGGCGATCCCGAGATCGTCGAGCATCGCGCAGGTCCTGGCGAGGCGATCGCTCGCCCGGCGAACCGGCTCGCCGCCGACCGCGATCGCGCAGGCAATCACCTCAGGCCCACCCCGCATCGTCGGAATCTCGATCAAGGCCCGGCGGTGGCCCTCCTGCAGACCGCCGGCGGCGACGACCAAGGCGCGCAGCTCGACCAGATCGTGCTTCAAAAGGGCCGCCAGGATTGCATCTCGCTCCGGCTCGGCGAGGCCGATCTCAACCATCAAGGCGCGATACAGGTCGGCGTCTCCGAGACCGATCACGGCGCGGGTCAGACCAATCGCGTCGAGCGCGCTACTCAAGACTCGTATCACCTCGGTCGTCGCCGGCTCCTGCCCGCCGCCGCCGACCAGCTCGATCCCGGCTTGCATAAACTCGCGCATCTGACCGCGCTGGGGACGGATCGAGCGGTAGCTATTGCCGAAGTAGCAAAGCCGATGGGGCGGCTCGATCGCGTTTAGCCGCGACTGGACGAGTCGCGCGATCGGCACCGTGATGTCAGAGCGAAGCGCCAACATTCCGCCCGTCTCATCAAAGATGCGGAAGGCGCTGCGGGTGCCGCCGCCGCGCTCCAAGACGGCGTGATATTCGAGCGCCGGGGTCGCGACCTCGCCGTATCCGGCACCGAGAAAAGTCTCGCGCAGGGCCTGCTCGATCCGCCGCAGCTCCAGCATCTCGTCGGGCAGGATGTCGCGGGTTCCCTCGGGAATCGGATGGATCATCGCTCAGCCGCTGATCGGGTTGACAGCGACCCGTTCGATCCGCGCCCCGAGACCGCGCAGGCGCTCGTCGACTCGTTCGTAACCGCGGTCGATCTGGATCACGTTGCCGATCTCAGAGCGCCCCTCGGCAGCCAAAGCGGCGATCAGCATCGCCATCCCGGCGCGAATGTCGGGGCTCTCAAGACGCTCCCCGTAGAGCTTGCTGGGGCCGGAGACAATCGCTCGGTGCGGGTCGCACAGGGTGATCCGTGCCCCCATCGCGACCAACTTATCGGTGAAGAAGAGGCGGTTCTCGAACATCTTCTCGAAGATCAAGATGGTGCCCTCGGCCTGGGTCGCGACCGCGAGGGCGATCGATGTCAAATCGGCCGGGAAGGCGGGCCAGGGGCCGTCGTCGATCTTCGGAATCGCCTCGCCGTGGTCGGCCTGAACGGCCAGGCGCTGATTCGGCGGCACCAGCAGATCCTCGCCAGCGACCTCGGTAATCAGGCCAAGCCTTCGGAACTGGCGGCGAATCATCCAAAGCTGATCGGGGTTGGCGTCGGTGATCCGCAGCTCGCCACCGGTCACCGCGGCCAGCGCCATGAAGCTGCCGACCTCGATGTGATCGCTGCAGATTCGGTGCTCGGCGCCGCCTAGCTCGGCCCGCCCGTGGACCGTCATCACGTTCGAGCCGATCCCGTCAACCGTCGCACCCATCTTGGTCAACAGGCGCGCCAGGTCGACGACGTGCGGCTCCGAAGCGGCGTTGGCGATCGTCGTCTCGCCGGGGGTCAGGGCGGCGGCGAGGAGGGCGTTCTCGGTCCCCATCACCGACGGTTCGTCCATGTAGATGCGATTGGCGGTGAGGCCGGACGGGGCGCTCAGCTCGATCCAACGCTCGCCGCCGATCGCCGCACCGAGATCGGCGAAGGCGTCAAGGTGCGGGTCGAGGCGGCGCCGCCCGATCGTGTCGCCACCCGGCGGCGGCATGCGGGCCGAGCCAAAGCGCGCCAACAGCGGCCCGGCAAGCAAAAACGAGGCGCGAATCCGGCTCGCCTGGCGCTCGTCGAGCTCGCCCGGCTCGACCGCGTCAGCCTGCAGGCGGATCTCGTTTTGGCCCAGCCATTCGGTTCGCACGCCGATCCCCTCGAGCAGCGCAATCTGCGACTCGACATCGCGGATCCGCGGCACGTTGGAGAGCCGCAACGGCTCGCTGGTCAATAAGCAGGCGGCCAGGATCGGCAACGCCGCGTTCTTGTTGCCCGCTGCCCTGATCTCCCCCGACAGCGGCACCCCGCCTTCGATCACGAATTTTTCAAGCTTTTGCATCATCTCGGCTTTTTCTGCCCCGCGGCTCGGGTAGGGTAGCGCCCACGGATGCAGCTACCGAGTCGCGAATAGGCCTGCGACCGTGTATGCGAATCGACCGAGTCCGATTCGCCGCAAGTCGGTGTGCCGACCCTGAACCCACAACCGGAAGGAGAACTCAACCAATGAGCCGTCGCCGCAAGATTTTCTTGACCGCCTTGATTTTGCTGCCAGCCCTGCTGGCAGTAAACGCCTACGTGACCGCTCGCCAGACAAAACCGGCTGAATTATCGGTTCAGGGCGCCCAGTTGATGAAGCTGGAGGCCGCGACCGTGCAGGTGCTTGACGAGGGGCCAACCGCCGAAACCGCCGGCGAGACCGCACCGATTGTTCTAATCCATTGCTACACCTGCTCGATGCGCTGGTGGGACAAGGTCGGGCCCAGCTTGGCAGCCCAGCACCGGGTGGTTCGGATCGACCTGCTCGGGCACGGCGGCTCAGAGAAGCCGCGATCCGGCTACACGATCGAAAACCAGGCGGCTTTGGTCGCGCAGGTGCTGGCCCGGCTCGAGATCCAGGGCGCGGTCGTAGTCGGGCACTCGCTCGGTGGCGCGGTCGCGACATCGGTCGCCGAGACCGCCAGCGAGCTGGTCGACCGGGTCGTGATCATCGACACGCCGCCGAGCCCGGATTCAAGACAGGACTTCGGGTTCGTCGCGAAGCTGGCGCGAGCGCCGCTGATCGGCCCCGGCTCGTGGCGCCTTACCCCCGACTTCATCCTCCGTTCGGCCATCAAGTCCGACGCGTTCGCCCCGGGCTTCGACCTGGCCGACGGCTTCGAGGACGAAAACCAGCCGGTTAAAGACCTCCGGGCGATGACCTACTCGTCATTCCACGACTCACCCGACGGCTTCGCTGACTTCATCGCGGCAAGCTCATTGGCGGACCGAATCGACGGCGCCCTGGTCCCGGCGCTGGTGATCATGGGCAGCGAAGACGGCCTGATTGATGTTGACGCGGCAACTGCGGAGTGGGAAGCGATCGACTCGGCCGAGGTCGAGATCATCGACGGCTCCGGCCACTCGCCAAACGTCGAGAATCCCGATGCGGTCGCCGGGCTGATCCTCGACTTCGCCGCCGCCGCCGCACCGGTCCCGAGCGAGCCTGCAAGCCCAAGCGATCGCAAGCCGACCGCCCCGCGCCCCGCCAACCGCTCTCGATCGGCCCCCACCCGCGACTCAGGCGAGCGCACCCCGCGTCGCCACCAAGACGCTCAATCAGGCCGCCGCCAAGCCGGGCAATCGCATCGGTGATCCAACCGTCGTCCTCCGGCGTAGCTGGTTGTGCGACGGTCGCGACTCACCGCGTTGCGAGCGCAGCACCTCTCTCGTTGGGACGCGAGCGGACGGCCACCCGGGCCCTCACCGGCACGGGTGAGCCGTCCGATCGCTGTTAGGGCTCCCCATCCCACGGGCTGAGCCAGCCTCGCGAACGCCCGGTAGACCACGCGCTGTGATTGCGACAGCCGGGCGGAGACGGCGCACAGATCGCCGAACAACGTCGCTCGCACCTCGCAGAGCGCCGGGGTGAGGATCAGATCGTGCCTGATCTCGCTGGCCGCCAGCCGCTCGCCGAGCGAGTCTTCCCGGCGGCAACCAGGGCGTGGAAGGCGACGTCGACCTCGGCCGCGGCGAGGCCGGGCTTACCGAAACCGTCAGCGACCCCGGACCTCCGCACCGCGCCTCGGCGGCGCCCCCGAGCCACCCGGCGGTTCAGTTCGCCCGCGGCCTACTCGACCGTAAACTCGGCGTATTCGTCGACCAGGTAGTGACTGGCGATCTGGCAGTAAACGACGTAATGCCCGGGACGGAGGCTGACCTGGTAGCGGTTTCGATCACCGCTTAGCTGGCCGGTGATCGCGCCGATCCGATGGACGTGGCCGAGCCCGAGGTGATCCTCGCCGATCACCAACTTCCCGCCGTGCTCGGTCGCCAACGCGATCGAGACGCCGTGCAGCCCAACCGGTAGTTCGTCGGCCGCCAAATCGGTCCGCACGACCACCACTTCGTGCTGGCCCCTACCGTCATTTAGGACCTCGACCACCTGTTTGCCGGGCGCCAAGCTCGCGGCCTCGAGTTCGATGCTACCTTCGCGCATCACGATGTCGAAGTCGTGGTCGGACTGGGGGATCGCTCTGCCCGAGGCGCCCCCGGACCGAATCGCCAAGACCGCGAGCAAGCCAAGTAAAACCGCCAAGATCGCGGTCATTCCGAGGCGCTGTTGTTGCTCACGTGCCATGCCCTCGATTACGCGGTCAAGGGCAGCTCGGATCAATCGATGCGCGGGTGATCCGATCCTGGCGCACCCTCGTAGCTTGCGGCGATATCGAAACCCCAACCGGGAGGAAACGTTGGATACCAAGTGGAGAACTCTGCTTGTGGCCATGGTCGTCGCAATCGCTTCGATTTTTGTGGTCGCCTGTGGAGATGACGAAACGACGACATCGTCGTCAAGCGACGGCAGCGGAACCGCGTCGGCCGCAGACACCGGCTCGGACACCGATGCCGCGACCCTGCGCGCCGGACTGACCCACATCCTGACCGAGCATGTTGATCTCGCCGGGATCGCGGTCATTCAAGCCGCGACCGTTGAAGGCGGCCTTGACTCGCCTGAGTTCGAAGCCGCTGCGGCAGCTCTCGATGAGAACTCGGTCGCGCTCGGCGATGCCATCGGATCGGTCTACGGCAAGGCCGCGGGCAAGCAGTTCCTTGAGCTGTGGCGTTCGCACATCGGCATGTTCGTCAACTACGCCAAGGGGCGCCTGACCGGTGACGACAAGCTCGCCGCCAAGGCCGCCGCCGACCTCGATCAGTACCGCTCCGACTTCGGGGCGTTCATCGAGTCGGCCACCGAGGGTGGTCTGAGCAAGGAAGCGGTTGCCGAGGCCCTGGCCCCGCACGTCGCTTCCGTCGCCAAGGCGGTTGACGACATCGCTGCCGGAACCGGCAACCCGTTCGTCGACCTGCAAGAAGCAGCGAGTCACATGCCTGACATCGCCGCTGCCCTGTCCGGTGCTATTGCAACCCAGAACGAGATTCCGGGTGACCCGGCATCGCCGGCATCGGAGTTGCGCGCAGCCCTGACCGGTCTGCTCGACGGCCACGTCTACGCGGCCACGATCACGATCGCGACAGCGATCAACGCCGGTGGCGATCTCAAAGATCCGGGAGTCGTCGCTGCGCAAGAGGCGCTCGACGCCAACACCGACGCACTGGCTGCTGCAATTGGCAGCGTCTACGGCGATCCAGCCGGCGAGCAGTTCAAGGAGCTGTGGAACACCCACATCGGCTTCTTCGTCGACTACACGCTGGGCAAGGCAACCGGCGACGAGAAGGGCGCGAAGGCGGCCAAGAAGGATCTCGCGGGCTACCGTGAGGACTTCGGCGCATTCCTCGAATCCGCCACCGAAGGTGGCCTGACCAAGGACGCCGTGTCCGAGGCTCTGATCCCGCACGTCGAGAGCCTGCTGACCACGATCGACGCAGCGGTTGCCGGTGATACCGAGGTCTTTGCCGACCTGCGGACCGCCGCCAGCCACGACGTTGATCTGGCTGCAGTCCTGGCAGGTGCGATCACGACTCAGTTCCCCGATAAGTTCGGCGGCTGAGACCAACCACCACCCCTCCCCGGAAGCGGGCCTGGACGGTGAGCGGGATTCTTCTCGCGAACCGTCCGGGCTCACCCCCGGGTCCGACGATCCCGACCCGAGCCCCGCCGACTCGTCGCGGATAAGTTTGAGAGACCTGAAAAATCGAAACGACCGAAGGAACCACGAATGAATCACCGACGCACTCTCACCGCCCTGGCAGCAGCCGCCTCGCTCACCCTCGGGCTCGGCGCCTGCGGCGACAATTCCGACTCGGATTCGAGCAGCGGCTCCAGCGGCGACGATTCAAGCGCTGCAGGGACCGTCGTCACGATCAAGACCTTTGCCTTCGACCCCAACCCGATCACGGTCGACGCCGGGACCACGATCACCTTCGACAACCAAGACGACATCCTGCACACGATCACCTCCGGAACCCGCGAGAAGCCGACCGGCGAGTTCGACGAAGACCTCAAGGAGCTTGGCTCAACCGCCGAGATCACCTTCGACAAGCCCGGCACGATTGATTACTTCTGCGACATCCATCAGGGAATGGATGGGCAGGTAGTCGTCAAGTAGCCGGATTGCCGGGGGCAGACTCGCGGTCCAATCCAGGCGCCGTCGAGACCGGCCAACTGGTTGGAGATGTCTGGAGGGGCAGCCAGCGTAAGGCGACGATGATCTTCTCGTCGGGGCCGCGGGCGAGCTTGGCTGTCAGCCACGGCCAAAGCCCCGATCCCAATCGCACGAAGCCTCGATTTCGACATCACTGCTGTGAGTCGCCACCGTCTTGGCAACCGAACCATTTCGCCATTTCGATGGTTGGGTCGATCGCAGTGGCGCCGTGAAGACGCCCCGGAAGGCGCCGGATCAGGCGCCAACTACGGGCTCACCGTCGAGTGGCGCCGGGGAGTCTGAAAATTCCCGGAGTCGGCCCTCGATGACCCTGATTTCGTCGTCGATCGTGGCGGATTCGATCCGATCCCGGAGTTGCTTTGCGATCGCAAGCGCCTCCCGCAGCAACCCAATCCCGTCGCTTTGGCGGTCCGCGATTTGGACCAACAAGCCTCCCGATTGGAACAGGGATACGTAGAGATCACGCCGCGACTGCGGGGTCCCAAGCGCTCCGTCAAGCTCGCGGCGAATCCCCAACGACTCCTCGTAGGCAGCCAGCGCCTCACCCGGGCGCCCCGCCGCCGCCAGCGATCCCCCGACGTTGTCAAGGCTGATCGAGAGATCACGCCGCGACTCCGGGGTTCCGAGCGCCTCGTCAAGCTCGCGGCAAATCCCCAACGACTCCTCGTAGGCAGCCAGCGCCTCACCCGGGCGCCCCGCCGCCGCCAGCGATCCCCCGACGTTGTCGAGGCTGACCGAGAGATCACGCCGCGACTCC
>JAHEXU010000058.1 GCA_023251975.1 bacterium | reverse complement strand
TCGATTCGCAAGGGGATCGCTCGGATCGTCCGCAGGTTGTCGGTCACGACCTCGCCGATTCGCCCGTCCCCCCGGGTCGTGCCGCGAACAAACACGCCGTCCCGGTAGGTCAACGAGATCGCCAGCCCGTCGATCTTCGGTTCGACAACCCAGCTCAGATCGCCAGCGACAATGTCATAGCGCGCCAGCAGGTTGCCAACCCGCGCTTCAAAGCCGAGGAACTCGGCGGCGCCGCGCGCGTTGCCAAGCGACAGCATCGCCTCGCGGTGCTCGTACTGCTCAAATCCCTGCAGCGGCTTGCCGCCGACTCGACGAGTCGGCGAATCGGGGCTCAATAGCTCCGGGAACTCCTCCTCGAGCTGCCGCAGCTCGAGGATCAGATCGTCATAAGCGTCGTCACCGACCACCGGATCATCGAGTTGGTAGTAGGCGCGATCATGCGCCTCGATCTCGACCCGCAACTCGGCGACCCGCCGCGCCACGCGATCGCTCGGGGCGCTCATTGCGGCGCCGCCGCCTCGGCGAGCATCTCGTCCAGCCCCCACTCCCGAACCGTCGTCAATCCCGCGTGATCGGTCAGGTCGAAATGAATCGGGGTGACGGTGACACGGCCGCGCGCAAACGCAGCCAGGTCGGTCCCGGTCTCGTCATCGAAGCTCGACGCGAGACCGTAGATCCGGTAGCGCCGCCGCCCGGTTGCCTGGTCGCTCTCAACCAACTCGAGGCTGTCGTCGTAGCGACGCTTACCGAGCCGCGCCACCTCGATCCCAGTCGGCGCCGAACCGGGGCAATTAATATTGAGCAGGGTGCCCGACGGCAGTCCATGCTCGAGCACCCGCCGCGCCAGCCGCGCCGTCAGCGCCGCCGCGATCGAGAAGTCGAAGTCGTTCCCCCAGCGAAAGTCCATCTCGCGGGCCCGCGACTGTTGGGAGACGGCGATCCCGGGACGACCGAGGATGATTGCCTCGAAGGCCGCCGCGACGGTCCCCGAGTAGGTGACATCGTCGCCGAGGTTGGCGCCATGATTGATCCCGGCGATAATCAGGTCGGGCCGCTCCCCGATCAGCCCGAGGTCGGACATCCGCACGCAATCCACCGGGGTTCCATCGATCGCGTAGCCGAGCCCGCCGTCATCGAAGCGGATCTCGCTGACCCAGAGAGGGTTTCTGGTCGTGATCGAGCGAGCAGTGGCGCTGCGATTCGAATCCGGTGCAATCACGTCGAGTTCGATCCCCTCGATCTCGAGCAAAGCGGAGCGGAGCGCCCGCAATCCAGCCGCCTCGATCCCGTCATCGTTGGTCAGTAGAACGCGCACGAGGTCGAGGATAAGGGCTCGCGCAAGAATAAACGCGTGATTTAGGCGGTGAAGGAGCGAGCCGGGTGGTGACGGCGGGTGGACGGAATAGCAGCGCTATTGCGGGTTCGCGGCGGCGGCGCATCCGCGGCGATGATCGGCCGCGTAAAGCCGCGGCCTCGTAAAGCCGCACCTATTCTTGCGAGGCTTAGGGCCGTCGCCGAGTGGGACCCCTGGTAGGGGCGATCGGCCCTGGCGACCGGGCGGTCGCGGCGGGCAGCATGGTGTGGTCGGCTTCGACTATCTCGGCGCCCGCGGCGAGACGCCGTTCTCGGGCCCATCGGGTCGACCCCTGCCGACCAAAGGTGCGCCCAGGTGGGGTGCGACCGAACGGGGCGGGCGGGGCGTCGGCGCTCGGTGCGCGGAGATGTGTTCGGTGCCCGGTGATGCTTGGTTGCGGACCCGGCGGAGTCGGGCTATCGGTCCGGTTCGGCGGCGGGGTCGATCAGCGCCTCAACTGCGGCGGTGGCTGTTGCGGCCTCGCTGCTTACCTCGCTCGGCGAGGCCTCGGCGCGAATCGACTCGACCAGTCTGGAGATCGCTGCTTCGGCCTGTTCAAAGCGAGCCGGGTCGATTGCCCGCAGTTCGTCAGCGGCGGCGAGAATTGATCCGGCGGCCTCGGCTTGGGCGAGCGCTCCGTCGCGTTGCACGTCGAGATCACGTCGAGCCGAGCCCGACGGGGTGCCTTGTGGGGTGCCTTGAAAGGTGTAATGGGAATCGACCAGTCCCAGCGCGTCCGCCGCCGCCGTCAGCTCGGACCGGGCATCGTTAACCAGATCGGACAGATCACCCTCGGAGGCGGTTGAGCGACCGATCGCAAAGCCGATCACGACCCCGAGCAGCGCGCAGGCCGCAAGCCCCGCCGCCAGTCGGCTCGGCCGCAGCGATCCGGCCTGGCGATACAGCGACATCAGCGCGCCACCATCGCGGCGGCGGGACCGGGGTGTTCGCGCAGCAAGCGCTCGATCGCGGCCGCCAGCTCTTCGGGGCTTCGCAGGTCGGACAGGTCGAGGATTCGTGGCCCGCAGACAATCACGACCCTGGGAATGATCGAGGCGATCCCGAGGTGGATCACGGCGTCGGCGACCTGGCGGCGCAGCTCCGACTCGAACTCGGGACCCTCACCGGCAAAGCAGGATCGGCAGGTCTCGGTGAGCGGGACGCTGCCAAGCCGATCGACCACCGCGATACGTCCGCCGGGGCACTCGCCGTCGCGATAGAGGTCGTAGAACTCGCCGAGGCTGACCGGCTCGACCCGCTCGCAGCGCAGCGCCCGCGCAGCAGCCTGGCGGCGCGCCGAGTGCGGAAGCGGGGTGCGCCCGGCGGCGCCGTGCTCGAGCGCGACCGCGCCGGTTGCGATCGCCCGCAGCATCCGCTCCTCGGCGTCCCAGCGAATCTCGACGGTGACCGTGTCCGGGGCAGCGCCGGCATCGACGCAGGCTCGCTCGACCTGATGGATCAGATCAAGCCGAGCCGCGGCGTCGCCGCCGCTGTCGCTGCGCGAGCGCTCGGCTCGAACCAGGGTCATCGCCGCGCCGATCGACGCCAGAACCTCCTGGTGCTCGGGGCGCAGCAGGTCGCGGCCGAAGCGGCGCGCCAACTCCGGGGCCAGCGCCTCACCGGCCCCCCCCAGCGTCAAGATCGGCACCGACGGGCCAATCCGGTGCGAGGCGATCGCCGCCTCGACCGCGGTTCCGATCTCCCGCAAAGCGGCGTCGAGGGCGTCGCGAGCGTGACTGCCGGCGTCCCCCCTGCCGAGGTGATCGGCGAGCCTGCCGAAGCCGATCCGGGCCGCCAAGCGCGAGCCGTAGGCATGGGCCTCGGGCTTGACCAGGCCGAGCGCGTTGGCCGCGCAGGTCGCGGTCAACGCGTAGCGGCGCCGTCCCCCTTGCCCGTCGGGTCCGCCGACCAAGGTCACATACGCGGCCGGGTCACCCACGACCGGCGAAATCAGCTCAACCGTCGCATCGGCGAGCTCCTCCGGGGTCGCGAAACAGGCGTAGCCGAATCCCGCGAGGTGGGCGCTGCGCGGCCCGGTCGCCGCGATCGAACGGCGACCCAGCCGCACCATGCTGCCGCCCGCGACCCCGACCACCCAGCTATCGATCGAGCGGATCGCGGTCGGACGCCCCATCACCCGAATCGAGCGCAGGATCGGACGACCGCCGCTGACCAGCGAGACGTTGGTCGAGGTGCCACCGACCTCGACGACAATTGCGTCGTTGGCGTCGGCGCGGTGCAGTGCCGCCGCCACCCCGGCGGCGGGACCGGAGCCGACGGTGAAGGAGGGGCAGCGCCGAAACGACTCGACATCCATCGCGCCGCCATCGCCGCGCAAGACCAGCAGCGGGACATCGAGCCCAGCCGCCTTCAGGGCCTGCTCGACCAACCCGGCGGTGCGCTCGATCACCGGGATGATCGCCGCGTTGATCGCGGCGCTGACCGTCCTGATTTCAAGCCCGTAGGCGCCGCTCAGCTCGTGACCGCAGCAGGCTGGGATCGCGTGTTCGGCGGCCAGGGCGGCGATTTCGAGTTCGATCTCGGGACCGTCGACCGAGTAGGCGCCGCTGATCGCGACCGCGCCGCACCCGGCGGCCCGGAGCCGATCGACCGCCGCCGCGGCCGCCCCCGCCGCCAGACCCTCGGTGGTGTCGAGGAACTCGTGAACCGTCCGCAACGATCGCCCCGGCGCCAGCTCGATGTCGCCCACCTTGGTGCGCTTTCGGGCCCGGCGCAGATCCGGCTTTTGCCCGATCCCGATCACCCCGACCGGCGGCACGTCCCCCTCCAGCAGGGCGTTCATCGCCTGGGTCGTCGAGAAGGCGACCAAGCGGACGAGATCGCGCTCGCCGTCAAGCTCGCCGAGCAAAATCCGAAGCGCCGACGCAACCCCCGCCATCACCCCATCGGAGTGATTGTGGCTGGTTGGCACGACGGCTTCGGCCCGCAGCTCGAAGTGGTCGGTCGTGATCGCCACCGCCTTGGTAAAGGTGCCGCCGACATCGACCCCGATCCGTAGCGCGGTGCGAGGCGGCGCCGCGACCGCCACCGAGGGCGCGCTCATCCGATCACCTGCTCCGGCTGCGGCCGCCGCCGCTCCATGTTCGGGCGAATCGCGAAGAACCAGATCGCACCGGCGACATAGATGCCGAGCAGGGTTGCCTGGACGGCGATCCCCTCAACCGTCGGATGGATGCCGGTGACCTCAGCGACAAATATCGGCAGCCGCGCCCAGTCACCTTGGATTAGGTTGAGCCCGATCAGATCGCCCTCTTGGAGGGCGCGGACCGCGTTCCCCGCGAAGGTGACCGAGAGCAGCAATAGGGTCGAAGCGCCGCCGATTAAAAGCGGCTTCAGCGGCAGCTTACGTCCGCTCTTCAGGATCGCGAAGGCGGCCGCAACCAACGCCCCGACCGCGCTCAGCGCGCCGAGTACGACCCAGAGAATCAGTCCCTCGGCAAAGATCACCAGCGATTGATAGAACAGCGCCGTCTCGAGGCCCTCACGATAGATCGCGGTGAAACCGAGGCCCGCGAACGCGAGGGTGCCGCCGACCGCAGCCGCGGCGCTGACCCGGGAGCGCATGAACTCCATCCAGCGCCGGTGCTCGAGCCGCTGCACGATCCAAAAGCTGACGAAGAACAGGACCACAACCGAGAGCAGGGCCGCCGTTCCCTCGATCAGCTCGCGATCGACCGGGGCGAGACTGAGCAGCGTCTGCGCGAGCACGAAGGTGACGATGCTGGCGAGGATCGCCGCGCCGATTCCCCAGCCGAGCCCGCGACGGTAATCGGCAGCCCGAGCAGCTTCGAGCGAACTCAACAGGATCCCGATCAGAAGCACCGCCTCCAACCCCTCGCGAAACAGGATCGCGAACGAGAAACCGAAGGCGGCCAGGGGGGCGGCGATCCCGGTCTTGGTGATCGCCCGCTCGCAATCGTCGAGGCCGTCGAAGATGGCTGAGGCGGCTTCACGAATCTGGCCGTGCGAGGCGCCCGCTTCGATCGCATCGCGCAGCGCGGCAAACTTGAATTCGAGGTCCAAGACGAGCTCGGGGTCGCGCAGTCGCAACGGTATCTCGGCGTACTCGAAATGATCGAGGTAGGCGCTGCGAGCCAGGTCGAGTGCTGCCGCGGTCTCGCCGTCAGCCGCCTTGGCCTGCGAATCGATCACCATCCCGCGAGCGCGCTCAATCTCGCTGAGCGCCTTATCGACCGGGTCGTCGTTACCAAAGGCGGGAGCTGTCGGCACCACCGCGAGCGCGCAAAGAAACGCCACCGGCGCCGCCAAGCGACGCCAGGGGCGGATCCGCCCGCGGTGGCGCCGTCTGATCACTTCGGCCCGGCCTCGTCCTTGCGCAGGGCTTTGACGGCCAGGCCGATCGCGGCCTTTAGCGCAGCGACCTGCTTGGCGACCGCGCCAGGCTTCGCGCCGTCGGCGATCAGGGCCCGCAAATCCTCCCGGGTTCCCTGCTCGATCTGTTCGTTGAGTTCAGGGTCGATCTCCCCGAGCGGTCCCTCGACCAACTCAAAGTGCTCCAGGTAGGCCTGGTCGACCAACTCGGCGGCCGTGTTGGCGTCGCCATTTTTGTAGGCGGCGAGCGCCTCGCCCAGTAGGTCGCCAGCGATCACCGCCTGATCAGCGGCATCGAGGTTGCCGAGGCTGGCCTGCGACTCGACATCGGGCTCGCCACCGTCATCGCCACAAGCGATCAGGCCGAGCGTAAAAAAGGCGCACAGGGCGCCGAGCAGGGCGATTTTGAAGGTTGACTTCATCGGCTGAGGATCTCCTTGAGTTCCAGATTATTAGGGTTGCCGAAGTTAGGCGACCCTAATCTAGAGGATGTCGCGCAGGATTGCCCGATCGCGGTCCGGTCGAAGTTGCGAGGAGGCGCGGGGAGCGCCGCGGCGAAAACCCGCCGAGCCGACTCATCCGTAGTCGACGCCAACCAGGTAAAGACCGTGCGGCGGCGCGGTTTCACCCCCACGGGCACGCGGTGCGCCAGCGAGTAGCGAGGCGAACTGTGACAGCGACAGCCGGCCCGCCGCGACATCAAGCTGGGTCCCGACCAGGATCCGGACCATCTTGCGCATGAAGGCGTCGGCGCCGATCGTGAACTCATAGATCGCCGAGTCGGGTGCGGCAAGGGTTCCGGCGCTCGCGGCGGGGCAGCGCCGCCACGAAGCATCGAGGACGTGACGGTGAAAGTGGCGGTGCTTCGTCGCGGTCGGGGTGAAGGCGGTGAAGTCGTGAACCCCACCGATCATCTCGGCGCAGCGCTCGAGCAGTTCGGGGTCGACCGGGCGGGGGTGATGCCAGACGCGCCCGACCTGGTGCGGCGATAGAACGCAAGCCGTCTCGACTCGATAGCGGTAGGTGCGAGCGACCGCGTCGCGACGGGCATCGAAGCGCTCTGCGACCGCGACGGCGCGCCAAATCGCGATATCGCACGGGGTCAGGGTGTTGAGAGCGCGCAACAGGGTCGGCGGCGGATCACGTTCAGCGGCGAAGTTCGCGACCTGCCCGAGCGCGTGGACGCCGGCGTCGGTTCGCCCGGCCACGGTCAGCCGACAGGGGGCGCGAAAGATCTGCGCCAGCGCCCCTTCGATCTCGGCCTGGACGGTCCGGGCGGCGGGCTGACAGGCCCAGCCGCTGAACCGGCGGCCGTCGTAGGCGATATCAAGACGCCAGTTTGTCATCGACGGGCCGGCCGGCCCCTCGCCGCAGGCCCGGGCTCAGACCAGTTCGAGGAAGACCATCTCGGTCGAATCCGAGCGGCGCGGCCCGAGCTTGGTGATTCGGGTGTAGCCACCGGGACGAGTTTCGTAGCGCGGCGCGATTTCGTCGAACAGCTTGTGAACCAGGAACTTGTCTTGGCCGAGGGCGCTCAGCGCCTGGCGCCGCGCGTGCAGATCGCCGCGCTTTCCCAGCGTGATCAGCTTCTCGACCGCTGGCTTGGCCGCCTTCGCCTTCGCCTCGCTGGTTTGAATCCGCTCGTGGTCGATCACCTCACGGCACAGGTTGCGAATCAGCGCCTTGCGATGGGCGCTGTCGCGGCTCAGCTTGTGTCGGCTCTTGCCGTGACGCATTTCGCGATCCTACTCGCTGCGGAGCCCAAGCCCGAGCGTTGCCAGCGCCTCGATGACCTCTTCGGTCGAACGCTGACCGAAGTTCGGGATCGCGTTCAGCTCCGACTCCGACTTCAAAACCAGGTCGCCGATCGTCCCGACACCGGCCCGCTTCAGGCAGTTGTAGGCGCGAACCCCGATCTCAAGCTCCTCGATCAAGCGATCGTCGCCGCTTCCCACCGGGCTCGCCACACCGGGGAAGCCGACGCCGGGGCCGACAACCGCGGGCACGCTCTCCTCGCGAGCGGTCAGCTCCTTGACCCGATCGGCGTCGGTGAAAATCGCCAACGAGCCGATCATCAGTTCAGCTGCCTCGCGGAGCGCCGTCCCGGGCTCAATCGAGCCGTCGGTCTCGACGTCGATCGTCAGCTTGTCGAAGTCGGTCCGCTGTCCCACCCGGGCCGCATCAACCCGGTAGGAGGCGCGACGAATCGGGGAGAAAATCGAGTCGATCGGGATGACGCCAATCGGATGATCCTCGGACTTGTTGGCCTCGGCGACGCGATAGCCGCGCCCCTTGCCGACGGTCATGAACATCTCGAGCTTGGTCTTCTTCTCGAGCGTCGCGATATGGGCGCGCGAGGCGTCGAGGATCTCGACCCCGGCTGGCAGGTCGATATCGGCGGCGGTGATTTCACCGGGACCGGTCACAACCAGCGACATCTCGATCTCGTCGGCGTCAGTGTGCATCCGGATCACCAAGTCCTTCAGGTTGAGGACCAGGTCGGTCACATCTTCCTTGACCCCGTCGATCGAGGAGAACTCATGCGAAACGCCGCTAATCCGGACGCTGGTCACCGCGGCGCCCGGCAACGACGACAACAGGACTCGGCGCAGGCTGTTGCCATACGTGAAGCCAAAGCCTTTATCAAGCGGCTCGACGGTAAAGGTGCCGCGATTCTCGGCGATGTCCTCGCTCGAGATCTGGGGCGACTGAAATTCAGACAGGGCAGCTAGGGAAGTCATCTTCTTCGGGGGTCCTTTTTTGTAGTCGGGTTTGTTCTCGCCGCAGCTTTGGAGCTACTTCGAGTAGAGCTCGACGATCAACTGCTCTTCGACCGGCGCGTCGATGTCGCTGCGCTCGGGAAGGCGCAAAACCTTCGCGGTCAAGGCGTCATGGTCGGCCTGCAGCCAGGCGGGAACACTTGAGGTCAGTGCAGTCGCGGCGCGAATCGTCTCGGCGGCGCTCGACTCGGCGCGGATCGTGATCACGTCCTCGGCCTTGACCTGGTAGCTGGGGATGTCGACCCGACGGCCGTTGACGAGCCAATGGCCGTGTCGAACAAGCTGGCGAGCCTGGCGACGCGAGGCGGCGAAACCGAGCCGGACGACAACGTTGTCGAGTCGCCGCTCGAGCAGCCGCAGTAGGTTCTCGCCGGTGATGCCGTCTTGACGGCTCGCCTTGTCGTAGTAGGCGCGGAACTGCTTCTCGAGCACCTGGTAGTAGCGGCGCGCCTTCTGCTTCTCGCGAAGCTGGGTCCGGTACTCGGACTGCCGCAGCCGACCACGGCCATGATCGCCGGGCGGGTAGGAGCGGCGCTCGACGCCGCACTTGTCGGTCAGGCAACGTTGGCCCTTCAAGAACAGTTTCTGGCCCTCGCGGCGACATTGTTTGCACTGCGGGCTGGTATCGCGAGCCATTGCTCAGACCCTCCGTCGCTTGCGGGGGCGACAGCCGTTGTGGGCGTGCGGGGTCACATCTTTGACGCTGGTCACCTGCAAGCCGGCCGCCTGGAGGGCGCGGATCGCCGTCTCGCGGCCCGAACCAGCGCCCTTCGCGAGGACATCGACCTTCTCGAGGCCGTGCTCCATCCCCTTGCGCGCAGCGTTGTCGGCGGTCACCTGGGCGGCAAACGGAGTCGACTTGCGAGACCCCTTGAAGCCCGCCGACCCGGCCGATTCCCAGGCGATCACGTTGCCTTGCGGGTCGGTCAGGGTGACGATCGTGTTGTTGAACGAAGTTTTGACGTGGGCGACGCCGACCGCGATGTTCTTGCGAACCTTGCGCTTGCGCGTCTTGCCCTTCTTTGTTGGAGCCATGCTCAGATCCTCACTTTGGGCGAACTACTTGGCCGACGGGGCCTTCTTCTTGCCAGCGACACTCATCCGGCGCGGCCCCTTGCGACCGCGGGCATTTGTCTTCGTGCGCTGACCTCGGACCGGAAGGCCGCGGCGATGGCGCAGCCCGCGGTAGGAACCGATCTCCATCAGCCGCTTAATGTCCTGCGAGCGTTCGCGGCGCAGGTCACCTTCGACCCGGTAGTCCTCGATCGCGTTACGAAGTTTGATCACCTCGTCCTCGGTCAGGTCACCGATCCGCGTCTGCGGGTCGACCTTGGTCGCGGCGACGATCTTCTCGGCGGTGGCCGGACCAATCCCGTGGATGTAGGTGAGGCCGATCACCGAGCGTTTGCCGACCGGGAGGTTTACCCCCGCAATCCGTGCCATCGCTAGCCCTGCCGCTGCTTGTGGCGGGGGTTCGAGCAGATGACAAGGACGTTGCCCTTGCGCCGGATGACCCGGCAACGCTCACACATCGGCTTTACGGACGCACGTACCTTCACAGGAATCTAACTCGGCTCCAACTCGTGTTTGGACAAAGGTGGCCTCGCGCCCCCATGAATCGAGGCGCAGGCAGACGAAGACGGCCTGCTGACCGAAGCGAGGATGCTAGCACGCATCGGAGGGGATGCCTCAGTCGAGGTGCCAGGGGGTCAAGATGCGGGGTCCCTGGTCGGTCACCGCGACGGTGAATTCGAAATGAGCGGCGGTCGAGCCGTCGGCCGAGTAAACCGCCCAGCCGTCGTCCCCAATCCTCACTTCGGCGGTTCCGACGGCAACCATCGGCTCGATCGCCAAAGTCATCCCGGTCTGGAGCTTGATGCCGCGACCCGGCTTGCCGTAGTTCGGGATCTGCGGCTCCTCGTGCATCTCCTGGCCGATCCCGTGTCCGACCAGCGACCGGATCACGTAGTAGCCCTCGCGCTCGACTGCCGCCTGAACCGCGGCGCCGATGTCACCGAGGTGATTGCCCGGACGGGCCGCCTCGATCCCCTCAAAGAGCGACTGCCTAGTCGTCGCCAAGAGGCGCTCGGTCTGCTCGGCAATCGGTCCGATCGGGACCGTGATTGCCGCGTCGGCAACCCAACCGTCGAGGATCACCCCAACATCGATCGAGAGCAGATCACCCCTCTGCAGTACATATGCCCCCGGGATTCCGTGCACCACCATCGAGTTCGGCGAGGCGCAAATCGAGCCGGGAAAGCCTCGGTAGCCCTTGAACGCCGGAACCGCCCCCTGCGAGCGGATGAACTTCTCGGCGGCGGCGTCGAGTGCCAGCGTCGTCACCCCAGCGCGAGCTTTGGCGCGCAGCATCTTCAGGCAGCGCGCCAAGAGATCGCCAGCCGCCGCCATTTTCTCGATCTGCTGGGAGTCCTTTCTCGCAACCGCGGGGCGATACACGCGCCTCAGAGCTCTTCTTCCATCCGCAGGGTTGCCAGCAGGGCGCGGATTCGATCCCCGACCTGATCCGGCGGCAACGACCCCTCGACCCGCTTCAGCAGGCCGAGTTCGCGGTAGCGGCCGACCAGCGGCTCGGTCTGGTCGTGGTAAACCTTGAGGCGATTTGTGATCGTCTCCGGCTTGTCATCGTCGCGGACATACAGCTCGGCCCCACAAACGTCGCAGACGCCCGCGTTCTTCGGCGGGTCGAACGTAACATGGAAGATGTGCCCGTTCTTGCGGCAGGTGCGGCGTCCGCCGAGCCGACGGTGCACCTCCTCGTCGGAGGCATCAATCAAGATCACCGCGGTCAGCGCCCGATCGAGGCGCTTCAGTTCGGCGTCGAGAGCATCCGCCTGGCCCAGCGTCCGCGGGAATCCGTCGAGAATGAACCCGTCGGCGGTCGCCTCGTCGTCAAGTGCCTCGGCGACCACCTCGACGATCACCTGGTCAGGGACGAGGTTGCCGCCGTCCATGTAGCGCTTCGCCTCCAATCCGATCTCGGTGCTGTCGCGAACGGCGGCACGCAGGATGTCCCCGGTGGCGAAGTAGGGCAGGTCAAAGTCCTCGGTGAGGCGCTCTCCTTGCGTCCCTTTCCCCGAGCCAGGCGGACCAAGCAAAATCAGGTTGAGATCAGACACAGACGGGAGGGTAATGGCTGGACGCCGACAAAGCGAGATGAAACCCAGAGCCACTTAACCGGGCGAGTGAAGCCGCTTTGGGCGCGGCTTCTTTCAAGGGACGCCCCAAACCGCGTCAACAAACGGTAAACCCGATCCCCAGCGCCGCCCGATCGCTTCCAAACACCCCGCTTGACCGGCGCCCGACGCGGAAACGGCTCGATCTGGCGCTTTCGAACCCACGAGCACAGCCGAATCCGCAACCGGATCGACCCAACCGGAGTGCGGCGGCGGCGCACGATCCACGGTTCGCGGCCGGAGTGATCCCGTGGCGCCGACGAGGACGAAGTGGAGCCCAGCGAACGGCCCTGAGCGCCGCGGCGATCAAGGTGCGATAGGCGTCGCTATGCGCGGCTCGATCGGGCGATCTGGAATCGGGATGTGCGTCGAGCACCGGGCGAAGCCTGGTGCCCCGCGGTGAGGGCGAATCCGCTCCCAGCGCCGCGATGGCGCGGGATTCGTCGTCCGGATCGGTGGATCGAAGTTAAAAGCTTTACGAGTCGCGGTCTTGGCGTTACGATCGGGTGGTGACGGGCTGGGGGGCCAAACGAGATGTTCGCTGGCTGGTGGCCGGGCTGGCCGTGATCGCGATCGCCTCAGCGGCCTGGTCGGCCGTGGCGGGAGCGGACCGATCCGACCCGGACTCGGCAGGCGTGCGGCGCGACCCGGCCGACACCCCGGGGCCGCTCGACCTCGGCGCGGCCCGCGCCGCGCAGCAGGCGCGCGAGTTCAGTGTCACCGTCTACTCGCATCGCGCCCTGCCGCCGCTGGGTTCGCTGCGACCCTTCCCGACCGCGCTCGACTCGGCCCCGGCCCACATCTGCCTGATGCTCGACGGCGCCGGCGTCGAGCGGCGCCTACTCTGCCCTGGCGGCCGCCCCGAAGCCAACAAAATCCGGGTTGGCGTCTCGACCTACTCGGCCCGAACCCAAAACACCAGGCTCGGCGAGGTCGAAGCGGAACTCGACCGTCGCGGCACCAACGGGATCCGGTTGACCTTCGAGCTGCGCGACCTCGGCCTGACGCCGGGGCGCTTTCACTGGCGGATCGTCGCTTCCTGGCCGGGCCCGCCGTGCGGACGCGGCGCGACACCGGCCTGCTTTGATCGGCTCCCAGATGGCGCGGCGGCGCGCGGTCGGATCTTCCCTGTGATCGTGTCGGGCTGCGAGCGGGTCGGCCCGCCGGTACATTTCAACGGCGGACGCGGACGACCGCGGGTTGCCCTCACCTTCGATGACGGCCCCAGCCCCTACACCGCGCCGATCCTCGAGGTGCTCGAGAACCACCACGCCCACGCCACCTTCTTCGAGGTCGGTGCCGAGACCGACGGCCAGGGTCCGTTGATGCAACGGATCCTCGACGCCGGCAACGAGATCGGAAACCACTCGCTACATCACAAGGTCCAACCCGACCACGCCAGCATGGTCGAGACCAGCAACCTGATCGAGGCGCAGACCGGCTTCCGCCCGTGCCTGTTTCGGCCGCCTTATGGGAAGAATCACCCCGACGAGGTGTCCGACGCTTGGCGCGCCGGGATGTCGACGGTGATCTGGGATGTCGACACCAACGATTGGCGCGGCCTCTCGTCGGCCTCGATCACGGCGTCGGCAACCGCCGGTGGCCACGGTTCGATCGTCCTGATGCACGACGGCGGCGGCGATCGCTCACAAACCCTGGCCGCGCTTCCGGCGATCATCCGCTCCTACCGATCGCGCGGCTACCGGTTGGTCACGGTCACGCAACTGCTCGGCGGCGAGACCTACTGGCAGGAAGTCCACGGCGGCCGCGGCCGCTGACCGCCACGCCCTTACTTCATGAAGCCCTCGTAGTTGCGCATCATCAACTGCGCCTCAAGCTGTTTGACGGTGTCGAGGGCGACGCCGACAACAATCAGGATCGAGGTACCGCCGAAGAAGAAGTTGGCCGAGGTCTGGGAAATCAGGATCGTCGGCAGAGCGGCGATCGCGCCCAGATAGAGCGCGCCAGCGAAGGTCAGGCGGCCGAGTATTCGATCGAGATATTCGGCGGTTGGCCGACCCGGTCTCACCCCGGGAATGAAGCCGCCGTGTTTCTTTAGATTGTCGGCCTGATCGATCGGGTTGAAGGTGACGGCGGTATAGAAGTAGGTGAAGATGACGATGAAGAAGATCTCGCCGACCACGTACGCCCAGCCGTTTGGCGAGAAGAAGTTGGCGAAATCAACCGCCGCCGGACTGTTGATCAGCTGACCGATCGTCGGCGGGAAGGCCATGATCGAAGCGGCGAAGATCACCGGAATCACCCCGGCCATGTTGACCCGCAACGGCAGGTAGGTGCTGCCGCCGGTGGTCATCTTACGCCCGACGACGCGCTTCGCGTACTGGACCGGAATCCGGCGCTGCCCTTCTTGGACATAGACGATCCCGATCACTACGGCGAGCGCGATGAACGGCATCATCACGACGAACACCTTGTCGTCGTTGGTTGCCCAGGCCTGTATTCCGCCCGCCATTCCCGAAGCGATCGAGGCAAAGATCATCAGCGAAATCCCGTTGCCGATACCGCGCTGGGTGATCAGCTCGCCGAGCCACATCAAAAGGACACAGCCCGCGGTCAGCGAGACCACGATCAGCATCAGCTTGGCGAAGGTGAGATCGCCGACAACGCTCTGGCCGGTCTTGTCGGCAAAGCTCTGGAACAGAAAGACGTAGCCCAGCGACTGTCCGAAGGCGAGGCCGACGGTCAGGTACCGGGTGTATTGGGTGATCTTCTGCTGACCGACCTCGCCCTCCTTTTGCAGCCGCTCCAGCGACGGCAGGACGACCGTCAGCAGCTGCAGGATGATCGAGGCGGTGATGTAGGGCATGATCCCGAGCGCGAACAACGAGAGCCGCGACAGGCTGCCGCCAGCAAACAGGTTGAGCAGCCCGAGGACATTCGAGCCCGAGAACTCGTTCTCGATGTTCTTGAGGACATTGGCGTCGACCCCCGGCGCCGGAATGTAGGCACCGAGGCGATAAAGCAGCAGCATCGCCGCCGTAAAGACGATCTTGCTTCGAATCTCGGGGATCCGAATCGCGTTGGCGAGCGTCTCGAGCATCGCGACTACCGAGGGCGGCGATCAGCCGTCCTGCGCCCCGTTCTCGTCAACGTCGGCGCCAACGTAAGTGACGCTGCCGCCCGCGGCTTCGATCGCGGCGACCGCCGCGGCCGAGAACTTGTCAGCGCTGACGTTGAGCTTCTTGTCAAGCTCGCCCTTGGCGAGAACCTTGATCGGGTGCTTGCCGTGGGCCAAGCCAGCTCGGACCAAGCCAGCGCGATCAACCGTCGCGCCGTCCTCGAAGCGATCCGGCAGGTCGCCGATGTTGACCGGTTCTGTATGGGTGCGGAAGCGCTCGAACGGCATCGACATCTTGCGGTGGGGGCCGCGCAGCTTGCGCATCCGCATGTGGATCGGGGTCTGACCGCCTTCGTATCCGGCCTTCCGCTTCGACCCGGCTCGAGAACCGGCGCCGCCGTGGCCGCGACCCGAGGTCTTACCGTGGCCGTCGCCCTCGCCGCGCCCAACCCGCTTGCGGTTAGTCCGCGAACCCGGCTTGGGGCGGATCGTGTCGAGACGGACCTCTTCGGGATCTAGACGTGGCATCGGCTCAGGTTTCCTTGATTTCAACCAGGTGGGCGACGGTCCGGATCATGCCGCGCAGCTGCGGCGTATCGGCCATCGTTCGCTCGCGACCTATTCTGCCAAGTCGCAGCGACCGCAAGGTCTCGCGTTGGGCGTGGTTGGCGCCATTGCCGGAGCGAACCTGCCGAAAGGTCAGATCCGCCATCACGACGCCTCGGTCGGCTCGGCGGCAGCCGCCACCTCGATCGGCGCTTCGCTGGCGGGCTCTCCAGCCGACACGCCTTCGGCCGCAACCTCGGCTTCGACGACCGCGACCGCGCTGACCGCACCGGCTGCCGATCCGTCGATCGTCTCGACCGCGGCCCGTCGCTTGGTGATGCCGAGCACCTGATTGACGGAGAGGCCGCGAATCTCGGCGACCTGCTCGGGAAGGCGTAGTCCGCGGATCCCGGCCATCGTCGCCTTGACGAGGTTGATCGGGTTCTGGGTGCCGATTGACTTGGTCAGGACATCGCGGATCCCCGCCAGCTCCAGGACGGCGCGAACCCCGCCACCGGCAATCACCCCGGTACCGGGGCTGGCCGGGCGCAGGACGACGTGGCCCGCACCGAAGCGACCGATCACGAAGTGCGGGATTGTCTGACCGTACTTCGGGACCCGAATCAGGTTCTTGCGGGCATCCTCGACGGCCTTTTGGATCGCCAACGGGACCTCTTGGGCCTTTCCATAACCGATCCCGACCACCGAATTCTCGTCTCCGACCGCAACCAAAGCGGTGAAGGAGAAGCGGCGGCCGCCCTTGACGACCTTGGCGACCCGGTTGATCTCGATCACCCGCTCTTGCAGGTCGAGTCCCTTGGCGCTGACTGTTTGTGGCTCTCGGCTCATCAGATTCGCTCTCAAGTTAGCGGGCTAGAACCGCAGGCCGCCCTCACGCGCGGCCTCGGCGAGGGCGGATACGCGACCGTGATAGCGGTAGCCGCCGCGGTCAAAGACGCAGGAATCGACCCCAGCGGCCTTGCCGCGCGCAGCCAACAGGGCGCCGACCTTGGTCGCTTGCTCCATCGGCGCCAGCGCTTTCAAGTCGGCCTCGATCCAGTTGACCGCGGCGAGCGTGTGGCCGGCGCGGTCGTCGATCAGCTGGGCGGAAATGCCGCGATTGGAGCGGAAAACCGCGAGACGCGGACGCTCCGGGGTACCGCTGAGCTTCGCCCGGACACGACGGCGGCGACGCAGTCGGCGCTGCTTTGGGGTCGTAATAGCCATCCTCAGGCCCTCTTTCCAACCTTGCGACGAATCACTTCGTCCTCGTAGCGAATCCCCTTGCCCTTGTACGGTTCGGGCGGACGGTGGCGGCGAATCCGCGCCGCGATCTCGCCGACCAGCTGCTTGTCGATCCCTTTGACGATCACCTCGGTCTGCTGGGGCACCTCAAACTCGATCCCGTCGGGCGCCTCGACCGAGACCGGGTGCGAGTAGCCGAGCGAGAGTTCAAGCGCCCTTCCGGACGGCTTTGCGCGGTAGCCGACGCCGGTGATCAAAAGGCGCTTTTGGTAGCCCTCGGTGACCCCGATAACCATGTTCTGGATCAGGCTCCGGGTCAGCCCGTGCAGCGCCCGATGCTCGCCGCGATTGGTGCGGCGATCGACCCTCAAAACGCCGTCATCGATCTGAACATCGATCTCAGGGCTGACGTGCTGCGAGAGCTCGCCCTTCGGACCCTTGACGACCACGTTGAGCGGGCTCAGGTCGATCGTCACCCCGCTCGGGATCTCGATTGGTTTTCTGCCGATCCGACTCATCGTTCAAATCCCGTCGGCTACCAGACGTAGGCGACGACTTCGCCGCCGACGCCCCGCTCGCGTGCTTGGTGACCGGTCAAGACGCCGACCGAGGTCGAGACGATCGCCGTCCCCATCCCGCCACGAACTCGCGGCACCCCTGCGGCGTGCACGTAGTGGCGGCGGCCGGGCCGCGAGATCCGGCGGATCCCCTCGATCGCGGGCTCACCGTCGCGGGTGTACTTGAGGACGATCCTGATCAGCTCACCGACAGTTGTCGGCTCGACGGTAAAGCTCTGGATGTAGCCCTGCTCGGTCAGGATCCGGGCAAGTTCCTTCTTCAGTTTCGAGGCCGGAATCTCAACCTCGGCGTGCTCGGACGCCAGGGCGTTGCGAATCCGGGTCAGAAAGTCGGCAATCGGGTCGGTCAGCATCTTCTACCAGCTCGACTTCGTCATTCCGGGGATGTAGCCGCGATGCGCCGCCTGGCGCAAGCAGACTCGGCAGAGGCCGAACTTCCGATAGTAGGCGCGCGGCCTGCCACAGCGCCGGCAGCGGTTGTAGCCGCGGGTCTTGTATTTGGGGTCGCGCGCTTGCTTGACCCGTTGGGAAGTCTTAGCCATTGAAAGTGTTCCTCGCTTCTTTGCTCGCTGCCGTCACTCGTCGCCGCCGCCGGTTTCGGCTGCCGCCGTCGCCATGATCCGGTAGCCGGGGCGATCCTTTTGGGCAAACGGGAAGCCGAGCCCTAGCAGCAGTTCGAAAGCTTCCTCGTCGCCTGCCGCGCTGGTCGTGACGGTGATGTCGAGACCTCGGGTCTGATCGATCGAGTCGTAGTCGATTTCGGGGAAGATGAACTGCTCGCGGACCCCCATCGACCAGTTGCCGCGGCCGTCAAAACTGCGGGCGTTGAGGCCGCGGAAGTCGCGGATTCGGGGGATCGAGACGGTGACTAGGCGGTCCAAGAACTCCCACATCCGGGCGCGGCGCAGGGTCACCGAGAGTCCGACCGGCATTCCCTCGCGGAGCTTGAAGGCGGCGATTGACTTGCGGGCGCGGCGCACGTTGGGGCGCTGACCGCCGATCACCGAGAGCTGCGCGATCGGGGCATCGAGCGCGCCGCCGGAGCGGGCCGACTCGCCGACACCCATGTTCAGGGTTACCTTGAGGACCCGCGGCGCCGCCATCGGAGTCGGGTAGCCGAACTTCTCGACCAGCGCCGGCAAGACCTGGTTTTCGTACAGCTCGCGCATCCGAGGCGGCGGCGCGGCTTCGCTTTGGGGTGTTGAAGATTCCATTGGTTCGTGGCGCGAAATTAGTCGAGGTCGTTTCCGGTCCGCTTCGCGTAGCGACGACGCTTACCATCCGAGCCGACCCGAATTCCGATCCGGGTTGGCCTGTTGTCCTGCGGGTCTAGGACCATCACGTTGGAAACGTCGATCGGTCCTTCCTTCTCGATGATCCCACCGGTCTCGCCCTTGCGGGCGTCCTTCATCGAGCCAGCTCGCTGGTGTCGCTTCACGATGTTAAGGCCTTCGACGTAAACCCGGCCGCGCTTCGGATCGGCCCGCACGACTCGGCCGCTCCCGCCCTTGTCCTTGCCAGCGATCAAGACCACCGTGTCGTCCTTGCGGACCCTCATCACAGCACCTCCGGGGCGAGCGAGATGATCTTCATGAAGTTGCGATCGCGCAGCTCACGGGCAACCGGTCCGAAGATCCGAGTACCGCGGGGATTGTTGTTGGCGTCGATGATCACCGCCGCGTTCTCATCGAACGCGATGTAGGTGCCGTCGGGGCGACCAAACTGGCGCTTCGTACGGACGACGACGGCCTGGACGACCTCGCCCTTGCGGACGCCGCCGTGCGGGGTCGCCGCCTTAACCGTGGCGGTAATGACATCGCCGACGCCCGCGTAGCGGCGGTGGTGCCCGCCCCTGACGCGGATGCAAAGAATCTCGCGAGCGCCGGAGTTATCGGCCACCCGGAGCCGTGACTCCTGCTGGATCATCGTGCCCGCTCGACAATCTCGAGCAGTCGCCAACGCTTGGTCTTGGAGAGCGGGCGGGTCTCGACGACCCGCACAACGTCGCCCTGATTGGCCTCGTTGGCCTCATCGTGGACCTGCAAGGTCGCGGTTCGACGGACGATCTTCTCGTAGGTGCGGTGGCGTCGTGCGGTCGCAATTTCGACCCGAATCGTCTTGTCGGCCTTGCTCGAGACCACCTTGCCCTGGCGCACCTTGCGCGCGACCGCAACCTTTTCGGCCGGCGGTGTGCCGGTCCGGCCGGCGCTCGCCGGCTCGGCCTTCGCGGCGGCGCGGCGGCGGCGGCGGGCGGCGGCCTTGGCG
>JAHEXU010000221.1 GCA_023251975.1 bacterium | reverse complement strand
TGCCACCGTGATCGCCTTCGCCAACCAAAAGGGCGGCGTCGCCAAGACGACGACCACCCTCAACCTGGCGGTCGCCTTCCGCGAGTCGGGCCACGATGTCTTGGCGATGGACCTTGACCCGCAGGGCAACCTGACGATGAGCCAGGGGATCGACCCCGAGTTGGTCGAGAAGAGCATGTACGACGTCCTGGTCGACCGGATGCCGCTCCGCGAGATCATCCAGCGACGCGAGATCGATGTCGCGGTCGCCTCGATCGACCTGGCCGGGGCCGAGATCGCGATGTCAACGCAAATCGGCCGCGAACGCTCGCTTGAGCGGGCGATCGACGCGATTGCCGACGACTACGACTTCATCTGCATCGACACCCCGCCGAGCCTCGGGCTGTTGACGATTAACGCCCTGACCGCGGCCGACAAGGTGATCGTCCCGGTGCAGTGTGAGTACCTTTCGATGCGAGGCTTGGCCCAGCTTCAAAACACGCTCGAGATGATTCGCGAAAATCTCAACCCACGGATCGAGATCGAGGGGATACTCCCGACGATGCTCGATTCACGAACGGTCCACGCCAAGGAGGCGGTCGAAATTCTCGAGGAGAGTTTCGGCGATCTCGTCTTCAAAAGTCGGATTCGGAAGGCGGTCAAGTTCGCCGAAGCGCCGGTCCAAGGGGCGTCCGTGCTGAAATACGATCCAACCGGTAGCGCAGCCGGGTACTACCGCAACCTCGCCGAGGAGGTTCTCGAGCATGGCAAGGCGTAAGCGAGCAAGTATGAGAGAAGGCCCGTTGGCCGATCTGTTTCGTGCCACCGACGACGATCAGTTCGGCGAACCGTCGAGTTATGAGCCACTTCCTGAGATGCCGACATCACGACGCCAATCGGCCGCCGCAACGCCGCGCGCCGCGAGCGCCCCGCGCCGTCGCGCCGAGGAGCCGGTGATCGCAGATGACCCGGAGTCGTTCGCGATCGACCGCGAGACCCCGATCGGGGATGTCGTGATCCCGGACAGCTCGCGCGAGGACGATGTCAGCGTCTATCGCGCCGACACCCCGCCGCCGCGCAGCTATGAGGAGTCGGGCGCGAGCCGGATCCTGCTTGATGACCCGACCGATCGTCCCGCCTACGGGCGCGACGAACCGAGCGGCGGATTCTTCGACGACGCCTCGCCGCTGGCGATGCACAACCCGGTGATTCGAGTCATCGGGGTCGGCGGAGCTGGCGTCAACGCGATCAACCGGATGGTCGAGTCCGGGATCCACGGCGTCGAGTTCATGGCGATCAACACCGATCTGCAGTCGCTACAGGCGTCGCGGGCCGACCTGACCGTCCATATCGGTGGTGCGATCACTCGCGGCCTCGGCTCGGGCTCGGACCCGGCGCTCGGCCATCGCGCCGCCTTCGAGGAGCAGGACCGGATCAAGCGACTGCTGAAGGGCTCCGACATGGTCTTTGTCGCCGCTGGCGCCGGTGGTGGCACCGGGACCGGCGCGGCGCCGGTGGTGGCGCGACTGGCTCGCGACATCGGCGCGCTGACCGTCGGCATCGTGACCCGTCCCTTCCGCTTCGAGGGAACAAAGCGAAACCAACAGGCCAACGACGGGATCGAGGAGTTGGCCAAGGAGGTCGATACGCTGATCGTGGTCCCGAACGAGCGGCTGCTCTCGGTCCTGTCGCGCAACACCTCGATGGTCGATGCCTTCAGCGTTGCCGACGACGTGCTGCGCCAGGGCGTCCAGGGGATCTCTGATTTGATCACCCTCCCGGCGATCATCAACCTCGACTTCGCCGATGTCCGAACGACGATGCGCGACGCTGGCCCGGCCCTGCTCGGGATCGGTATGGGCAGCGGCGACAATCGCGCCCAGTTCGCGGCCGAGCGGGCGATTTCCTCGCCCTTGCTCGAGACCTCGATCGACGGCGCCCGTTCGATCCTGCTCTCGATCACCGGCGGCGGCGATCTGTCGCTGCTCGAGGTCTCCGAAGCGGCGAGCACGATTCAGGAGGCGGCGCACCCGGAGGCGAACATCATCTTCGGGGCCAATGTCGATGAGTCGTTGGGCGAACAGATCTGGATTACCGTGATCGCGACTCGGTTTGACGAAAAGCCGCTGCGGCGTTCGTCGCAAACCGGTGAGCTTCGCCGCGAAGACGGAGCTCCGGCTCGCCGCAGTTCCGCCACCGACTCCGGGCTGCCAGCGCTGCGGCGGCGCGCCGCCCCGAAGTCGCGCGGCGGCGGCGGTCTCGACGTGCCCGAGTTCGACATCGGCTGATCGAGCTTGCCCGCGCGTGGCGTGATCGCGGCCGGGCACCCCCGGACCGCTCAGGCCGGGGCGGAGATCCTCCGCGCGGGAGGCAACGCCGTCGATGCCGCGGTCGCCGCGGTCGCCGCCTCACTGATTTGCGAGAGCACCCTGACCGGCCTCGGCGCGGGCGGCTTCATGCTGGTCTCGATCGACGGTGAGGTGCGGCTGCTTGACTTCTTCGTCGCCGCCCCGGGGCTTGGTGGCAGCGCTCGTCGCGCCCGTTTGGTCCCGATCGATGTCGCCTTCGACGCCGCTACCAGCCAGCGCTTTCACATCGGCGAGGCCTCCTGCGCGGTCCCCGGTGTCCCGGCCGGGCTCGACGAGGCGACCCGCCGCTTCGGAACCCTGCCGCTTCGCACCCTCTTTGAGCCGGCGATTCGGCTCGCTCGCGACGGCGTCGAGCTAAATCGCCAGCAGGCCTATCTAAACGAAATCCTCGCCCCGATTCTGCTCCACGACGGCAACGCCAGGTCGGTCTATTGCGACCGCGCGGGCGGGAATCTGGTCGGGGTCGGCGGCGTGATCCGCTGGGAGGCGCTGGCGGTGGAGCTGGAGCGGCTCGGCAGCGACGGCGCCGAGGACTACTACCGGGGAGAGCGGGCGCGGCAGATCGCGGCTCGGGTTGCCGCCGCTGGCGGCGAGTTGGCGGTGGAGGATCTGGCCGCCTATCGGGCGATCGAGCGCGAACCGGTTCGCGCCGGATACGCCGATTGCGAGGTTCTGACCAACCCCCCGCCCTCTGCCGGAGGGGTTCTGATCGCGCTGGCGCTCGATCTGCTCGAGCAGATCGGCGACGGCGCGGCGCCGAGCCCCGATCGGCTCGTCGCGGTGATGGAGGCGACGCAGTCGGCTCGCAGCGAGGGCTTCCAGCGCGGCCTGGTCCGGCCCGGGTTCGCCGCCGAGTTCCTGTCCGCCGCAGCCGTCGAGCGGCTGGCTGATCCGCTGCGGCGCGGGCTCCGCCCCGGCCAGCCAGGAGACGATGGCCCGGCTGATCGGCTCGGCTCGACCACCCACATCTCGGTGATTGACGGCGCCGGCAACGCCGCTTCGGTGACCTGCTCGAACGGCAGCGGATCCGGCGTCTTCGTTCCCGGCACCGCGATCCATCTCAACAACATGCTCGGCGAGCAGGACCTCAACCCGTACGGGTTTCACCGCCTCGGCGCCGGATCGCGGCCACAGTCGATGATGGCTCCAACAATTGTGCGGCGCGATGGCGAGGTCGTGGCGGCGCTTGGCAGCGGCGGCTCGAATCGCATCCGATCGGCGATCTTGCAGCTGGTGGTGGCGCTTTTGAGCTCGCAGGCCGAGGTGGCCGATGCGGTGGCGGCACCGCGGCTTCACTTCGAGGACGACGAGGTTCACGCCGAGCCGGGAATCGATCCGGCGGCGTTGTCCCGGCTTTCCCATAACGGATACAAGATACGCGCCTGGGAGGCTCACAACCTCTACTTCGGCGGTGTTCATGCGGTAACCCGCGATCCGGCAAGCGGCGAGCTCGCCGGTGGCGGCGATCCGCGGCGCGGTGGCGCCGTCGTCGTGGTCTGAACTGAGCGACAATCGGGCGATGCCCGACGAGATCGACTTCGACGCCGAGGGCCTGCTTGCCGGGCTCGATCCGCCGGCCCGCGAGGCGCGGCTTCGCCTGCTCGCCGAGCTTTACGCCGAGGGTGTGCCGGTCGAGGAACTGCGGACCGCGATCGAGCAGGATCGGCTTGCTTTGTTGGCGGTCGAGCTGGTCTGGGCGGGCGGGCTCGACTACACATTGGAGGAGGTCGCCGCGGCCGCCGGGGTCTCGGCAGGCCTGGTGATGCGATCGCGCCGGGCGCTCGGTCTCGCCTTTGCCGACGATGGCAGCCGCCAGTTTGGGGCCGCCGACATCGACACAGCGCGCCGGCTCGGCGAGTTGATCGCGGCCGGGCTTTCCGAGCCGGGGGTGTTGGAGGTAGGACGGGTGATCGGGATGGCGATGTCGCAAATCGCCGCCGCGAGCCGGGGCCTGGCGGGGGAGGCGCTGGTCCGTCCTGGCGACAGCGAGTTCGAGGTATCGCAGCGGCTGGCGCTGGCGACCGAGACGCTGACCCCGGTGATGGGGCCGATCCTGGTTCATGCATTTCAACTCCACGTCCGCGAGCAGCTGAAGCGCGATGCGATCTCTCGCAATCGGCTCGAGCATGGCCCGAGTTCCGCAGCTAATTTTCGCCCAACTGCCCGCAAACCCGCATTCGGACAGCGTTTGAGCACGCCGAACAGACGTTCGGCGTGTACCTAGGCGCTCAGGCGCCTTCAGGCGGCCG
>JAHEXU010000057.1:10786-19430 GCA_023251975.1 bacterium | reverse complement strand
CGCTGCAATCGTGCTGGTCGCCCACGACCGCTGGTTTTTGGAATCGGTCGGAACCTCGGTGTTGGAGCTGGAGGCGGGACGAGCGCGATTTTTCGACGGGCCGTGGCACAGTTGGCGAACCGAGCAGGCGACGCGCGAGATCGCACTCGGGCGCGCGATCGAACGCCACAACGCCGAGATCGAGCGGATGGAGCGATTCGTCGAGCGCTTTCGCGCCAAGGCGACAAAGGCACGACAAGCGCAGTCGCGACTGAAGCAGATCGAAAAGCTAAAAGCCGACTCTCCAAGCGCCCGACAGCGCGACACCCGCAAGCTCGGCTTCAACTTCGCCACCCCGACCCGCACCGGTCGAACCGTCTTGAGCGTCGAAGGACTGCGACTTGAGGTGCCGGGTCGAGTCCTGTTGGAAACGGCCGAGATGTGGGTCGAGCGAGGCGAGCACGTCGTCTCGGTGGGGCCAAACGGGAGCGGCAAGACCAGCCTGATCGAGACGATCGCGGGGCGCCGCGACGCCGCCGGGGGAACCGTCAGGATCGGCCACAACGTCGTCCTCGGGTACCTCTCCCAGCACGCTGAGACCGCCGCCGGAGCCGGCACCGTACTCGAGGCCTGCCAGCGCGAGACCGGCCTCAACGGCGGCCAGGCGCGGGCGCTTTTGGGCCACTTCCTGTTCAGCGGCAACGAGGTCGACAAGCCGCTAGGCGAGATCTCCGGCGGCGAACAAAGGCGCCTCTCGATCGCGATCTTGGTTGCGGGCGGCGCCAACTTCTTGGTGATGGACGAGCCGACCAACCACCTCGATGTCGAGAGCCGCGAGGCGCTCGAGGATGCGCTTCGTGGGTTCGAGGGTGCCGTCCTACTGGTCTCCCATGATCGGGCGCTGCTCGAAGCGGTCGGAACCCGGACCGTGATCTGCCACGACGGGGCGCTGAGCGGGTTCCAGGGCGGCTGGGCTGACTACCGCCGCGACCGCGTCGAGCGGGAAACGACGACCCGGGCGAGCGAGCCGTCAAAGCCCAGCGGGGCGCACCGCCGCAATGGCCGAGCCGACAAGGGACCGTCAAACAACGCCCTGCGCGAGATCAAACGGCTCGAGGCCGAGATCGAACGGGCCGAGCGCGAGCTGGCGATTCTCGAAGGGGAATTGGCCACCCCGACCGCTTGGGCATCGCCGAGTCAGGCCGCTCGGGCTGGCGAGCAACACAGCGACGCCAAGCAGAAAATCTCCGAACTGTACGCCGCCTGGGAGGCCCTCGGCGAGCGCGGGGCTACTCGATCCCGAGCCGGTCGAGCATGATCTCATCACGGCGCCAGGCAGTTCGCAGTTTGACCGCGAGGTCGAGGAAGACCTTCGCTTCGAACTCGCGCTCGAGTTCGACCCGGGCGGCGCTGCCGATCTCCTGGATCATCCGGCCCGCCTTGCCGATCAGAATCCCCTTCTGAGAAGCGCTCTCAACCCAGATCTCGGCGCTGATCGAGATCACTCCCGAGTCGATCGGCTCGACCGCGGTGACCCGGACCTCGACCGCGTGCGGAACCTCCTGGCGAGTTCGCCGTAGAACCTGTTCTCGGATCAACTCGGCGAGGTGGATATCGGCGGGCAGGTCGCTCGTCTCCTCGGGCGCATACAGGTAGGGGCCGAGCGGCAGCAGCTCGGCGAGCCGCGCCTTCAGCTCCTCGACCCCGTCGCCGCGGCGGGCGCTGATCGGGAAGACCTCGTCGACGACATCGAACTCGGCGGCTGCGCTCAGCGTCTCGAGGGTGCCGTGAACCCGCAGCCGGTCGCACTTGTTGACTGCGCAGATGATCGGCGGTCGCCGCTCGGCGTCGCTCTCCAGCAGGACCTTGGCGATGAAGCGATCACCCGGTCCGACCCCCTGTTCGCCATTGATCACGAAGACGACCGCGTCGGAGCCTGCGAGTTCGCGACTGACCCGGTGCTGCATCCGCCGGGTCAGCGAGTCGCGTGGTTTTTGCACCCCGGGGAGGTCGATCAGGACCATCTGGCGCCCCGCCTTTAGGTCGGTCGCGATGCCGCGGACCGCCCGCCGGGTCGTCTGCGGGCGATCCGAAACGATCGCCACCTTGGTGCCGACGATCGCGTTGGCCAGGGTTGACTTACCGACGTTGGGGCGACCGGCCAGACCGACGAACCCGGAGCGGGTCACGGGCTCGCTCATCGCGACGACCCGGCGAGCTCGAGCGCTCCGATGATCTCATCCTGCAGCGCCAGCATCTCGCCGCGGTCGGTCTCATGGTCATAACCGCACAGGTGGAGGGTCCCGTGGACCGCTGCCTCGATCAAATCAGCGCTCTGCTCAGGGCAAATCACGATGTCGCCGAGTTCGCGGGGTCCGTTGACCGGGCCGATCCCGTCGATCGGAAACGACAGGACATCGGTCGGCTGCGGCTTGCCGCGGTGAACTTGATTCAGTTCGGCGATCCGCTCGGGGCTGACCAGGCTGAGCGAGATGTGGCCGTCGTCGAGGCCAACCGCAGCCAGGGTGGCGACAACCGCGGCGCGCAGCTCAACCGGGACCTGGTCGAGGTCGAGACCGCGGGTCATTCGGCGGCGTCCGGGCGGCCCGAGCCGTAGGCGCCATAGGCGGCGACGATTCGCTGCACAAGGGCGTGTCGGACGACATCAGCGCCGCCAAAGCGGACGAACTCGATGTCGGGGACCTCGCCGAGGATCTCGCCGACGACCACCAGGCCGGAGCGCTGCTCGCTCGGCAGGTCGATCTGGGTGACATCGCCGGTCACCACCATCCGCGAGCCGAACCCGAGCCGGGTCAGAAACATCTTCATCTGCTCGGGCGTTGTGTTTTGAGCCTCGTCGAGGATCACGAACGAGTCGTTGAGGGTGCGACCGCGCATGAAGGCGAGGGGGGCCACCTCGATCACCCCGCGGTCGAAGTATCCGTTGACCCGATCGGGGTCGAGCATGTCGTAAAGAGCATCAAACAGGGGGCGCAGGTAGGGGTCGACCTTGGCCTGGATATCACCGGGCAAAAATCCAAGCCGCTCCCCCGCCTCAACCGCCGGTCGGGTCAGGATGATCCGCGAGACCTGCCGGGACTCGAGCGCCGCGACCGCCATCGCGACCGCGAGAAAGGTCTTGCCGGTCCCGGCGGGACCGATCCCGAAGCTGATCGTGTGGGCGCGGATCGAGTCGACGTAGCGCTTTTGATTGACCGTCCGCGGCGCCACGCTGGTCTCGCGGTGGCGCCACACAACGTCGTCAAGCATCTCGGCGGGACTGCGATTGGCCTCGATCGCTCCGCTGACCGCCGCGACCGTCGTCGGGTCGAGCGGGTGGCCACGCTCGATCAAGCCGACCAGCTGATCGACCAGGGCGGCGGCGACGCTGACATCGGGCTGATCGCCGTCGAGAGTGAGGACGTTGCCGCGCAGGTAAACCCCGCAGGCGAGTTGTTGCTCGAGGCTGCGCAGGACGTTGTCGCCGCTTCCGGCCAACTCGGCCGCGACCGCGTTGTCGAGGGTGAGCCGCCTACGCGCCAAGCCGCTCTCGCACCGCCGCGCTGACCCGGGAGCCGTCGGCGAGCCCGTTTGCCGCCTTGACCGCTGCCCCGATCACCCGTCCGATCTCGGCGGGGCCGCCGGCGCCAAGCTCGGCGATCACTCCGTCGACCAGTGCCGCCAGCGCATCGTCGTCGAGCTGACGCGGCAGGTAGGACTCGATCAGCTGCGCTTCGGCCTCCTCGACCTCGGCCCGCTCCGGGCTTCCGCCATCGCGAAATGCCGCCGCCGCCTCGAGCCGCCGCTTGCGTTCGCGCCGCAGCACCGCCAACTCCTCGCCAGCGCCCTCCTTCGCATCAAGCTGCAGGGCCGCGGTAAGCATCCGCAGCGCCCCAACGCGATCGCGCTGACCCGCCTTCATCGCCACCGTGGTGTCGCGCCGGATCTGCTCGGAAGTTGTGATCCCCTCAGCCATCAGGTAGGGATCGTAGCCACCTGCTCGACGGCGCCCAGCGGGAGCTGCAAAAAGCGGGTGCCGAGCTCGCGAAATCGATCCGGGTCGCCGCTGCAGATAAAGCTGTAGGTCCCTTCGGGACCATCGCCGATCAGGGTGCCGTCGGCCTCGAGCCGACGCTGCGCGGCGGCGGCTATCGCGTGGCCGGCGGTGACCAGGCGAACGTCCCGACCAAGCATTCGCTGCAGCATCGGGGCAACCAGCGGATAGTGGGTGCAGCCCAAAATCAAGGTGTCAATCGCCGCGTCGCGAAGCGGCGCCACGTAGCCTCGGACCGTTTCGACGACATCGTCGCTGAACGGGAAACCCTGCTCGATGATCGGCGCCAGATCGGGCGCGGCGACCTCGGTGACCGTGAGACCGCGACCCTGGGCGTTGAGGGCGCGCCGATAGCCGCCGCCGCGGACGGTTGCCGGGGTTGCGAGGACGCCGATCCGCCCGCTCGCCGAAATCGTCGCCGCGATCTCGGCCTCCGGCTCGATCACCGCGACCAGCCCGATCCCGGCGGCCTCGGCAAGCTCGCGAGCCGGTTCGAGCGCCGCCGTCGCCGCCGAATTGCAGGCCAAGACGAGCAGCTTGGCACCGCGCTCGATCAGATAGCCAAGGTTGCCGGCAACCCGCCCCCGTAGCTCCGCCTGCGACTTGGTGCCATAGGGAAAGTAGGCGGAGTCGCCGAGGTAGAGGTAGTTCTCCGACGGCAACGAAACCAAGAACTCGTGCAGGACGGTGAGGCCGCCGACGCCGGAGTCAAGTAGCGCGATCGGCAGATCGGGCGCGCTCATCGAACCATCGCCAAAGCCGCCCACTCGCCATCACTTCGGATCGTCTGCAATCGGTATCCGGCGGCCCGGTAGACGGCGCCAACCGACTCGGCCTCGCGTTGCAAGACTCCGGAGAGGATCAGCCGCGACGGCGCGGGTGCGGTCGGATCGTCGCGGTCGAGCCAGGCGGCCAGCGGGCGCAGGATCGGGGCGGTCAGGTTGGCAACCCACAGATCGGCCTCGGGGGGACGCGCCGAGCGCAGATCGAGCCGGGCGAACTCCACCTCGACCCGGTTGGCGAGGGCGTTTTGGCGAGCAATCGCGACCGCGGCCGGGTCGTTGTCACAGCCAAAGACCGGGCCGATTTTGAGCCGCGCCGCCGCGATCGCCAGCACCCCCGAACCGGTGCCGAGATCGGCGACCCGAGCCTTGAGCCCGGCGCCGGCAAGCTCGCAAAGCAAATCGAGGCAGAGCCGCGTCGTGGCATGGGCACCGGTCCCGAAGGCACGACCGGGCTCGATCACGATCTCAATCTCGACGCCGTCGACCCCGCCAGGGCCAGCAGCGGCCTCGATCCAGGGCGGGCGAACCCGCAATCGACGGTCGCTCGTGATCACCGGCTTGTGGAACTCGCGCCACCGCTCGGCCCAGTCGTCTTCGACCTGTTCGGTGTAGAGGTCGAGCAGGGCATCGCCAACCGCCGCCTTCAGGTGGGGCAGTTCGGGAATTTCGCCGGGTGGACCATAGACGGCGTACTCGACCCAGCCCTCGCCGGATCGCTCCTCGACCCCCGACGGGGCAAGCTCAACCAACTCTGCCAAGGCCTGCTCGGCAAGCTCGGGACGGCAACGGATCGCGAGGCGGATCATCAGCGCGGCGGGTTGCCTACCGGAAGGCGCGACGAACCCGCGAGAAAACACCCTCGCCGGCGAAGTTGCGCGGCTCCAGGGAAGCGTTGAGTCGCTCGACAATCTCACGCTGCTCGGGGCTGAGGCGCTGTGGCACGACCAGCTTGATCACCACGAACTGATCCCCGCGACGCGGGCTTCGCAGGGTTGGGAGTCCGCGACCGCTGAGCTTGATCGAGTCGCCATGCTGCGCCCCGGGCTGGACCTCGACATCCTCCTCGCCGTCTAAGGTCGGAACGCCGATCGTGGCGCCGAGCATCGCCGCCGCGACCGACATCTCGGCGACGGTGACCAGATCGCCGCCTTCGCGATGAAAGCGCTCGTCCTCGCCAACCTTGACCTGAACGTAGAGGTCACCGGTTCGGCCACCCGCCTCGCCGACATGACCGGCGCCGCTGATCCGGATCCGCTGGCCCGACTCGATCCCGGCCGGAACGTCGACATCCCAGCGCTTGTTTGCCGCGATCCGACCCTGGCCGCGACAACTCCGGCACGGCGTCTCGGGGATCTTGCCGGCACCGTCGCAACTCTGACAAACGATCTGCTGGACCATCTGCCCGAATGAGGTCCGGACCAAGCGACGAACCTGGCCGCTGCCCTCGCAGCCGGGGCAGCTCTTGATCGCGGTGCCGGGCTCGGCGGCGTTGCCGCGACAGTGATCGCAAACGTCGACCGCCTTGTAGGTGACCTGACGACTGGCGCCGCTCACAACCTCGGCGAGGCTGATCTCGATCTCGGCGCCGACGTCGCCGCCACCCGCCGGACCGCCCCGGCCGCCGCCAAACCCGAAGAGATCGCCGAACGACCCGCCGCCGCCGCCGCCACCGCTGCCGCCACCGCCGAAGAAGGCCTGGAGAATGTCCTCGAGGCCGCCACTTGAAGCGCGCGATTGCCAGCCCCCGGAGCGCAGGCCGTCGTGCCCGAAGGCGTCGTAGGTGCGTCGGCGCTCGGCGTCGGACAGCACCTCGTAGGCCTCGGCGGCCTCCTTGAACTTCTCCTCGGCGTCGGGATCGTCGGTATTTACATCGGGATGCAGCTCGCGGGCGAGCCGACGGAACGCCTTCTTGATCTCGTCCTCGCCCGCCTCGCGGCCGATGCCAAGAACCTCGTAGTAATCACGCTTCGCCATTCGGGTTTAGACCTCAGCCCTCGTAGATCGTCTCGAAGAAGTGTGAGAGTTCGATCGCGGCGACGCGTACCGACGCGATTGCCCGGCCGTAGTCCATCCGCCTCGGCCCGACGATACTGACGGCCCCGAGATTGCGATATCCGAGACCGTAGTTGGCGCCGACCAGCGCCACGGTCTGCATGTCGGGCTCGGGAATCTCGGCGCCGATCCAGACGTAAACCGAGCGCTCATCAACCGCCGATCGGAGCAGGCGAAGGAGGTCAGCACGACGCTCCAAGGCGCCAATCAGCGCCTCGGCGTCGGGGAACTCCGCGGCCCGATCATCAGACAAAAGGCGGGCCGTGCCGTCGACGTAAAGGGCCTCGGTCGCGGAGGAGTCAAGGTCGGTGAAGGCGCTGGCCAGCGACCCGAGCAGGTCACGCTCAGCCGCCCCGAGCTCGCGATCGCGGAGCCGTGAGCCGATCGTCGAGGAGCCGAAGGAAAGGCCACCAAGGCGCTCTTGCAGGTAGCTGGCCGCCCACTCGACGAGACCGGGATCAAGCGGGCGCTCGAAGCTGAATACTCGTTTTGAAACCGCTCCGTTTGAGGCGATCACGACGACCGCGACAACTCGGGGCTGCAGTGCCAAGACCTCGACGCGGTGAATTCGCTCGGTCGAGGTCGGTGGCGCCGTTACCAACGCCATCAGGTCGTTGGCCCGGGCCAGCGCCGCGGTGGTCTCGCGCATCGCCTCATCAACCTCGCGGCGAATCTGACCGAGCTCGAGCGCAACCGGCGCCTGGTCGGCCCGCACCGGAGCCCGCAACAGGCGATCGGCGTAACAGCGGTAGCCGGCGTCGGTCGGAACCCGCCCCGAAGAGGTATGAGGGTGACCGAGGAACCCCTCGCGCTCCAGCGCCGCCAGCTCGGAGCGAACCGTCGAAGGGCCCCAGGCGACATCACCTCGCTCGGCGATCATCGCGGAGGCGACCGGACGGCCCGACTCAACGTAGGAGTCGACGACGATCCGCAAGATTGCGGTTTGGCGCTCGGTAAGCACGATTTTATTCTAGGAATGCGCGAGCCGTCTGGAGTCGCGCCGCCGATTGCTAGGTTGGATCGACGGTGGGCTCGAGATCTGTCAAGACCCGCTCGATCGGCGCTGCGACGGCGCTGCTCGTAGCCATCGCGACGATGCTTTTGGCGCCCGGGCCGGCGCCCGCGGAGCGTGCCGCCCCGCCGCCGTTCAACGGCAAGGGGATGTGGGTTTGGTACCTCGAGGATTCCGGTGGCGACCCGGCGACGCTGGCGAAGCGAGCCGACCGCCACCAGGTCACAACGGTCTTCGTCAAAAGCGGCGACGGCGGCGACTACTGGGAGCAGTTCTCGCCGCACCTGGTCGAGGCGCTGCACCGGCGCGGGATCCGAGTCTGCGGCTGGCAGTTCGTCTACGGCTACCGCCCGCTCGAGGAGGCGCGGGTCGGCGCCGCTACCGCCGAGGTCGGCGCCGACTGCTTTGTGATCGACGCCGAGTCCGCCTACGAGGGCCGCTACGCCGAGGCCGACCGCTACATCTCGAAACTGCGTGCGCTGAGCGGTCCGAGGTTTCCGATCGGCCTCTCGAGCTTCCCCTACATCCAATACCACCCCGCCTTCCCGTATTCGGTATTTCTTCGCCCCGGCGGCGCCTCGGTCAACCTGCCGCAGATGTATTGGCGCGCGATCGGCGTATCGGTCGGCGAGGTCTACGCGACCACCTTCCACTACAACCGGCCCTACGACACCGCGATTGCTCCGGTGGGCCAGACCTACGAGGCGCCATCCCGCCACGAGGTCCGGCGCTTTCGCCGCTTCGCCTGGGAATACAACGGCG
>JAHEXU010000057.1:0-10776 GCA_023251975.1 bacterium | reverse complement strand
TGGTGGTCGTGGCAAGAGACCTCGCAAAGCGAGTTCGATTGGCTGAGTAAACGGGTCCGGCCAAAGCTCCCCCATTTCGAACCAGATCGCTCCTGGGTACGCCTGAGCGAGGGCTCCTACGGCGACCTCGTTGTCCACGCCCAAGAGCTGCTGGTCGGCCGCGGCTACCACCTCACCGTCAGCGGCGCCTACGGCGAGCAGACGGCGGCCGCAGTGGCCGACTTCCGCCTCGCCCGCGGGATGCACGAACGGGGCGGAATCGACGGAGCTGTCTGGAGGGCATTGCTCCTAGCCAAGCCGGCCCCGACCGACTGGGCCGGCCGCTCCCGCCGGGCACTACGAGGAACCCGGGTCGGCGCCCGCTTGGCGCCACGCTCGGCATCCGCTCCCGCGATCCGAAACGAACTCGCCGGTAGCGACGGCGACGGATCCGACGACGGAGCCTGATCTCGGACCACCGCGGCTGGCGCGGCGGGCTGATCGCGGTCCATTCCCTGCCAAGCGCGGCGACCCAGGTGGGTGAGCCGCCCCCGACAGTCGCAACGCCACGGCCGCGGCTGACCGCCGGGCGATCGCGAGTGCGACGGTGAAAGGGCGATCGACCCTGCGCCGGCAGCTCGGCTACCTGATGGCGCGCAGCGGACCGACGGTATCGCAAAGTATCGCCTTCGGGCGGAAATTCCGCGGCGCAGCCCGAACAGAACTCGGGTCGGTGGGAGACGATCTCGTCGCGCCGATCGACCTGCTCGCCGATCTCGAGGATTAGATCGGTCGCTTGCTCGGCGTCCGATCGGAATTGCCGATCACCCGAATCGGATACAGTCGCCGGGCACAGCAACGGGTTGGCAAGGAGGAGCGAGCACGGAACCCAAGGCGATCGATCCGGACGACTTCCGCGAGGCGCAGCACAGGCACTGGGACGCTGCTGCGGTGGGATGGAAGGAGTGGAGCGAGTTCAAGGACAGCGCAGACGCGCACATCAGTCGGCGATTGGTGGAACTCGCCGACGTGCAGCCGGGAAGCCGGGTCTTGGATATCGCCGCGGGCTATGGCGAGCCAGCGCTGACCGCCGCGCGAAGGGTCGGCCCCGAGGGCCGAATTGTAGCCACGGACATCTCCGCCGAGATGCTCGCGTTCGGCCGTGAACGCGCGGCGGCGGCCTGCTTGGGCAACGCCGAGTTCATCGAGTCAGACGCCTCCGGTCTCGATTTTCCGCCCGCGAGCTTTGACGCCGCCGTCTCCCGCTGGGGAATCATCTTCGAGCCTGACGCGGAAGCCGCCGCGGGGCGCATCCGAGGCTTCCTCAGGCCGGGCTCGCGAATGGCGATCAGCTCGTGGGGAGAGCCCGATCAGGTCCCCTTTCTCTCGATTCCGATGTGAGGACGACGATGGGGCGGCTAAACGTGCCCCCGCCCCGGCCGGAACGCCAGGGCCCCTCTCCCGCCCCACCCCCGCTGCGATCGGCGGGTTGCTCAAAGGAGGTGGGTTCTCGAAGGTCGCGGTAGAGCAGGCCGAGGTCACTTTTGAGTTCGACTCCCCGAAGCACTTCACCGCCTACATCAGGGCGATCTCCGCTCCAATCCGGGCGATGATCGAGCAGCATGCAGGCGAAGCCCCGGAAGAGGCCTGGGACGCGATCACGCAGGCCGCAGCGGATGCGGGAGCTGGTTCGCGGCCGTTGAGCTTCTCAAACGTGGTGCTGCTCGCCTCGGCAGCCGCCTAGCGCCAGCCGCGGGTCAGCAGGACAGTCGAGCGATTTCCTCCAATGCGTGAGGAACGCGGCCCCGGACTGGGTCTTGCCCAGGCGCTCCCGAAGGAAGCGAGCGACCATCAATCGACGCCACGTCAACGGATTCGGGACGATCCGCCCCTCCGGTTGGTCAGGTCACCTACGCAGATTCGCGCTTGATTTGGGAGCCCCCGGTGATCGTTTCGGTGCCGTCGTCGGCAAATCGGATCAGGGCCTTGTTTCCACCGTCGTAGTCGGGCGCCCACAGCAGCAGGGTGGCGGCGCGTCGGGTCTCGGCGTTTGGCGGACCGACACTGACCGGCTCTTCAGCGAAGCTTTCGAGGCCGCGCCAGAGACGAACGAATGGGTTTGACTCCCATTCTGCGGCGAGGGTCGAGGGGGCGCGATGGCCGGGATGAATCCGAATCGATCGATCCAGCGCCATCACTCGCTCCATGATCGAGCGACGGAGATCGTCGAGGCCGGTCGCACCGGGGGCGCCGGTGCCACCGACGGTGCCGCGAAACAGCAGGTCGGCGGTGAACAGGTCGGTTTGGTTGAGATTGAAAGCGATGTGATCACCGCAGTGGCCGGGGGTGTAGATCGCCTCGAAGCGCAGCCCGCCGGTCTCAACGACGGCACCGTCTTGAAGTGTGTCGGTGACCGCATCGACCAGCTCGGCGCAGCGCGGATGGGCCAGCACCGGGATCCCGTAGCGCTCGGCCGTCTGCTCAACCCCGAGGACATGGTCGTAGTGGTGGTGGGTGAGGAGGATCTGAGTGATCTCGATTTCCTCCCGGTCGATCAGCTCGAGCAGCGGTTCGGTGACCCCATTCGAGTCGATCAACACCCCCTTTTTGGAGTCGGGATCGGTAACCAGGTATGCGTTGGAGAGGAAGTTCGGTTCTTCGACTCGAAAAATCATTGCTTGTGCTCGCCGACCCAGTCGTCAACCGTCTGCCAGCGCGAATACAGCCAGCGTACCCGGGACTCGTGGTCAACCGGGATCTCTGCCCCCGAGTGACGCCAGAAGCGGATTCGAACCGTCGTACCGAGCAACCCGCCCGCCCAGATGTCGGAGACGTACTGAAAGCCGTCGAAGCCGACGTGGCCGCAGAAGATGATGTCGTTGCCCGCTTCGCGAGACGCGTCGAGCAACTCGAGCGGCCCGCCGAGCCGCGGCGGCAGAAGGTGCTGCAGCCGCTCGGCCAGCGGTGAGATCTCCGGCTGGCGCTCGGCGATGATCTGCTTCACCCGGGCCGCCTTGTCGGGGGTCCAACGGGTCCCTTCGGGGTAGATCATGATCGCCTCGCCGGGTCCAAAATGGTCGGCCAAGAGTCGGATCTTTGCGACCTCGGCGTCGGCGTCACCGGAGGCGCGCTTGACAAAGATCGTCGGCACCCAGCGACCGGCGATGTCGATCGCCGGGATCATCTCGAGTTCGCGTTTGATCACGAACCGCAACCCGTTGCCGCTCGGCTTGGCGATGCAGGAGTCGGGCAGCAGGTTGTCGATGATGCTGGCGTGGCGAACCATCACCGTGTAGGGGCCGCCCTCGATCAGTTCGGGGTTGTCGACCACGATCTTGAGGCCGAACAGGCGGATCGCGCCGCCGAGATGATGCCCGGCCCACCAAATCCGCAGGTTGTAAACACCGGTCCGGCGACGGACGTTGTCACGGCCGCCAGCCGACAGCCAAATCCATCCGGTCCGTAGCAGCGCCGTCAATTCGCCGAGCAAAAACCACCAGGCGAAAGCGAGCAGGCGTAGCGCCATCGGCGGCTTGCGACGGCGCAACCACAGCGCCAGGTCAACCGCCGCCGCGACGACGACCAAAAGCGGCGCCAGGCTCGTAACCAGCACGAAGGCGCCGATCTCGCCCGCGATCCCACGAACCCGGCGAATGATGCGGTCGCCCGCCGGTCCGTCGTCGGGGAAAATCGGGGCGGGCTGAGCGGTCGTGACGCGCATCGGCGGCCACCCTACAGCCTGCCCTGTAGACCCCGGCGGGCGCTCAGTCCTCGCCCAGTTTCAAGACCGACAGGAACGCCTCCTGGGGGACCTCGACCCGACCGACCTGCTTCATCCGCTTCTTGCCCTTCTTTTGCTTCTCCAGCAGCTTGCGCTTGCGGGTGATGTCGCCGCCATAAAGCTTCGCGGTGACATCTTTGCGGAGCGCCTTGACGGTCTCGCGGGCGAGGATGTTGGAGCCGATCGCAGCCTGGACGGGGACATCAAAGAGCTGCCGGGGAATCGTCTTTTTGAGCCGCGAGACCAGCGTCTTACCCTGCTGGTAGGCGCCATCGCGGTGGACGATCATCGACAGTGCGTCGACTCGCTCGCCCGCCAGCAAAACGTCGAGCTTGACCAGATCTGAAGGGCGGCGCCCAATCGGCTCGTAATCAAGCGATGCGTAGCCGCGGCTGACCGACTTAAGCTGGTCATAGAAGTTGATCACAATCTCGGCAAGCGGCAGGTCGTAGCGCAGTTGGACTCGTTCCGGGCTCAGGTACTGCATGTCGATGTGGGTCCCTCGACGGGTCTGGCAAAGCTCCATCACCGCCCCGACCGACGGGGTCGGGCAGATGATCGAGGAGCGGATGTAGGGCTCGGAGATCAGCTCGAAGTCGTTCGGGTCCGGCATGTCGGCGGGGCTGTGGACCTCACGACTCTCGCCGCCTTTCAAGACCAGCTCGTAGCTGACGTTCGGAGTGGTGGCGAGCAGGTCGAGGTCATACTCGCGCTCCAGACGCTCCCGCACGATGTCCATGTGGAGCAAGCCGAGGAAACCGCAACGAAAACCAAACCCGAGCGCCTCCGAGGTCTCCGGCTCCCACGACAGGGCGGCGTCGTTCAGCGACAGCTTCTCGAGCGCATCACGGAGGTCGTCGTAGCGGTCGGTATCGATCGGGAAGAGCCCGCAAAAGACGACCGGCAAAACCTCCCTGTAGCCCTCAAGCGGCTCGGCAGCCGGGCTCTCGCGAGAGGTCACGGTGTCGCCGACCCGCAGTTTGGCGACATCCTTGATTCCGGTGATGAGGTAGCCGACATCGCCCGCTGCCAGCCCATCCGAGGCGGTCATCTTGGGACGAAAGAAGCCGATCTCATCGAGCTCGGCGGTCGTCTTGGTCTGCATCGCGCTGATCGCCTGGCCGGGCTTGAAAGCGCCGTCGATCATTCGCACATAGGCAACCACGCCGCGGTACTGATCGAACTCGGAGTCGAAGATCAGCGCCCGCGGCGGCGCCGTCGGGTTACCGGCGGGCGCCGGAACCCGCGCGACGATTGCCTCCAACACCTGGCGCACCCCGACCCCGGTCTTGGCCGAGATCTGAAGGCAATCGGCCGGATCAATCCCGAGCAGATCGGCGATCTCGGCGGCGACCCGCTCCGGCTCGGCGGCCGGCAGGTCGACCTTGTTGAGAACCGGGATCAACTCAAGCCCGGCGTCGACCGCGGCGTAGGTGTTGGCAACCGTCTGTGCCTCCACCCCCTGGGCGGCGTCGACCACCAAAAGCGCCCCCTCGCAGGCCGCCAACGAGCGTGATACCTCGTAGGCGAAATCGACGTGGCCGGGGGTGTCGATCAGATGCAGGTGGTAGGTCTGAGCGTCATCGGCCAGGTAATCGACCCGGACCGCCTGGGCTTTGATCGTGATTCCGCGCTCCCGCTCCAACTCCATCGAATCGAGCAGTTGCGCCTTCATCTCACGCGGATCTACCGTACCGGTCAGCTCGAGGATCCGGTCGGCCAGGGTCGACTTGCCGTGGTCGATGTGGGCGATGATCGAGAAGTTGCGAATCAGTTCCATGGCGCGGCCGTGCAGTATTGCGCTCGCGCGCTCAGGCGGCGCGGCGGCGAACCAGCCGCAGCAGCTGATCGGCCTCTTCGATTCGGAGCCCGACAATCGCCGCCAGGTAAGTCAGGCCGCCGAGCCCGAGGCTGCCGCCGAGCGCCGCCAGCTGGCCAACCAGGCCGCCGCCGAGCGCGCCGTCGAGCAACCCGTGGGCCGACCAGGCGACCGCCGCCAAGGCGGCCGAGGCAAGGCAGATCCGTGCCGTCGTCGAAAGCAGGCGCCCGAGTTCGATCCCGCCGAGCATCCCGCGCAAGACCACCGCCTGCGAGGCGACGCTGACCGCAGTGGCGATCGCGGTCGCGGCGACGATTCCGGCGATGTCAAAGGGGCCGTGAAGGGCGGCTGCCCCAGCCGCCGTCACCGCCAGGTTGATCGCGGCGATCCTGGTTGGAATCCAGGGGCGCTGCAGACTGAAGAAGGTCCTGGTCATGACCAAAAAGAGGCCGTTGAACGGGAGCGACAACGAGAACCAAAAAAGCGCCGACGAGACCAGCTCGGTGTCGGCAGCCCCGAAGTCACCGTGCTCGTAAACCAACCTGACCATCGGCTCGCTGAGGACCAAAATCGCCGCCATCGCCGGGATCAAGACGAGCTGGATCATCCGCATCCCGTTGGCCAGGGTGGCGCGTAGGTCGTCGATCGCGCCGCGGGCGGCAAACCGCGCCATCGTCGGAAAAATCACCGTCGCGACGGCGACCGAGAACATCCCCTGCGGCAACATGTAGATCCGAAATGCCTTGTCGATCGCGGCCGGGGCGTGGGCGGCCAGGCTCGCCTTGACCTCGGGGTTGAGCGCCTGCGCCTGCTTGAGGTGATCGATCGTGCCGTCGAGGAGGGTCCCGAACACCGAGTTGATCGCCAGGTTGAAGTTGATCAGGCCGAGGCTGATCGTCACCGGCAACATCAAAAGCCCCACCCTCCGCAGCAACGGCGAGCGCCAGTCAAATACCCGTTGGAGCCGGAACGGGGTGTTCCGCAGGTCAACCGCGACCATCGCCAACTGAATCGCAGTCCCGACGACAACCCCGATCGCATAGGCGTAGATCTGATCGCCCTCGGGAAAGGCCGGCGCCAGCCCGACCAAGACGGCGATGATGGCGAGGTTCCAAAACAGCGGCGCAATCGCGAACACGCTGAAGCGGTCGTAGCTGTTGAGGACGCCGACGACCACGCCGGATGCGCCCAGCATCACCAAGATCGGAAACAAAAGCCGCGACAGCGAGACGGTGAGCTCAAACTGTTCGCGGTGAAAGCCGGGGGCAAACGGCTTGATCAGGATCGGCGCCGCGACGATGAACAGGGCGGTGATCAGGCCGAGCACCAACAGGCTCGCAAACAGCAGGGTCGAGGCGAGTCGGTAGGCCTCGCGCTTGCCGCCCTTCTCAAGCTGCTCGGCAAAAATTGGGACGAAAGCCGCCTGCAACGCCGCGTCGGCAAACAGCGACCGGATCAGGTTCGGGACCTGGAAGGCGATCGTGAACGCCGACATCGCCGAGCCGGTAGCGAAATAGCTTGCCGCGACCACCTCGCGGACCAGCCCGGCCACCCGTGACAGCCCGGTCCCGATCGAAAACAGCGCCGTCGATCGGGCCAACCGTCCGCGGCGATCCGGCGAGTCCGAGCGAGCCTCGAACTCGTCGGTGGGCGGTAGATCGGCCATCAAGCGCTATAGTCCCCGGCCGCTGTGGCGAACATCAAGTCCCAACAGAAGCGAATCCTTCGCACCGAGCGCGAGCGGGTGGAGAACCGACGACTGACCAGTGCCGTCAAAACTCACTTTCGCCGACTTGAGGCCGCGATCAGCGAGGCTGACGACGCGGTGATCGCCGTCGAGCACCGCGCGCTCGACTCGAAGATCGACAAAGCGGTCCAAAAGGGCGCCATGCACCGCAATACCGGCGCCCGCAAGAAGGCTCGGGCAGCGCGGCTTTTCGCCGCCGGCACCTGATCGCCGCCCCTCGGCCCGGCTCACCTCGCCACGCTTTCGGCGGCGCCCCCCGCTCCGGCAGCGCGACGCACCGCCAAGGTCATCGCGACCTGCTCGGGGCGATTGCTGCCACCCCGGCTCGCGTATTCGAGTTCGGCGAAGGCGATCGTCGCCTCGACCAGATCCTCCGCGGTCGTGTTTCGAACCTCTCGGACCAACATCTGGGCGGCGTAGGGATGCATCTGCAAGCTCGATTCGACCTCGGCGGGTGAGCGCCCCGCCGCCAACCCGGCGGCGGCCAGCCGGGCGTTTCGTAGCCGGTTGGCAACCAGACGGACCAGCCCGGTCGTCCCCTCACCCTGGCCGATCAACCGCTCAACCGCGTGCAGGGCGGTGCCGGGGCGGCGCGCGACGATCGCGTCACCGAGCGCCCAGGCAACCTCCTCGGAGGTGTCGCGGATCATCGCCGAGAGATCATCGGGCTCGACCCTCCCCCCCGGCTCGGCCCACAAGGCCAGGCGATCGAGCTCGCACTCCAGGCGCCCGAGCCGCGGCCCCATCCGATCGACCAGCATCCGGGCGGCGCTCGGGCTGAGTTCAAAACCGCGCGCGGTGGCGCCCCGAACCAAGATCGACGGCAGCTCGCGCGGATTCGGGAGGCTGAACGCGATCGCGTCGCCGCCCGCCTTTTTGACCGCGTTTGCGAGCTTGACCGAGGCCTTGCCACGGGCGATCAGGACGATCGTCAGATCGGGCGGCAGCGACGCCAGCGCCTCGCAGACCGCCGCAACCGCCGCGGCGCTCCAGCCCTCGACCCCGTCGGCCAGCAGGTAGCGCCGGGTCGCGATCAGCGACAGCGCCGGGATCGAGGCCAAAAGCGCCTGATGCGAAGGGCCGCTGGAGCCAGCTGCCTCGAACACCTCCAGCGCCCCCTGCCCCGCCTCGCGCTCGGCCCGCTCGCGCAGCCGACGCAGCGCCATCGAGAGCTTGCGCTCGTCACCGCCACTCATCAGGTAGGCGGGTTTGATCGGGGCTGGTTCGCTGGACATGGCGCCAGCGATTGTAGGAGCCGCGTCGTAGGGAACCGGCTCAGCCTTGACCAGCGAGCGCGGCGTCGGCCCGGCGGATCGATCTTCAGCCGGAGCGAACCCCGAGGTAGGGCAGGGTAAAGCCGACCAGCTCGCCGAACGCCGGGGCCGCCACGGTGCCGCCGTAGTAGCTGCCGACCGAGGGGTCATCGACCACCACCGAAACGACGATCCGCGGATCGTTGGCTGGCGCGAAGCCGATGAACGAGGCGACGTATTCGGTCTCGGAGTAGACGCCGTTGACTACCTTTTGGGCGGTTCCGGTCTTGCCAGCCAGGGTATAGCCGGGGACGGTCACCCCGGCGGCGGTGCCACCCTCCTCGAAGACCCCTTCGAGCATCTTCGCCATCTCTGACGAGGTCTGGCGGCTGATCACCCGTTTGCCGTCATCGGCCGCAACCCGGCCCGAGGCGTCGCGCAACACCAACTGGGGGCGGCGCAGGATGCCACCGTTGGCGATCGCAGCGTAGCCGCGCGCCATCTGCAACGGCGTTACCGCCAGCCCCTGGCCGATCGGCAGGTTGCCCATCGTCGAACCGGAGTAATCCTCCGGAGCGATCACCAGCCCGGTCTCCTCGCCGGGTAGCTCGACCCCGGTGGCGGTGCCGAACCCAAAGCGCCGAACCCACTTGTCGAAGGTGACCCCGTCGCTACCCAGCATCAGGCCGATCGTCACCGCGCCGACGTTCGAGGAGGTGCGCAGGATGTCGGCGGTCGTCAGGGTGGCGGACTCTCGCGCATGGGACTCTTCGATTGTGCGGTCGCCGACCACGATCGAGGGCGCCAGGTTGAAGCTGGTTTCGGGGGTCACCAGACCCTCTTGCATCGCCGCCGCGACGGTGAACGATTTGAAGGTCGATCCGGGCTCGTAGATGCTCGAGGTGGCGAGGTTTTGCATCGACTCCCAAGAATCACCCTCGCTACCGTCGGCGCTCGCCTCGGGACTCCAACTCGCCATCGCCAGGACCTCGGAATTGCGGGCGTCCATCACGATCGCGCTGGCGCCTGTTGGCAGGTAGGTCGCGCCGATTCCTGCCAGCACCTCCTCGGCCCGCTGCTGGATATCGGAGTCGATCGTCAGTTTGAGCCGCGCCCCGGTGGTCGCCTCGGTGAGGACGTTTCGCTTCACCGTCCGGCCGATCGCGTCGTTGGTCACCTCGACCTCGCCGGCGCTGCCGGCAAGCTGATCGTCGTAGGAGGCCTCGAGACCCGCCACCCCCTGGTCCTCGCCGTTGACAATCCCCAAGACCTGCGAAGCAAGCGCCCCCTGCAGGTAGTAGCGGTGCGAGTCGGGAGTGGAGCCGACGCCCTCGTAATCAAGCGCTTCGATCCGTTTCGCGGTCCGCAGGTCGACCTCGTGGGCAATCGCCGCGTAGCCGGGGGTTCCCGCCGAGATCGCATCGAGAATCTGACTCGGGTCCTGATCGAGGATCCGGGCCAACACCTCGACCTGCTTGCCGTCGGAGTTGAGCTGGTAGGGGGTAAGGTAGATCGTCTTTGACTCCTGGGAGACGGCCAGGGTATGACCGTTTCGATCGACGATTGCGCCGCGTCGGGCGGGCACCGGAATCTCGGCGAGCTGCTGATTTGCGGCCTGTTCGCTGAGCGCGGAACCGCGCACCACCTGGATGTAGGAGGCGCGAAGCAGCGCCACCGCAAAGACGAGGACGAAGCCGCCAAACAGGAGTCCGATGCGTCGATCGAGTCCGAGCATCGCGACTAGGGGGTCACGGCGGCGGTTGCGGTTAGGGCCGGGTCGCTAACGACGGGATCGACCACCGGGTCAGGCACAGCGGTGGTGGTGATCTCACCGGCGGCGATTCGTGTGGCGGCGGTCTTGAAGTCGTCGTTTGACGGCGTACGGTAGGTGACGGTATCGGGCAGCGGAACGCTGAGACCGAGCGATGCACCGCGGCGCTGCAGGCGAGAGCTGCCGAGATCGCGCTCGATCCGGGCCTTCAAGACGGTGTTGACCTGGGCGAGCTCGTCCGCCTTGGCGGCGTTGGCGGCCGACCCGGCGCTGTAGTCAAGCGCGTAAACGTTGAGGGTGACGATCCCGATCAGGCCGATTCCGAGAACGGCGATCCAGGCTCGACCGCGAGTCAGGCGGTAGGCGAGGCCGGTCTCGGCGAGGGTGCTGACGGCGCCAGCGGTGACACCGACGGCGGCCGGAACG
>JAHEXU010000056.1 GCA_023251975.1 bacterium | reverse complement strand
GCGGTCGGCGGCGCTGAGCGGCTCGGTGCTAGCCGCAGCACGTGGCGCGACGCGGTCGCTGGCTCACAGGTCCGCGGGCTTCCAGCGGATGCCGATTGCTGACTATCTGATCGCTGCGACGGCCCCAGGAGATTGGCGCTGATGTTCTTCATTACGACGCCGATTTCGAGCCGGCTTGCGGGCATTTTTTGCCTTCGAGTCGCGTTGGCTCGCGCCCCCGGAGTCGCTGTCTTGATGGTGGGGGCGCGACTGCGCCCGGCGCCTTGCGTCGTTTCCGCGGGTGGCCGTCGCCCCGACCCGGCGCGGCGGCGCAGTGTCGGCAACCGCGTCTGTCCTTGCGTATGCGGAGCTTCGGGGTGGGCCCGACGTTCGGTCGGGTCGGCGATGCGGACAGGTGTTCGCCGCTTCCGTCCCGCCGCGCTGCTAGATAACAGGGTGTGCTGCGCGAGCTGCGGATAGAAAACCTGTTGTTGATCGAACGGGCCGAACTGCGTTTTGGGCCGGGGTTGAACGCGATTACCGGGGAGACCGGTGCCGGCAAGACAATCTTGGCCCATTCGATTGACCTGTTGAGCGGGGGTAACGCGCGCGATGGAATCGTCCGGCCCGGCGCCAGCGAGGCCTATGTCGAGGGGGCGTTCGCGATGCCGCAAGGGTTCTTTGAGGACGGTGGCGACGAGCTGGCCGAGATCGCGGCCCGGATTCCCGAAAGTGCCGACGGGTTGGTCTTGGCGCGCCGCGTCTCGGCTGCCGGGCGGACCTCGGCGTTCGTCGCTGGGCGGTCGGCCAGCGCCCGGGATTTGCGCTTGCTGGCGGGCCGCCTACTTGGCTTTTACGGCCAGCACGAGCACCGACGCCTGACCTTGGCGTCGGCTCAGATGGAGATCCTCGACGGCTTTGGCGGTGCCCAGCAGATCGCTTTGCGGAGCCGCTACCGCCAGGCGCAGCTCCGGGTCGGCGCAATCGAGCGCGAACTGGCCGAGTTGCGCGAACGCGAAGGGGCGCGGGAGCGCGACCTTGATTTGATGCGGTTTGAGTTCTCCGAGATCGAGGCTGCGGCGCCGGAGCAGGAAGAGGTCGAAGGGCTGGAGACGGAGCGCTCGCGCTTGCAGGCGGTTGAATTTCTGCGCGAGGCGGCGTCGCGGGGGGCGGTTGCGCTCGCCGGGGGCGGTGACGCGGCAGTTGAGGAAGGCGGCGCCCGGGCGGCGCTCGACGAGGCTGATGCGGCGCTGCGCGGCGGCGCCGATCGCGACGCGGAGTTGGCGACGATCGCTGGTCGGGTTGCGGCGCTGGCGATCGAGGCGGGCGAGGCGGCGCGCGATCTGCGCGGTTACCTGGATCGATTGGAGGCCGACCCCGGGCGCCTGATGGTTGTGGAGGAGCGGCTTGATGTGATCGATCGGCTGAAGCGAAAGCACGGCGGGTCGGTCGAGTCGGTCCTGGCTTACGGGGAGCGTTGTCGCGAGCAGATCGAGCGGCTGGTCGGTACCGAGGAGCGGAGCCTTGGGTTGGAGAGCGAGTTGTCTGCGACGACGCCCGATCGCGATCGGATCGGGGTCGAGCTGAGCGCTGCCCGGGCGGCGGCGGCACGTCGGTTGGAGACGGCGGTCGGGGCCGAGCTTGGCAAGCTGGCGATGGACGGGGCGCGACTCGAGGTCGAGTTGAACGACAACCCGGCGGGTTGGGGCCCGAACGGTCGCGAGTCGGTTGAGCTGCGGGTTGCAACCAACCCCGGGATGCCGTTGGCCCCGCTGCGCGATGCCGCCTCGGGCGGCGAACTATCGCGGCTGATGCTGGCGCTCTGCTCGCTCGGCGGCGGTGGGACTCGGACCTTCGTGTTCGACGAGATCGACGCCGGAATCGGCGGAACGACGGCAACCGCGGTTGGTGAGCGATTGCGGGCGCTCGGGCGCGACGGCCAGGTGATCTGCATTACCCATCTCGCCCAGGTAGCGGCGCAGGCCGATCGCAACTTTACGATCGCCAAGCGGGCCGACGCCGGTGGCGCTCGGACGACGGTCGATCGGGTCGAGGGCGAGGCGCTGGTGGCGGAGATCACCCGAATGCTTGGGGCTGCTGCCGGCGATGCCGCCGCGGGGGCGCATGCGCGCGACTTGTTGGCGGCGGGTTGAGGGGTGACCGGTCGGGGCGTGATCTTGGCCGGTGGAGCGGCGTCGGTCGGTACCAAAACCCGCGAGGTGCGGCGTTTTAGGGATCAGGGGCGGAGTTTCCGCCCGACCCGTCCCTAGACTGGGGCGCCAGTGGATGCGACCCGAGTAACGATCGAAGGAGCTTGCCGGTGAAGGTGCGGGAGACACGGTTTATTTTCGTCACCGGCGGGGTTGTCTCGGCGCTCGGCAAGGGGATCGCTTCCGCTTCGATCGGGCGCTTGATGGTCAGTCGCGGATTCAGGGTTCAGCTACAGAAGTTCGACCCCTACATCAACGTTGACCCGGGAACGATGAGCCCGTTCCAGCACGGCGAGGTATTCGTCACCGAGGACGGGGCCGAGACCGACCTCGACCTCGGTCACTACGAGCGGTTCACAGACATGAACACCTCGCGGAGCTCAAACGTGACCGCCGGCGCGGTCTACAACTCGGTGATCCGGCGTGAGCGCCGCGGCGATTACCTCGGTGGCACCGTCCAGGTGATCCCGCACATCACCGACGAGATCAAGCAGCGGATTCTGATTGTCGCGGAGTCGCATTCGGTCGATTTCGTGATCACCGAGATCGGCGGCACGGTCGGCGACATCGAGTCGCTTCCCTTCCTCGAGGCGATCCGGCAGCTATATGTCGAGCTCGGGCCGAAGCGAGCGATGTTCCTGCACCTCACCCTGGTCCCATATATCGGCCACGCCGGCGAGATGAAGACGAAGCCGACTCAGCACTCGGTCAACGAGCTGCGCCGGATCGGAATCCAACCACACGCGCTGATCTGCCGCTCCGAAGCGGGACTCTCGCGCGAGCTCAGGAAGAAGATCGCGCTGTTTGCCTCGGTCCCCGAGGAGGCGGTGATCTCGGCCCGAGATGTCGACAACACCTACAAGGTGCCGCTCGTGTTTCGCGCTGAGGGGATGGATGACCTGGTCCTCGATCACTTTGCGATCGAGGCGGAGAAGCCCAATCTTTCCGACTGGGAGGAGCTGTGTCGGCGCTCCGATGCGGCGACCGAGCCGGTTCGGATCGCCTTGGTCGGCAAGTATGTCGAGCTTGAGGACGCCTACAAGTCGGTGATCGAGGCGCTGAAGCACGGCGGCTACCACCACGGCGTCGATGTCGAGGTTGAGCTTTTGTCTTCCGAGGAGTTTGATCCGGCGCAACTCGAGGATGCCGACGGGGTTTTGATCCCGGGCGGGTTTGGCGAGCGCGGAATCGAGGGCAAGGTAGCGGCATCGAAGTATGCGCGCGAGCGGCTGCTGCCGTTCTTGGGGATTTGCCTCGGGATGCAGATGGCGGTGGTCGATTACGCCCGCCACGTCTGCGAGATGCCCGGCGCCAATTCGGCCGAGTTTGATCCCGAGACCCCGTACCCGGTTGTCGACCTGCTGCCGGAGCAAAAGGAGGTTTCCGACCTCGGTGGGACGATGCGCCTCGGGGCCGACCCGGTGAAGCTCCACGAAGGCACCAAGGCACGCCAGATCTTCGACGGCGAGGGTGTGATCTACAAGCGCCACCGCCATCGCTACGAGGTAAACAACATGCTGCGGCGACGGTTGGAGGATCAGGGCTTGGTGATCTCCGGCACCTCACCGGACGAGCGGCTGGTCGAGATCATCGAGCTGCCCCAACATCCCTTCTTTGTCGCCTCGCAGTTCCATCCCGAGTTCAACTCGCGACCGACCCGACCGGAGCCGCTGTTTCGTGAGTTCATCGGCGCCGCGGTCGAGGCGGCGCGGGCCCGCGAGCCGATGGCCGAGGTGCGCCACGGCGCCGAGGTCGGAATCTCCAGCTCGCCTTGAGCGAGCCGGTCGGCACGGTGGCGGATCAAGGCGATGCGAGCGCCGCGATCAAACTGCTGAATCGGCTTGCGGCGGCGGCTTTCGCGGCCCTGATTAGCCTGATGGTCGCGGTTCCAGATTGGTACCGGGCATCCGATCCTCAAGGTGAGCCCGACCACCCGCTGCCCGGCAGCTCACCGGGCGAGGTGTTCGGCGCCCTCAATCTCTTTGTGGTGGCGGCGATCGCTGCTTCGCTTCTGATCGCGGCCCTCTGCTTGGGAGTCGGCGGGCCGCGCGGCCGCGACCTCGGACGGGCTCGGTTGGCCGCGGGCGGCGCTGCCGTGGTCAACCTGTGCGGCGCCCTCGCGATCGTTTATCGGATCATCGAGGTGCCGAATCTGCCGAAGCATTATCCGACCGACTTCGCCGAGTTTGCTCACGCAACCTGGCCAGCCTATCTGTGCCTGATCGGTCTGGCTGGTTCCGCGCTGCTCGGGATTAACTACGCTCGTGCCAGCTCATCCCGCCAGCCGCCCCAAGCGAGGGCCGCGCGCGGTCTCGATAGCACCGGCTCGAAATGATCGATCAAGCTCGGTAGCGGTGAGCACGCGAACGCGGCGTCCGGCTGACCCGCACCAACGATTGTGAAGTGGTTGCGTTGACGGACTCCGAGCTGCGGGGGCGATCCCTGCGCGGCCTGCGCAACGAGTTCGCCGCCTTCGTCCCCGCGAACCCAGGTTCGAGCGCGCACCAGTTCGGCGGGTCTTCGCGACGGTGGTGTCCGACGCTCCCGATCGCTCGTTTCCGAACTCGGTGGTCAACCACGACCCGGCGGCGCTCCGCGTGGCCCTGCCTCGGCTCGCCGAACTGGCTGAGGGTACCGCCGTGCGGGCCCGGACCGCCGGCTTCGAGGCTCCCGTGTTTGCGGCGACGATCAGCCGCGAGTCCGCGAGCGAGTGGCGGTTTGTCTTCGACGCGCAGCGAGCGGTGAGTCGCTGGCCTGCTTGGGCGCGGTGTTCTGCGGCTGTCATATCGGGATCACGGCGGTGGCGAGCGATCCTGCCCACGGCGACCGCGGGCCAGTCGTCGATCGTCCAGCGGTTCGCAACCGGATTCTCGACGCGGCGGCTGTTTCGGTGACTGGATCGCGGACGAGCATCGAGCTTTCTGGGGCCTTGGTTCGCGCTGCTTTGGGAGCCCTTACTCAGGCCGGGGTGATGGCGATGGGTTGCCTACTTTTCTCGATGCGGATCTTTCGATTGATCGACCCGTAGCCATGGGAATGCCCGCACGACCGGGTTGAGGAAGAGACGCCGAGCCTGCTCCGCGCAGATGTTCGAGGTCGTTGGGCATCCCGTTGAGCGAGCCGCGGAGGCTCGAGGACTTGTCGAGAGCTGTCGCCGCGTGGGCGGTAGCGCAGGGGCTCGCTCGATCGCCATGGATGCGCTGATCGGTTGGGGTCGGCCCTTGGCCTGGATCTCTGGCAGGCTTCGACCGGTTGAACGATCTCACACAACAACAAACTCGGGACCTGGTGGATTGCTTTGTCGAACTCTGTGAGATCGCCAGTCCGACCGGCCAGGAGCGGCTGGTCGCCGACCATCTGACGGCCCGAATCAAGCGCCTCGGGTACCCGGTGCTCGAGGATGACTGCGCAGCTCCCGCTCGCGCCGGGGCGGGAAACCTCTTGACCGTGATCGAAGGGCGCGACCACGACCCTGAGCGGGCGGTGGCGTTTTGTGCCCACCTAGACACCGTCCCGCACAACGAGCCGATCCGGGTCGTCCGTGAAGGTGGGGTCCTGCGCTCGGCTGGCGAGACGATCCTCGGGGCCGATAACAAAGCGGCGGTCGCGGTCTTGATTGCGCTGGCTGAGCGGTGGGCGCTCGAACCGCCGCCGGTCGATGTCGAGTTCCTGTTTACGGTCGCCGAGGAGCACGGGTTACGCGGAGCCCACGCCTTCGACATCTCGGCGTTGCGCTCAAAGCGCGGCTACGTGCTCGATCACGCCAGCCCGATCGGCGAGATCATCACTGCCGCTCCAACCTACAAACTGATCGAGGCGGAATTTCGCGGCCGCTCGGCGCACGCCGGAATCCGACCCGAGGATGGCCACTCGGCGATCGCGGCGGCGGCGACGGCGATCGCCGAGATGAAGCTGGGGCGGCTCGATGAGTCGACGACCGCCAACGTCGGGCTGATCGCGGGCGGCAGCGCCGCCAATGTGGTTGCGCAGACCTGCCATCTGACCGCCGAAGCGCGCTCGCTCGACGGCGCCCGGGTCGCTGAGGTGGTGGCGGCGATCAATCAGGCCTGCGCATGGGGGGCGAGTGCTCACGGCTGCGATCTCGATGTCGCGGTCAGCGAGCTGTTTCGTGGTTATCGCCTCGGCGGCCGCGAGCCCTCGCTCAGTCTGGCCGAGCGGGCGATGGCGAGCCGCGCGATCACCCCGGTTCGTCGCCAAAGCGGCGGCGGTAGCGACGCCAATGCGCTGCGCCTGGCGGGTTACGACGCGCTGCTTTTGGCCAACGGAACCAGCGCCAATCACACCCCCGACGAGGCGGTTACCGAATCGGCGCTGGTCGAGATGGTCGGGCTCTGCGCTGCGATCGTCGCATGCGCGGCGGACCCGGCGGAGTCCGCGGGATCCAGCGCGGATCCGAGCGGCGCTTCGACTACCCGGTGACGGCGCGGCGGTAGCTGCGGGTCGCGAGCGGCGCGAACACCGCGATCAGGCCGAGCGACCAGACGATCGCGGCCCAGATGTCGTTGCCCGCGGGGGTCCCGAGCCAGAGTGCGCGGAGTGCATCGACGACCGTCGTGAACGGATTGATGTCGGCCGCGAAGGTCTCGAGGATCGCTGGCATCGAGTCGGGCGGGACGAAGGCCGACGATGCGAAGGTGAGCGGAAAGATCGCGATGAACCCGATCTGCTGGGCGGCCTCCGCCGAGCTCGCGCTCAGCCCCATCAGCGCGAAGACCCAGGAGAAGGCGTATCCGAATAGCAGCAGGAGGCCGATTCCCCCAACGACCTCGAGCGGACCGGTCCGAAACGAGAAGCCGATGATTAGGCCGACCGTTACCATCACCGCGATCGTTACGACATTGGTGACGATGTCGGCCAGGGTTCGACCCGACAGAACCGCCGAGCGGGCGATCGGAAGCGATCGGAAGCGGTCGATCAGACCTTTTTGCATGTCCTCGGCAAGGCCGATCGCGGTCAGAAAGCCGCCGAAGGAGATCGTCTGGACGATGATTCCCGGGATCAAGAAGTCGACGTAATCGTCAAAGCCCGGGGTCTGGATCGCGCCGCCGAGAACGTAGACGAACAACAAGATGAACATGATCGGCTGGATCAGGAAGCCGATCACAAGCTCCGGGGCGCGGCGAAATCGCAGCAGGTTGCGGCGCGCCAAGATCATGCTGTCCGCGATCACCGTCGGGATTGCCCGCTCGGTCGGGTTCATCGCAACACCTCGCTTTGTCTGGACTTCTCGGCCGCGAGCCGCCCGGTTAGGGCGATGAAGACATCGTCGAGGGTGGGGCGGCGAACGGCGATGTCCTCGACGCCGACGCCGATCGCGTCGAGGGCGCGAATCGCCCGCGCGATCGCTTCGCGTCGCTGTCGGATCGGAACAATCAAGATCGCGCCGTCGTGGCGCGCCGGCTCGGAGGCAAGCGCCTCGAGCGCCTCGCCGGCTCGCGCCGCGTCGGCGGGGTCGCTCAGCGCGATCTCGATCCGATCACCGCCGACCCGCCGCTTCAGCTCGTCCGAGGTTCCCTCGGCGATTAGCTTGCCATGGTCGATTACCGCGATTGAGTCTGCGAGGTGGTCCGCCTCGTCGAGGTACTGGGTGGTCAACAGCACCGTGGTACCGTCGGCGACCTGCTCGCGAATCGCCTCCCATAGTTGCTGGCGGCTGCGCGGGTCGAGCCCGGTGGTCGGCTCGTCGAGGAAGATCACCGGCGGGGCGGCAACCAGGGCGGCCGCGAGGTCGAGTCGCCGCGCCATCCCGCCCGAGTACTCCTTGGCGACCCGATTGCCCGAGTCGGTCAGCGCGAACTGGTCCAGCAATTGGTGGGCGCGATCGCGGGCTCGGTCGCGGCCGAGGTGGTAGAGCCGCCCTACCATCTCAAGGTTCTCGAAGCCGGTCAGGCTCTCGTCGATCGCGGCGTGTTGGCCAGCCAGGCCGATCGAGGCGCGCAGCGAGCGCGCCTCTCGAACCACGTCGTGCCCCGCCACTCTGGCGGTTCCGGCGTCGGGTTCGAGCAGGGTCGTCAGGATTCGCACCGCTGTCGTCTTGCCGGCGCCGTTGGGGCCGAGAAGTCCGAGTACGGTTCCGGACGCCACCTGTAGGTCGAGGCCGTCGAGTGCCCGCACCTCGCCAAAGCTCTTCGACAGTCCCTCGGCCTCAATCGCGTATCCGTTGTTTGCGCTCATCCGGCGGCAGAGGCTAGCGAGCTGTTGGATACTGGTCGGCGTGGATTTGGACTTCGAGAGCCCCGAGCCTGGCCTTGCCCTGAAGGTCGGCGCGGCGGTGACGACATTGGCCGCGATCGCGATCGCGCTGGCGGCGATCTTCGGCAACTCGCAGGTCGCCGACGCCGACCGGCTGATCGATCGGGTGGCGAGCGAGTTGGGCGAGAGCCAGCTCGAGCCCGCGGTGCTTCCCGGCTCGGCGCTGGTCCCGTCGTGTGCTCGATCGGTCGGTTTTTCGAGCGTCGGTTCGGGTAGCGCCGAGATCCCGCAAAACGACTACGAACTCGGCCGGTTGGCTCTGGGGACGACCGCCGATCTGCCCGAGCGCAGTCGGGCACTCGCATTGTTTGACCTCTACTCGACGATCGCGCTGCGAGCCGACCTCGAGCCCGAATTGCGGGGGAGCGCGCTTACGGCGATCAGCGGTCTCGACGGTCTCGAACTTAGCGAGGGTGAGGGTCAGGCCGAGATCTCGGTGCCGCTGTTCGACCAAAACGGCGAGCCGCTGCAGACCCGCCACCGACTGACGATTGAGTCGGAGACAGCGACGATTCGCAGCCTCGACACGGGGGATTGCCTGATTCGGGCCGCCTCGTAGGTCGGCGCAGGAGTCGTTGCGATTCGAGGAGCGTCGATCGCGGCGGCGAATCGAAGCCAGGTGAGCGTCGTCGTCGAAAAGCAAACTTCACCGGTCGGCCCTGAGTTTGCAGCGCTTTTGCTCGACTTCTCGGCCTATCTCGAGTTCGAACGCGGCCTTGCCCGCAACACCCTCAGCGCCTACCGCACCGACCTTCTGCAATTTGGCGAGTTCCTTGGCCGTCACGGGGTCGCGGCGACCGATGTCGATCCGGCGCTGCTCGGCGAGTTTCTGGCCGAGCTGGCGAACGGCGGTTCCGACCAAGGGCCTGCTTCGCCAGCAACAATTTCGCGTAAAAGTGCGTGTTTACGCTCGTTTTATCGCCATCTGCGCCGAACCGATCAGCTTTTGGGTGATCCGACCGCCAACCTGAAGGCGCCACGTCGCGGTCGCACCCTGCCCCGGGTCCTGAACCGGGCCGAGGTAACCAAGCTCCTGGAGTCGCCGCGAAGCTCCTCCCCGGCCGACCTGCGTGATCGGGCGATCCTCGAGGTGATGTATGGGTGCGGGCTGCGCGCCAGCGAGACGGTCGGGCTCGAGGTTGCGAGCGTCGACATTCGCCGCGGCTTCCTGCGCGCCTACGGCAAGGGATCGAAGGAGCGGGTCGTGCCGCTCGGGGCGAAGGCCGCCGAGGCAGTCAGTCGTTACCTGCGGCACGGCCGGCCGCACCTCGTCTCGGCCCGAGCAGGCCGGGTCGCCGAACTCTTCCTCAACCAGCGCGGCGGCTCGTTGACCCGACAGGGGCTCTACAAGATCATCGCCAACCACGCGACCGCGGTTGGTCTCGGCCAGAAGGTGAGCCCGCATACCCTGCGCCACACCTTCGCGACCCACCTGCTGGCGGGTGGCTGTGACCTGCGCTCGGTCCAGGAGATGCTGGGACACGCCGATGTGACGACGACCCAGCTCTATACCCACCTCAACGCCGAACAGGTCAAGGACGTCTACTTCCGCGCCCATCCGCGGGCCTGAGCCCGGCGCTGAGGCGTCCGCTCCGCCCCCGTTGCTGGTACAACCGGGGCGTGCCCGAGCTTCCCGAGGTCGAGACGATCCGCCGCCAACTCGATCCCGAGTTGCGGGGTCAGCAAATCGAGCGGGTTGAGGTGCTCGACCCCCGGTTCACCCGCCCGTTGGTGGCGTCGAGCCTGATCGACCCGATCGCCGGTCGGGTGGTTCGAGCGGTCGGCCGCCGCGGCAAGTATCTGTTGATCGAGCTGGTCGGGGATCTGACCGCGGCGGTTCACCTGCGAATGACCGGCAACCTGGTGATCGCCGGCCGGGCCGCGCCGCCACCGCCGCATCTGCGCGCCGCCTTCTGGCTCGACGACGGCCGCGTCCTGTGGTATACCGACCCGCGGCGCTTTGGCCATTCGATCCTGCTCCCGGACCCGGAGATGGACGCCTATCTCGACGAGCGGCTCGGCCCGGAGCCGCTGTCAGCCGACTTCACCCCCGAGTATCTGGCGGCGCTGGCGGCGGGGCGGCGGGTCCCGCTGAAGTCGTTTTTGTTGATTCAATCGGGGATTGCGGGGATCGGCAATATCTACGCCGACGAGGCGCTTCATCGCGCCGAACTGCACCCGCTCGCAGCGGCGCTGTCGATCAAACCGCGCCACTGCACGGCGCTTCACGGCGGGATCGTGGCGGCGCTTGAGGAGGGGCTCGCCAACGGCGGCGCCTCGATCGACGACTACCGCGATGCACGCGGCGAGAAGGGCTCGATGCAGGACGAGTTCCTGGTCCATCGCCGCGAGGGCGAGGATTGCCCGCGCTGCGGGGCCGAGATTCGCCGGATCGTCGTCGGCGGGCGCTCCACCTACTTCTGCGGCGGCTGCCAGCGGCGGCCGCGGGCGCGCCGCCGATGAGGTTCGACGACCCGCCACGACCGCCCCAGGGGTTTGAGATCGGGCATTGGTCCGACCACCGCGCCGAGACCGGCTGCACCGTGATCCTGGCGCCAGCCGGCAGTTGTGGTGGGGTCGATGTTCGCGGCGGCGGGCCGGGCTCGCGCGAGACCGAGATCGTCTCGCCGCTGGCAAACGCCGAGGTCGTGAACGGGCTGGTGTTCAGCGGCGGCAGCGCCTTTGGGCTGGCGGCGGCCGACGGGGTGGTGCGATGGCTGGCCGAGCGTGGGCGCGGCTATGAGACCCCGGGCGGGGTCGTGCCGCTGGTCCCGGCGGCGGTGGTTTATGACCTGCTGGCGGGCGAGGGGGCGGTTCGACCGGGGCCGGAGGCGGGGTATGGGGCCTGCGAGGCGGCGCGGCCGGGGACCCCGGATCGGGGCCGGATCGGAGCCGGATCTGGGACCGCGGCGGCGAAGGGCCTGGGGCGCGAGCGGGCCGTCCCCGCCGGGGTCGGGTTCGCCGCGGGGAGCGTGGGCTCGGGCTGGCTGGTCGCCGCGCTGGCGGTCGTTAACCCGAGCGGCGATGTCTTCGAAGCCGACGGGCGGGCGCTGGCGGTGCCACGCGGCGAAGACGGTGCCGGGGTCCGCACCGCCGACCTGATCGCCGCCGCGACCGAGCCGCCGCGCTATCACCGCGGCGGTCTCGATCAGGGCTCGAACACGACCCTGGTCTGCATCCTGACCGACGCACCGCTCGGCAAGCTCGGGGCGGCCAAGGTGGCGCGGATGGCGAGCGCCGGGATCGCCCGCGCGGTCGACCCGGCCTTTACCCCGGTCGACGGCGACATCTGCTTTTGCCTCGCCCCGAGTGCGGGGGCGCCGGTCGGGAAGGCGGCGGGGTGGATGGTGATGCAGATCGGTGCTGTTGCCGCGGCCTGTTGTGCCGAGGCGATCCGCGACGGGGTTCGCGCCGCGCGCTGAGTGGTGCCCGATGCCCGGCACTTTCAAGACCGAGGCGGTGGTGCTGCGCTCGATCCGCTACGGCGAAGCCGATCGGATCATCCACCTCTACACGACCACGCGCGGCCGCGTCAACGCGATCGCGAAGGGCGCGCGCCGGCCGAAGTCGCGTTTCGGTGGTCGGCTTGAGCCGTTCTTTCGTTGCGAGCTGGTCCTCTACGAGGGCCGCGGCGAGCTCTGCACCGTCAACGCGGCTTCGACGCTTGACGGCTATCCGGCGCTGCGCGCCGACGGCGCCGCGATCGACGCCGCCGCCCGGGCCTGCGACGCGGTCCTGCGCCTGCTCGATTCAGCCGAGCCGAACCTGCTCGCCTACAACCTTTTGTGCCGCTACCTGGCGCTGCTGGAGGCTGGCGAGGAACGCCTCGAGGCGGCGCTCGCCTTCCGGCTGAAGCTGATCTTGGTCGCTGGATTCGCCCCCGAGCTCGCCGCCTGCGCTCGCTGCGGCGAGCGCCAGGATCTGTCGGGGTTTTCCGGCGCCGCCGGCGGCGTTGTTTGCGGATCGTGCGAGGCCGAGGGGTTCAGCCTCTCCGCGGAGGCGCACCGCTTTTTGGTCGGCGCGATCGGAAACCCGATCGCCGATGTAGGGGGGGCGTCGGCGTCGGCTCTGCGCCAGGCCGAGCGAGCGATCAACGAAATCGTTGAGCATCACGCGCAGGTCCGCTTCCGTCGCGCCTCCCGTCGCTGAGCGCCCTCGTATCCTGGATGGGATGAGCGAGCGCGGACAGAGCTTCCGGCAACGAATCGAGCAGATCGAGGCGCAATACCTGTCGCCGCTCGCGGTCCACTCCTATCCCGCGCACCGTGAGCGGCCCGAGCCCGACAGCTCGCATCGCACCCCGTTTCAGCGCGATCGCGACCGGATCGTCCACTCGAAGGCTTTTCGCCGCCTCAAGCGCAAGACCCAGGTCTTCATCGCCCCCGAGGGTGATCACTACCGGACCCGCCTAACCCACACCCTCGAGGCGTGCGGGATCGCCCGCAACGTTGCCCGGGCTCTCGGCCTCAACGAGGATCTGACCGAGGCAATCGGCTACGGACACGATCTCGGCCACCCCCCGTTCGGTCACATCGGCGAGTCGGTGCTCGACCGTTTGAGCGTGGCCCGATCCGGCCGTCGTTTCCGCCACAACGAGCACTCGCTGCGGATTGTCGAGCGGCTCGAGTCGGCAAACGGCGAGGCCGACGGGCAGCCCGGGCTCAACCTGACCGCCGAGGTCCGCGACGGGATCCTCCACCACACCGGATCCGGCCGCCCGGCAACCCTCGAAGGCAAGATCGTCCGGATCGTCGATCGGGTCGCCTACATCAACCACGATATCGACGACGCCTTGCGGGCCAAGATCCTCGCTCCCGGCGACCTCCCGAGCGCCGAGATCGAGCTGCTCGGAGCGACCGGATCACAGCGGATCGAAACCCTCGTCCGCGATCTGCTCGTCAGCTCCGAGGCCGCCGGGGACATCGTCCAGACCGACCAGGTCGGCGGCGCGATGCTGCGGCTGCGCAAGTTCATGTTCGACAACGTCTATCTCGGCCCGGAAGCGCGCGGTGAGCACGACCGGGTTGAGCGGACGCTGCTCGGCCTGAGCGGTCATTACTTCGAGAATCCTGAGATGGTCCCGCCGGCCGCCGATCCCGCCGACGATCTGACCCAGCGGGTGCTCGATTACGTTGCCGGGATGACCGATCGCTTCTGCATCGCCTCCTACCGGGCGATTGCGCTGCCGAAAGAGTCACGGATCGGGCGCTGATGAGCGCTCCGTTCGAGCCCGGCGCGGGGCGGATCAGCGCCCGTTCGATCGAGCGGGTCCGCGATGCCGCCGACATGATCACGGTGGTCTCGAAGCGGGTCGATCTGCGCCGCGCCGGGACCCAGTTCAGCGGCCTTTGCCCGTTCCACGAAGAGCGCTCACCGTCCTTTTCGGTCAACCCGGCCGACAAGGTCTACCACTGCTTTGGCTGCCAGGCCGGCGGGGACATCTTCCGCTTCGTGGCCGAGACCGAGTCGGTTGAGTTCCCCGAAGCGGTCGAACTATTGGCGGCCCAATTCGGGGTTGAGTTGGAGCGTGAGGGTCTCGACCCGCAGGCCGAAGAGAATCGGCGTCGCCGCGCTCGTCTCTACGAGGCGCTGGCGCGAGCCGAGGCCTACTACGCGAACTATCTATGGGACGTAGCGGCGTCGGAGCGCTCGCGCCGTTACCTGCGCGAGCGCGGGCTGCGCGAGGAGGTGCTGCGCGCCTTCGGGGTCGGAATGGCGCCCGCGAACTGGGATTCGCTGCTGGTTCGAGGGCAGCGCGCCAGCTACAGCGTCGACGAACTCCACGCCGCCGGGCTGATCCAAAAGGGCGGCCAGGGCGGCTTTTACGATCGTTTCCGCTCTCGAATCCTGTTTCCGATCCGCGACCATCGCGGTCGCACCCTCGGCTTTGGGGCGCGCGGGCTCAGCCCCGACGCACGCCCCAAATACATCAACTCCCCCGAGGGCGAGCTGTATCACAAGAGCAGCACGCTGTATGGGATCGATCTGGCGCGCGGCCCGATCACCCGCGCCGGGAGCGCCGTTGTCGTCGAGGGCTACACCGATGTCCTGGCGCTCCACCAGGCCGGGATCGACCAGGCGGTGGCGGTGATGGGCACCGCGATCACCCCGGAGCAGCTGAAGATGTTGCGGCGCTATTGCGACCGGGTCGTGCTGGCGCTCGACGCCGATCGGGCCGGCCGCGAGGCGATGCTGCGGGCGCGCCGGGTCGCGGGCTCGGAGGGACTGAAGTTACGCGTCGCGGCGATGCCGGTCGGGACCGACCCGGCCGAGATGCTGGCGACCGGCGGCGCCGATCGGTTTCGTGAGTTGGTCGAGCAGGCCGAGGATTTGTCGGTCTTTCACATTCGATCGATCCTGGCCGAGTCCGAGCTCGAGAGCGCCGAGGGCCGCGACGCCGCGCTTGGCGAGACAGTGCCGGTGCTGGCCGGGATGGGGGAGACGATCAGCCGCGACGAGATGCTGCGTGAGGTCGCCTCGCGACTTGACGCCGACCCCGGGTTCGTCGCCAGGCTGGTCAAAGAGCGGGCCGTGGGCGGCGCTTTGACGCCGCGATCAGGGCCGCTTGAGGCGGCGGCGCCCGAGCCCTCCGGTCGTCCGATCCGCTCGCCACGGCCGCGTCGCGAGCACGCCTTCTTGGCGATGTGCGTCGCCGAACCCGGCGAGGGCGAACTCGGCCTTGGCGCCGTCGAGTCGGGATGGTTCTCCGATCCGCTGGCGGGCCGGGCAGCGCTGTGGTTGCGCGATCACCTCGAGGCGCCGGACCAGGGCCACCCGGCTGATGACCCGCCGCTGGCCTCGTTGTTGGAGCGCCTGGTCAAAGCGGCCGAGCAGCGACCGGTTGAGTCCGGCGCGATCGAGGTCAGCCGACTCAAGATCGAGCAGGCCTTCCTCGAGGACCGCCTGGTCGAGGTCGGGCGCTCCGATGACACCGTCACGCTGATCGAACTGCAGCGACGACGGGCGGCGATCACCGAGCGACTTGCCGGGCGCGGTACGGTGGCGGGGTGAGCACGAGCCTGACCGATCGAGTCGTTGCGATTGCCGGAGCCGGCGGAGGCCTCGGCCCGATCGTTGCCTCCCGCCTTGCCGAGGCGGGCGCCCTGACGGCGCTTTGCGACCTCGACCCGAGCCGACTCGCCGACCTCGGCCCGACAGCGGCACATATCCACGCCGCCGACCTGCTCGACCCCGAGGCCGCCGTTGCCTGGCATGATGCCGTCCGCTCGCACTTCGGCCGGGTCGACGCGCTGCTTCACCTGGTCGGAGGATGGCGCGGCGGCGAGCCGATTGCGACCGCCTCGCTTGCCGACTACGCCTGGCTGCATGACCTCTTGGTTCGCAGCCTGCAGCACGCAAGCCGCGCATTCCATGATTCGATCGCCGCCTCGCCGCATGGCCGCCTCGTCATTGTCTCCTCCTCCCAAGCGCAGGCGCCCGAGGCGACAAACGCTGGCTATGCCGCCGCCAAGGCCGCCGCCGAGACCTGGACGATGGCGCTCGCCGATTCATTTGCCCGCGCGGGCAACGGCGCCACCGCAAACATCATCGTCGTCAACGCGATCGGTTCCGACGACTCGGCCGACCCGAACCTGACCCCGGTTAGCGAGATCGCCGCCGCAATCGGATGGATCTGTTCGGACGCGGCAGCATCGATGAACGGCCAGCGGCTGTCGTTGCATCGCTGAGGCTGAGCCCTCGGCAGGACCACCAGCCTCACCAGACGACCCGGCTGGGATCGGCGTCTCGCAGCGTTCCGTCAGCGCTGACGAGCCGTGACCCGTGCTCAACCGCCGTTGCGTAGATCAGTCGATCAGCGGGATCCCCGCCGAACTCGGCGCGATCTATCGCGGCTGCGCGAGCGGCAATCTCGACGCTGACCGGGATCGGGATCAGGGAGTGTTGACGCGCCAGATCCGCGAACCAGGATCGGATTGGTCGGTCGAGACCGATCCGTCCGCGCGCGAGCAGGTAGCCCACTTCGTAGACCGAGATCGCTGAGAACCCTGGGTCCGGGTCGAAATCAATCGACCCAATCGCCGCCGCCGACAGCTTTGAGGGATCGCTGGCCAACCAAAGCAGTACGTGGGTGTCGAGCACGATCACGAATTCTCAACCCCCCAGATCCCTGTCCGTGCGTTGATCAATTCTTCGTCGCTGAGCGCGAAGCTGACGCTCCCGAGCAGCGGCGCCGGTGCGTCAATCGGTACGACCTGCGCGACCGCCCGACCGTGCTTCGTCACCGTTATTGGCTCGCCACGTTCGGCAACTTGATCGAGCAGGCGCAGGCAGGTGGCTTTGAATGCGGTGGCAGAAATGTCCATGTGGTCAGTGTACCGCGGCCATTTTGTAGTCGCAACCCTTTCGATGGCCTGCCCGGCCCCAGCGCCGGAGCACGTCCCGGGTCCTGCGGCGGGGCGGCCGCGATCATCGAGATCGCCACCCACGGGGGTGGTTTGGCGCCGCGGGCAAACCTGAGAAAGTCGGGCGTCACGACCCATTTTGAGGCGGTCGGATAAATCCGGACCGGCGGCCAGTCGGTGGTCTCGCTGCTGCAACCACAGGGGCGCGGCTGCGATCGTTCCCCTAGAGTCTTGCGCCCCTTCCGGGGTGGCGAAATTGGTAGCCGCGCCAGACTGTTAATCTGGTGTCCTTTGGACGTGTGGGTTCGAGTCCCACCCCCGGAGCTTTACGCCGCTGCGCAGGCGTTTTATCCGGCGTCAGCGGCCCGCTCGACCAACCCGGCGGAATGGCTGGCGGAGTCGTTGCCCGCGGCCCAGCTTGCCGCTGCGGCAGCTCGGCCAGCGAACCGACGCTCGCTCAGCAGGCGCCTGGTTGCCCACCGAATCGGCCCCGGGCGAGTGAGCCGAAACGGGAGGTTGAGGCCGCAGCCCGACCAGGCGATCCGGATCCCGGTCTCGGCCATGTCCCCGACCGCGGGGCAGACCAGCGTCGGCACCCCGGCCGCCAGCGCTCGCGCCACCGTGCCGTGGCCGCCGTGACAGATCACCAGCGATGCGGCGGGCATCAGCTGCGAGTAGGAGAGCCATTCAACGCAGACGGCGTTGGCGGGGGGCACGATCGCAGCCTCGCCGCGGACGTTGTGGTTGGTCGTCGCGACGACTCGGACCGGCTCGTCGGCCAACCCCTCGAGGGTGGCGCGAAGCAGCCTGCCCTCCGGGTCCTGGGCGGTGCTCGGTGCGACCAGGACGAGCGGTCGATCGCCGGGCGGCAACTCGATATCGGGGTAGGGAATCTCGAAATGGAGTGGACCGACGACCTCGACACCCTCCGGCCAATTGCGCGGGTATTCGAGTTGCGGCAAGGTAGCGACCAGGGCGAGCCGGTCGCTGATCCCACCGTAGAGGGCGGTGGTCGGGGCGAGGCCAAGCCTGATCCGCTCCGCGTTGAGCTCGTCACGGCCCCGCCGCAGCCCGTTTTCCAGGACCCGCCCGCCGCGCCGCCAGGCCGCTCGGCCGATCGCGGTGCGCGGCGGCATCATCCCAAAGGCAAAGAACGGTAGTCCGGGCTGGTGGACTGGCCAGATGTGCGGGACCAGGGTGGCCCGTCGAACTCCGGCGACCTCGGCGGCAAGGGCCGGCGCCACGGTGAGGATGTCGCTGACGACCAGGTGCGGCTTGAAACGCTCGAAAAGCGGCGACAGCGCGATCGCCGCGTCGGCGGCGGTCGGGCCGCCGGAGCCGTCGCTCGGCGGCGGCGGAAAGACCTTGTAGCCCTCGGCCGCCTCGAAGCTCAGCCCGAGGTTCTCGATCGGTTGACGCCACCGCTCCCAGGTCTCAATCACGACCTGGTTGCCGCGTCGGTGCAGCGCCCGGGCGAGCGCGATCGCCGGGAAGGCGTGCCCGGCGTCGCCGAACGCCGCCACCAAGATTCGCCGCTCCGATGGTTGTGAGCGACCAGTGTGAGTCGGCTCAGAATGCATGAAACATCCCATTCTGCCCTGCAAATATGGGTTGTGCTCGGTGCTTCGAAGGGGCAGGATTGCGGCCATGCCTTTTCAAAGCAAAGCGCGTAATCCGGCCCAGCGACTGCGCACCGCCGTCGACTCGATGCCCCGTTTCGCCCGTGAAGCGATGCTGCGAGGAATCGACGCCAACACGATCATCGCCGGCGCCTACGCCGATCCGACGGTCGGCGGGATCTGCCCGATGCTCGCTGCCCACCGCAATGGCGGCCGTACCAACCTGGCGAGCTTTGCCCGCTCCTGGGACCGCTACGCTGGCGCCCGTTACGCCCGTCTCGCGACCGAGCGCGAGTTGCGAACGCTGCGAACCTACCTTGAGGGCAGCCTCGCTGGCGATCTGACCGGCGATTTCAGCGTCACCGAGTTGGCCGAGCAGATTCGCAGTGAACGGGCCGAGTTCCGGGCCGTCGAGGCGGCTGATCGGCGCGCTCGCCAAAGCGCCCGTCCGATCGCCGACGCGTCGCCCAAGGCCGCGCCAGGACCGCTTCGGCGCCGCCGTGGTTCGACGATCGCCGATACCGGCGAGACCTTCCGCGCCCACGAGATGGCTTCGCGAAGCGGCTGGAGCTGGACCCTGCCGACGCGTAGCTACCGCACCTACCAGCGCCGGATTGCCGCCGCCGAAGAGGCGATGGCGGAGGCGCGAGCGGCCGAGATGCTCGGCCGCGGCGATCAGGTCCCGAACGCGCTCGCGTCGCCGGGCCGCGTGTAGACGACCTCGGGGATTAGACAGGCAGACGAGGTCCGTAGCAGCAGCAGGACCGTCTCGGCGAGGTCGGTCGGCTGGATCATCTGCTCGGGTTTGACCTGCTCTTGGACCCACTCGGTCATCGGCGTGTCGACGAAGCCGGGACAGAGCGCGCTCACCTGGACTCCGTCGCCACCGAGCTCCATCTGGGTTGCTTGGCTGAACCCGATAACCCCGGCCTTGGTGGCCGAGTAGACGGCCAGCCAACCCTGCCCGGCCTTGCCTGCGATCGAGGCGGTGTTGACGATCAACGCCTTGCGGTGCTCGGCGCCGGCGGCCTTGAGGGCCGGGATCGCCTCCCGGGTGGCGATGATGTAGGAGCGGAGATTGACATCGAGTTGCATGTCAATCGACTTGGTCGCGGCATCGCTGATCGCGCCTCCGACCCCGACCCCGGCGTTGTTGACGAGCACGTCGAGGCGCCCGCATCGCTAGAGGTGGGCGGCGACCAGGTCCTTGACCTCCTGTTCGTTGCTCG
>JAHEXU010000055.1:2610-19683 GCA_023251975.1 bacterium | reverse complement strand
TGATCGACTCAAAGCGCGGGATCGCGCGACTGCGCGCGATCGACGAGCTGGTCGGCGGACTGCCGCGCCTGTGGACGATCCTCGCTGGCTGCATCACGGTCGAGCTGCTCGACGAGCTCGTCCCGTTGGCGATGCAAACACTCGAGGAGCTGGTCCCCTATTACCAGGCACGGCTCAACGATCTCGCCCCGAGCGAGCGCAAGCTGGTAGTCGCGCTGTGCCGCGCCGAGACGCTCGGCGGCGCGACCAACCGCACCGTCGCCGAGTTGGCGATCGCCGCCGGAGTCCCCGAGTCGAGCGCGAACAAGCTGTTGCGTCGGCTCATCGACAGCAGCTGGGTCACCGCGACCAAGCCCCCCGGTACCGATCAGCGCACCAGTTGGTATGAAATCCGCGAACCGCTGCTGCGCTATTACGTCGCCTACCGGCGCGAGGCAGGACAGCCGCTGGGTCTTGTCGTCTCGTTCCTTCGGGCCTGGTTCTCCCCTCAGGAGATCCGCCGCCACCTCGTTGACGCGGACGCTGGCTCCGTCTCTGAAAGGCATCTGATTGAGTCCCTAAGCGGAAGCCTCCAACCGAGCGACGCCCTGTATTCAACTGCGGATCCTGCCGAGCTGTTGGCGGGCGCCCGCGAGTGGCTGGGATCTCCCGACCCGGTCCACAACCTCGTTCGCAGTCGCCTGGCGGCGATCGTCGCCGAAGCGGTCGCGCTGGTCGCGCTGCGCGACCGCGCAGCAGCCGAGGCGGCGATCGAGGAGCGGATTGGCTCCGATTCAAAGCATCTACAACTGATCAAATCGGCGCTCACGGCATCGGAGCAGGCGTGCCGGCAAGCTGGTGAGAAACTAAAACTGGAGTCCGCCCGAGGCTGCGTCCAGGCGGGCCTTGATGCGGCAGCAGAATCGGCCGCGGCCTCGCGAGACACGACGCTTGAGGATCAGGTCGCCCTGGCCCTGCTCGCCCATTGTTGGCGCGGCGCCAGTGGCGACCCTCAGGGTGCGAGCGATCGGCTGCGGGCCGTGGAGCGGACCGTGGCACGCCTCGATAAGGAAAGCCCGGCGCTGGCGCTTGCTGTCCAGGCCGAAGCGGCGCACTTTGCATGCGCGACCGATCTCAATCCGAATACATTGGCGCGGGTAGCCGAGATCCTCAACCTCCGCGTCGAGAAGCTCGGGCACTCGCACCCCGACACGCTCACTAGCCGCCAGAACCACGCCTACTGGACCGGTGAGGCCGGGGATCCGGGGACGGCCCGGGATCTGCTCGCCAAGCTGGTCACCGACAACGAGCCGGTCCTCGGTCCCGACCACCCCGACACACTCACGAGCCGCCACAACCACGCCTCCTGGAACGGTGAGGCCGGGGATCCGGGGACGGCCCGGGATCTGTTGACCAAGCTGGTCGCCGACCGTGAGCGGGTCCTGGGTGCCGACCATCCCCACACGCTCACGAGCCGCTGGGTCGCTGGGTATTTTGGCCGTCTTGCCAATCTGAGCGGTTTCCCGAGGCGTCGCGGACGACAGCCGAGTTCCGACGACGCGCCGTCTGGTTTCGGGGCCGCAAAGGTCGGCAACGCAGGGCACGATCGGCAGGTGGCTACGGCGCTCGTAGAGTCGGCGACCGCTGAATCGGGGCTGCTCGACGAACTCGCGGTCGCGATTATTCGGGCGATCGGGGACCGGAGCTGGGAGCGCGATGAACTGAGATCGTGGATCGAGACGTGGGCCGAGGCGCTGAGCGGAACCCCGGGGGCAGAGGTGGTGCTCGCCCAGCTCGACGCGGTGCGGCGCGAGATGAGCGGCGATCCTACCGCTCGTCCGGGGTTGCCGCCTGAGCTACGCAAGCTGATGCCGCGGGCAAAGCTGCGCGATTGACCTGATCGACGCCGCCGGTTGGTCCGCGCGCGAGGACACCCCTACCCCCAGGAGTGGCGCCGACAGCCAGCCGCCCGAGAATCGGCGATCAAGACGGAGCTCCAGATACAGGCGGCGACGCAAATTCCAACGTACTCCCAGGAGTGGAAGAAGCCGCCGCCGAAAAAGCCGATCGAGGTGATCGAGTAGAGGACCGCCATCGCGCTGAAGGCGATCCATTCGAGCTGGGTCTGGCCGCGGCCGTCGGGGCGACGGCCGAGCAGGGCGCTGCTTGAGGGGCCGCCCCACAAAAGGGTCGCCATGAACGAGAGCAGGTAGAGCGGGTCTTGCAGCGCACCCTTCAGGAGCGTCCAGCTGACGACACCGGCGGCCAGCGCCCCGACCATTCGGATCGCATGGGCGCGCTGCGACTTACCAGGCGAGAGTTCGTCGCCCCCATACAGCACGGTCTGGGCGAAAAAGACCGACTCGGCCACGAAGGTGACGATGATCGCGAACCAAAACAGCTGCATGAACCAGTGGTCGTAGCGGCCCCACCAGTCGTCGACGTGGAGCAGGTAGGAGCCGTCGTGGGGCCACCACAGCGCGGTCATCCACAGGGCCATCGGATAGACGCGGTCGCGCCGACCGGCCCGGGCCGCCTCGCAAAAGAAGACGAACATTGCGACGATCGAGAGCCCCCCGATCCCGATGACCGCGATCGCGTTGTCGGAGATCGCGTCGAGCACCTGATCGGGGTTGTAGGTGTTCATCGGCGCCGCAGGTCTCTGCTTGGCTCAATTGCCGGTGAATGTTGGCGTTCGTCGCTCACCGAAGGTGTTGACGGCCTCAAGATGATCGGCGCTGGCCATGGTCTGCTGCTCCAGCGCGAGGCCAAGTTCGAGCAGTTCGCCGACCCGCCGACGCAGCCCCCGGTTTAGCACCTGCTTGGTCCCCTGCACCGCCAGTGGTGGCAGGGCGGCGATTCGAGTTGCCAACTCGCGGGCCGCCGGTGCCGCCTCGTCGGGTTGGTCGACCAGGTCGGTGACGAGGCCAATCGCGTAGCCGGTCTCGGCGTCGAGTGGGTCGCCGCTGAGCAGGTAGCGCTTGGCGCGGAGAATCCCGACGGCGGCCTCCCAGACAATGGCGCCGCCGTCGCCCGCGACCAGGCCGACGCTGACGTGGGGATCGGCGATCCGCGCCCCGCGCGCCGCGACGACCGAGTCGCACGACAGCGCGACCGTCGCTCCGAGCCCAATCGCCGGTCCTTGGATGGCCGCGACGATCGGCTGCGGGACGCCGAGCAGCGCCTCGAGCAGGTGCCGCGCGTCGGCGACCGTGCGGCGTTGGATCGCCGGATCACCGTGGGCCAGCCGCATAGCGTCAAAATCGCCGCCTGCCGAGAAGGCGCTCCCGGTCGAGGTGAGCGCGATCGCCCGGACCGAAAGATCGCGCCCGAGCGCCGCTATCGCCTCGGTGAAGGCGTGGTGCAGCGCGGTGTCGAAGCGGTTCAGCAGTTGTGGCTGGTCGAGCACCACCTCGGCGACATCGCCGTCGAGACGGACAATTCGCAAAGGCGCGGTTTGCTCGCTCATCGCCGGGCATCATAGCGTCGGCGTGAACGTCCGTTATCTTGGCGGAATGGAAATTAACGGGATCAGCGCGCTCGTGACCGGCGGCGCTTCAGGACTTGGCCTTGCGACAGTCGAGCGGCTGCTCGCGGCGGGTGCGCGGCAGGTCGTCTTGGTCGACCTACCCGGCTCGGCTGGCCCCCAGGTTGCGAAGCGGCTCGGCTCTGCGGCGAGGTTCGCGCCCGCCGATGTCCGTGACCCCGATGCAGTCAACGCCGCACTTGACCTGGCCGAGCAAGCCGGTCCGCTCCGCGTCTTGGTCCACTGCGCCGGTCGGGGCGGCGCGGTCCGCTTGGTCGGTCGTGACGGCGAGCCCGGCTCGCTACAGACCTATAGCGATGTGATCGAGGTCAACCTGATCGGCACCTTCAACGTCCTCCGTCTCGCCGCCGCCCGGATGGCCCGCAACGAGCTGCTCGACGGCGACCGCGGCGCCTGCATCCTGACCGCCTCGGTGGCCGCCTTCGAGGGTCAGATCGGTCAGATTCCCTATGCATCGGCGAAGGCCGGAATCGTCGGCATGACCCTGGTTGCGGCTCGCGACCTCGCGAGCAAGCAGATCCGCGTCTGCACGATCGCCCCGGGCACCTTTGACACGCCGCTGCTGGCCCGACTGCCCGATGAGGTCAAGCAGTCACTCGCCAAATCGGTCCCGCACCCGAGTCGGCTCGGCAACCCCGCCGAGTTCGCCCAACTCGCGCAACAGATCGCCGAGAACCCGGTCCTCAACGGCGAGACGATCCGGCTCGACGGTGCGATCCGGATGGCCCCTCGATAGGGATCACCAACCTGGAGCCAAATCCCTCCAGGTTTGGTGCTGCACCATCAGCGTTACGTTCAGAGTGGTGCCGACGCAACGCGGCCGACATACGATCACCGAGACAATGGAACTCGCCCAGCGCCCGGGCACTCGACATGCTGAGCGCCGTCGTTGGAGGCGTCGAAACGAGGCGAAGCCGCCGCCCTGGCGGGGCCACTTCGCCGTGATAACGCCCACGATCGCCGTTTCGAACCCCCGAACGCTCCATCCCGGCGCCCAGCCGACGACTTCCCAGCCAAACGACCCGTTTGCGAGCAGGCTGATGCCGAGGTGCCCGAGTTCAGCCGTTGCAGTGGACATCGGCGAGCGTCGGCGGCGCCAACGCCTGCATCCGCCCGAAGCAGCTTCGAGCTCGCTCGCCAATGGCCGTTGGGGCGGACCGCCTTTATCCATGCCGATTCAGGGACTTCGGTGATCGCGGTTCGAACCGGCTCGGTGAGGGCAAATCCGACCGAGAAGTGGATCCCGGCCTCGCGCAGGTATTGAAGCATCTCGTGACTGGCCCCAGCGCCATCGATGCGGACCAAGATCTTGCCGTCAAGCGCTTTTGGGTCGAGCTGCTCCAGCGCTTGGTCGAGGACGGTGATGTGAACGGCCACGGTGTTTGAGCTGGCGTTGCCGGTCGAATTCGCTGCCAGCGCTTCCTTTCCGAGGTAGCAAGCAGCGGGTGGTAGCCGAAGGTGTTCTTGAACGTCCCGGTCGCGTGTTCTTTGTCGGAGTGCGCCGCCAATAGCGTCGCATCGACCTCAAGAATGATCCATTTCGGACGGGCTCCAAGCTCCCACGCGCAGCCTGCCGAGCGAGCAGGGCGGACCCGAGCGTTGCGCCTCAGGGTCGGCGGTAGACGGTGCGGCCGTCAAGCAGGGTTTGCAGGACTCGGATCTCACCGATTCGGGCGGCGGGAACAGCGATCGGGTCGCCGTTGAGGACGACCAGATCGGCTCGCTTGCCGACCTCGATCGAGCCGGTCTCGTCGGCTTGGCCGAGCAGGCGGGCCGAGTTCAGAGTGACCATTTGGAGCCCGGTTGCCGGGTCGGGAATTCGCTCCGGGCTGCCGCGCCGGGTGAGGCCGCGTTCGATCGACTTCAGCGGCGATAGGGCGTCGGCGTCCCAGTCACTTGACAGGGTCGTGAGGGCACCGGCGCGCAGCACGGTTGCGATCGGCAGGAGGTGGGCGGCGGCGCGTCGGCCGATCCAGCCGCGCAGGAATCGTTCGTAGCCCGGCGAGATCGCCTCTTCGCCCAGCTGGAAGTCGGCGACCGCGCCCAAGTCGGCGAAGCGCGGCAGGTCGGGACGGTCGATCAGGTAGAGGTGGGTCAGGCGGTGCGGACGGTTGGGTGGGCCGTTGAGCCGACGAGCTCGTTCGATTGCATCGAGGGCCATTTTGGCGGCACGGTCACCCCAGACATGGAGGTGGATCTGGAAGCCTCGGCGATCGAAGGCGGCGACGGTCCGGTTGAGACGGGCGCGGCTGAGGTAGGTGAAGCCACGTTTGCCCCCGGGAGCCCAGTTTGGTCGATGCAGATACGGCTTGGTCAGGGCTGCGGTCCCGTAGTCGACGATTCCGTCGACGTAGAGCTTCACCTGGTCGAACGCCAGGTGCGGCCCGCTCGCGGCGTCGCGAATTGCGCTGATTCGGTGTAGCTGCGATTGCAACGAGCGGTTCGGGTAGACCCAGAGTGCGTTCGACGCGCGGACATCTAGCTTGCCCTCACGACTCAGCTGGAGCCAGGCGAGGTGGTGCTGCCGCGGCCAGTAGCCGCCCGCGTCGCTGACGCTGGTGATTCCGTTCGCGCTCAGCTTTCCGATCGCGTCGTGCAGCGACGCGTAGTTGGCCTGTCGGTTCTGTCGCGACGGCCGTTCGACGGCATCGAGCACGACGTTTTGGGCGTTCTCCAAGACGACGCCGTTGGGGCGTCCGCCACTGTCGCGCAGGATCGCGCCGCCAGCCGGATCACGGTCGCTCGTATCGAGGCCCGACCGTCGCAACCCTTCTGAGTTGACGAAGGCGGCGTGACCGAGCGCATCGAGGATGACGACAGGGCGGTTCGGGATCGCCCGGTCGATTAGATCGCGCGGCTCGATCGCCAATGCAAGCAGGTCCTGGACGAACGGTCCGGCGGCGCGGACCCACACCTCGCCGCGCTGTCGGCGGGCGCAGCCGCGCAGCCGACGGATGTATTGGCGAGCGCTGAGGCGCGAGGGCAGGTAGCAACCGTTCGCCGTTCGCCCCGCCTCGACCGCGTGGAGGTGGACATCGTGGAACCCTGGGATCAGCGTCTTCCCGGACAGGTCGACCACCGTGGTTTCCGCGCCACGCTGCGCCATCGCCTCCTGGTTGGTCCCGACCACGGTGATCTCACCGGCTTCGACCGCGACCGCCTCGGCTGAGGGGTTTGAGGAATCGACGGTGCGGACGGTCGCATTGGTGAAGATCAGGTCGGCTCCTGCGGTTCCACCCTCGGCAGGGATCAACCAGATCGCCAGTCCCGCGGCGAGGACAAGTCCGAGTCTGATTCCAGCTCGCGCCATCACTCCTGCTCTTATCCCGCCATCCATTCGACATTCTACGGCGCGCCACCACGCCCTCGGGGTCGATGCGATACCGCGCAATTCCTGAAAAGGCCGGGGCCCTCGCCCGCCGCAGTTATGGCCCGTTCGCCGCCAGGCTGCGGGCGAAGGCGTCGCAAACGGTCCTCGGATGCCCCGCCATCCCGGGGGAGTTGCGGCTGAGTCGGCGCGGCGGATTTGCGAGCAGGCGGCGTTGGCGGTCCGGGAAGAGAACGTGGAGGACCCCGGTGGAACACTGCGATCCGTAGTCCGGGTCGGTCAGGTCGCGGGGCTCCCCGATCAGAAGCTCATCAGGACCGGTGCCGTTGATATCGGCGATCGCGACCGCCGAGCCGAAATGGGCTCCGAGGCGGACGCCTTGGGGGGCGATTCTTGGCGTGAGCTGGGAGAGCAGGACGCTGCTCCTAGCCGAGATGCCGTTTTGGTTTCCGAACAGAACACTGACGGTGCCGCCCGCATCGAACTCCTCGCCGGGCGCGGAACTGTTTCGGCTCCCGACCGCAAGGTCGTCATTACCGTCGCCGTCGAGATCACCGATTGCAAGCGCCCAGCCCCAATCGCCGTCTGCGTCGGATCGGGGGCTGGCCGGGGTCGGGTACGCGAACGGGTTGAGGTAGCGATCGTCGCGCAGGTTGAGGCCGTGTCGTGAGCCGAACAAGACGTTGACGGCGCCCTGGGCGACGCGAACGTAAGTCGGATCGAGCTCGTCGGGGGAGCCGACGGCGAGGTCGTCACGGCCGTCACCGTTGATGTCGCCAGCGCTTAAGGTGGCGCCAAAATGAGCAGCGTCCTGGGCACCCGGTCCGGCCATACCGCGGTTAAGCCGCGAGAAGAGGCGGTTGTGGCGGGTCGTCAAGCCGCGTTGCGATCCGTAGAGGATCTGGACCGCGCCCTGCGAGAAACCGTCGGCGAAATCCCGGCCCTCCGCTCCGATCGCGAGATCATCGTGGCGATCGCCGTCGTAGTCGCCGGCGGCGATCGTGAACCCGAACAGGTCGAGCGAATCGAGCCCCTTTCGGGGGAGGCCAACCGAGTGCTCGGTGAACAGCACACTGCCGCGGCCGGTCAGGCCTCGTCGTGAGCCGTAGAGGATGAACGCGCCGCCGAACTTCTTCCCAATCGCCCCGATCGCCAGGTCGTCGTAGCCATCTCCATCGAAGTCGCCAGCCAGGGTCGGATGGCCGAAGCCGTCGCCGAATTCTGTGTTTGCCGGAACACCTCTGGTTTCCTCGGTGATCCGGCGGATACCGCGCAGCGTCAGCCCGTGGTCGGTTCCGTAGAGGATCTCCACTGCCCCGTGTCCCCTCCTGTGGTGAGCCTTTACAGACTGAGCGGAATCGCGGATCGCCAGGTCGTCGTAGCCGTCGCCGTTGAAGTCGCCGCCGCCGGCACTGGGGTTGTCCAGGGAGATCAAGGCCCCGGCGTGGGCGTGGCCTGGAATCCGGCGCCGATTCGCCGCGTAGTAGAGGTCGTGGCGAAGCGAGAGCCCGCGGCGCGAGCCGTAAAGGATTCGGGCGGCACCGGCACCGTACTCGGCGCCGAGGTCCTCAAACGGGACTCCGATCACGACATCAGTGCGTCCGTCGCCGTTGAAGTCGGTAGCGGCGGCGCCCGGCGCAGGCAGCAACAGCCTCGGCAGGGTGAGGGCCGCCAAGGTGAGGGCGAGGATTGAAGCGCGGATGCTCACGGGCAACCGCTCCGGGTGTAGCCGCGTAGCGCCCCGAGATCGCAGTAGGCGCCTTTTCGGGTCGACGTGGTCCCGTTCGCGTTCGTCCGGTTCCGCACCCCAAGCCCGTCCATCGTGCGACCCTGCGGACGGGAGTCTGCGGCATCGAGCGTGACCGCGTCGGTCTGCGGGCTGACGCGGTCGAACTTGAACGGGGGCGGCGTTGTCGGCCGCGCTGAGCCCGACGGTTTTCGACCGCCGGGCGTTAAGACCAGGTATTTGTCGCTGTGGCGATGCTTGATCCGACCCGAACCGTCGCCGCGGTATGCGTTGTCGATGCAGTGGTAGGAGGTCATATGACAACGATCGGTCGGCAAGGAACCAGTTTGCGGGGATGCGAGGCCGCTTGTCAAACGGGAACCGGGCACTTGGCGCGGGCGGCGTGGTTGACCCCGGCAGCGCCTCATGTCTGAAACGGGAATGCGGGCCGGAATCGAGACGGCCCGTGGCAACCACGAGGATGCTGCGTGCCTCCGCTTAAAACCCTGTCGGAGGTGCGGCGCGCGACTTCGGATCGGATACTTTTACCAATCGCGAAGGAGGCCCCGAGCGATCTGCTCCTCTTCGCGGTCGACCGTCGACCCAAGGTGATCGGGAAGTCGCTGCCGCCTACGACTCGGTCGAGGTCTCGCGCGCGATCGATCGAATCCGACGCGGGCTTACCCGGAGTCCGGGTGGCGTGTGAAGATCAGGTCGGCTCATGCGGTTCCACCCTCGTCAGGGATCGACCAGATCGCCAGTCCCGCGGCGAGCCCGAGCCCGAGTCTGAGTACAGCTCGCGCCATCACTCCCGTACTCATCCCGCCATCCATTCGACATTCTACGGCGCTGTCACTACGCCCTTGGGGTCGATGCGATACCGCGCGATTCCTGAAAGGCTGGGCCCCTCGCCGCCGCCGTTACGGCCCGTTCGCCGCCAGGCTGCGGGCGAAGGCGTCGCAAACGGTCTTCGGATGCCCCGCCATCCCGGGGGAGTTGCGGCTGAGTCGGCGCGGCGGATTTGCGAGCAGGCGGCGTTGGCGGTCCGGGAAGAGAACGTGGAGGACCCCGGTGGAACACTGCGATCCGTAGTCGGGGTCGGTCAGGTCGCGGGGCTCCCCGATCAGAAGCTCATCAGGACCGGTGCCGTTGATATCGGCGATCGCGACCGCCGAGCCGAAATGGGCTCCGAGGCGGACGCCTTGGGGGGCGATGCCGGGGGATAGCTGTGACAACAGGACGCTGCTTGCAGTCGAGATCCCGTTTCGATTCCCGAACAGGACGCTCACGGTGCCGCCCGCATCAAATCCCTCGCCGGGTGCGGATCCGAACCGGCTGCCGACCGCGAGATCTCCGTGACCGTCGCCGTCGAGATCACCGATCGCGAGGGCCCAGCCCCAATCGCCGGAGGTGTCGGATCGAGGACTTGCAGGGGTCGGGTGTGCGAACGGGTTCAGGTAGCGATCGTTGCGCAGGCTGAGCCCGTGGCCCGAACCGAACAGGACGTTGACCGCGCCATTGGGAGAATAGGTGAAGGTGGGGTCCATTTCGTCGGGAGAGCCGACGGCGAGGTCGTCGAGACCGTCACCGTCGATGTCGCCGGAAGCAAGCGTCGAGCCAAACCCAGCCCCGTCCTGGGCCCCCGGTCCGGCCATCCTACGGTCGATCCGCGAGAAGAGGCGATTGCGGCGGGTCGTCAGGCCACGCCGCGACCCGTAGAGGATCTGGACCGCGCCCTGGGAATAGCCGTCGCCGAAGTTCCGGCTTTGCGCTCCGATCGCAAGATCGTCGCGGCGATCGCCGTTGAAGTCGCCGGCGGCAAGCGTGTAGCCGAACAGGTCGAGCGAATCGAGTCCTTTGCGGGGGAGGCCAGCGGAGTGTTCGGTGAACAGCACACTGCCGCGGCCGGTTAGACCCCGTCGTGAACCGTAGAGAATGAAGGCGCCGCCGAACTTCTTTCCGATCGCCCCAATCGCCAGGTCGTCGAAGTCGTCACCGTTGAAGTCTCCGGACAGGGTCGTGGCTCCGAACCCATCCCCTTCCTCGACAGTTGCGGGAACACCGGGCGTCTCCTCGGTGATCCGGCGAGCGCCGTCAAGTGCCAACCCCTGATCTGTTCCGTAGAGGACCTCGACATCTCCGTGTCCCTGTCGGCCGTGAGCCCGCACAGGTTGACCAGGATCGCCGATAGCCAGGTCGTCAAAGCCGTCGCCGTCAAAGTCACCGTCCGCGGCACTGGGGTTGTTGAGTGCGAGCAGGCCACCGCCGTGGGCGCGACCGGGAATACGCCGCCGACTCTCGGCGTAGTAGAGGTCGTGGCGAAGCGAGAGTCCGCGGCGCGAGCCGTAAAGGATTCGGGCGGCACCGGCGCCGTACTCGGAGCCGAGGTCCTCGAACGGGACTCCGATCACGACATCAGCGCGTCCGTCGCCGTTGAAGTCGGTGACGGCTGCGGCGGGTGCGGGCAGCAACGTCGGCAGGGTGAGGGCCGCCAAGGCGAGGGCGAGGATTGAGGCGCGGATGCTCACGGGCAACCGCTCCCGGTGTAGTCGCGTAGCGCCGCGAGATCGCAGTAGGCGTCCTTTCGGGTCGACGTGGTCCCATTCGCGTTCGTTCGGTTTCGCACCCCGAGCCCGTCGACCCAGTTGTTCGACGCGGTCGCGCCGTCGATGAACTGGTGAACGATTACGATCGGGATTCGATGGTCTTGGAAGAGTGCGTAGATCGCTTTGAGCCGTCGCGACTGGATCGGCTCGCTGGCCTTGCAGTTGCCCGTATCGGGATTGGCCGGCGAGTAGGGATTGCCGCGGGTAGAGACGCCAACCTCGGTGACGATCACCGGGTCGGGGGGCGTGGCAGTAGCGGCGCCAGCAGCCGATTGGAAGGTCTCGGCGGCCTCTAGCTGCTTGCTGACATCGTTCGTTATCGCTTGGTCGGTCCCGTCCGCCGAGCACACCTGAGGATACGGATGCACCGCCAGTCCCTCGCTGTTGTTGGCAGTGGCCACCTTGTTGAGGGCGCCGAGATAGTCGGTCCATTTGGTTCGCGTCGCCGTAGTCTGGTTCCCCGGCGCCAGCCCGCCGACGTAGATCGGAATGCTCCTGACCGGGATCGTCGGGTAGTTGGGGTTGATGGGCATCGCTGCGGCCTCGGCGGCGCCGGCGTGAGCCGCGCGCAGAAGCTCGGCGTAGCGGGCGGGATTCGGCTGGCAACCGCCCCAAAAGTCGGTCGTGTTCTGTTCGTTCCAGACCTCGATCCCGAGCGCCTGCGGAGCCCGCAAGGCAACGTTCTTGACGAAGGCCTGCCACTGGTCGTCTGCTGCCGCCGCCGAAACGTTGAAATCGGGGTGGTAGCCAGCGACCGGACTGGGGCAGCTCTGCTTGAGGCAATCCGGAGTTCCGTGGACCTGGACGATTGGGCGGGCACCGTGCGCGATCGCAACGTCGTAGGCCGTTTTGAAGTTCGTCCAGTTCTCGGTCCCGGGCTTGCCGGCGGTGCAGCTGCTGACGATCTCTCGCCAGCCCACCCCGAGGCGAACCGCGTTGGCCCCATCCGCTTGAGCGAGCGAGTAGTTGCTTGCCGGGGAGGCCGACCATGCGGGTATCTCCCAATCGTCGTTGAAGCCAAAATAGGGGTAGTCGAGCCAGATCCAGCGTGACTCGATGGCGGTGCGGCCGAATGTGTTGGTCGCGGTCACCTTGAGTTCGTAGCGCCCGGGTCCGGCGACGTAGGCGGAGGGCGCGATCTGGCTCTTGGTGGCGGTGAACGAGCAGGAGTCGACGCAGCCCGCATACCCGGTGCTTGAGGCTTGGGTCAGCGGAATCAGTGTCTTGCCGTTGAGGGTTGCGCTCAGATCTTTGAGGGCGTGCCCGGTGACGGTCACGCCGAGCGCATACGAGCCTGCCAGTCGAGCCCCGTCGGCGTGCGTTATCAGAGAGCTTGCGAGCGAGATCGTCGGACCGTAGAAGGCATCAAGGCGATCGCCCGAGCGGTTTGCGGGCTGTGGGTAGGTGGTCGGGTCCGACATGCAGTCGGCCCGAGTCAGTGGCGCATCGGCGAGTCCCAAGACCCTGCCGAACGCCTCGCAGATATAGCCCTTTTGATCGGAGGGGTCGATCGCCTTGAACCGGGAGCGATCGAGAAAGATCGTCGTTTGGCCAGCTGGATGGAAGTCGGCGGCGTCGAGTGTGACCGCCCCGGTTTGGGCGCTGACGCTGTCGAACTTGATATCGGGGGCGGCATTGCCAGCCGCGCTGAGCCCGACGGTTTTCGACAGGGTGTCCCAATCCTCGCGCGAATCGCGGACCCGATTCTGGAGCGCGCCGTTGTCGTTCATCCACTCAAAGCCTGGGTTCAAGACCAGGTAGTTGTCGCTGTGGCGATGCTTGATCCGACCCGAATCGTCGCTGCGGTATGCGTTGTCGGTATAGCGGTAGAAGGTCAGATCCTCGGCCAGGGCAATCGCGACCGAGAGGCTCGCGATCGTGGCGCACGCCGCCACCACCCAGGCACGGGGGGCCGCCCTTCGTGCCCTCACGAACCATCCCCGGCGCTCGCCTCGACCCGGTTGACGAGTCCGGCGAGCGAGTCGCCGTCGAGCTGGTCGGCAAGCCCGCCGTCAAGCGATTCGGCGACCCGCCCCGATGCGAGCGCTTCGAGGCGGCCATCGGGTGCGGCGGGGAGCCAGGTGGCGTCGGCGTTCGGGGCGGTCCGCTCGTCGTTGAGGCGGCGCTTCAAAAACAGCAGGTAGCGCTCGCCGGGGAGATAGGCCGGATCGCCGCCAACCCCGACCGAGGAGCCGCCGAGCTTGAACAGGGTGAAGCGACCGGACAGGTCGCCGACGACCGTCTCGCCGACATCGAGGTCGATCCGCTGGGTCGGAAGGGCGCCGATCGCCACCAGCTGCTCGTCGCTTGCCGAGGCAAGCAGCTCGGCGTCACTGGGTCCGCCGAGCGGGTCGGCGGGGAGCGATTGGCGAAGGTTCCCGACCTCGGTGTGCTCGCCGACGATTGGATCGCCGCGGCGAACCTCGGCAACGGTTGCGATCACGACCGCGTCGCTTGCGTCGACCAGTTCGGCGAGGGTTGTGGGGCGTGGGTCCCAGGTCGGATCGATCACGGCTGGGCCGGGCTGTTCGGTTAGCTCGGCAAGTGCGGTGCGGACCGCGATCGTCGCCGACAGGGTGATGAGGGCGGTCGCGAGCATCGCAAGTAGGGCTCTTGGGAGGGGCATTGGGTCTGACAACGATCGGTCGACGAGGAACCAGTTTGCGGGGATGCGAGGGCACTTGTCAAACAAGAACCGAAATTGAGAACCAAAATTTGGCCAGCGCGGTCTGGTTGACCGCGGCGGCGCCGCATGCCTGATATGAGGATGCGGGCCGCCGGATGCGGGCCGTCTAAAGGCGGCCCGTGGCTACTGCGAGGGTGCTGCGGGCGCCAGCTTGAAAGCTTGCCGGAGCGGCGGCGCGACTTCGGGTACTTCTAACCGGCGCCCTACGGGAACGCGGCGAGCACGCCTTCGGCGTCGGGTACCCGACCGTTTGACGAGCTGGGGGTCGGCACGGGCTCGCGCCACGGGCCGGGCTTGGGACGGGGGCTGCCACCGGGAAAGGCGAGTCGCAGCAGGGTCCGCTGGACCGAACCGAACTGCTTGCGGAACGGGCCGGTGTTGTAGGGGAGGTCGTAGCGCTCGCAGATTGCCTTGACCTGCGGCGCGATCTCGCCGTAGCGCGAACTCGGCAGGTCGGGGTAGAGATGGTGCTCGACCTGGTAGCTGAGGTTGCCGCTCATGAAGTGGAAGGCCGGTCCGCCGTCGATGTTGGCGGCACCGAGCAGCTGACGGACGTACCAGGCACCAGCCGAGTCGTCGGCTTCGGCCTCCTCCTCGGAGAAGGTGTAGGCCTGGTCGGGAAAGTGGCCGCAGAAGATGATCGCGTAGGTCCAGACGTTGCGGATCAGGTTGGCGGTGAAGTTTGCCGCCAGGGTTCGTCGCCACGAGGGTCCGCTGAGCAGTGGGAAGGCGACGTAATCCTTGACGATTTGCCGTCGTGCCTTGCGACCGATCGCCTTAATCTCGTCACGCAGTTGGCTCCTTGACTTGGTCCCTTTGCGGACCGCTTCGGGGTCGAGATCGTGCAACGCAACCCCCCACTCAAAGAAGGCGGCCAGGATCAGGTTGTAGAACGGCTGGGCGAGGAAGACCGGATTCCAGGGCTGGCGGGGATCCACCCGCATGATCTCGTAACCGACATCCTTGTCCTTGCCAATCACGTTGGTATAGGTGTGGTGGACGTAGTTGTGGGAGTGCTTCCAGGCCGCGGCGGGCGAGGCGGTGTCCCAGTCCCAGACCGAGGAGTGGATGTGGGGGTCGTTCATCCAGTCCCACTGACCGTGCATCACGTTGTGGCCGATCTCCATGTTCTCAATGATCTTGGCGGCGCCGAGCGTCAGGGTGCCGAGGACCAGGGCCGGGGTAAAGCGCGAAGCGGTCAGCTCGATCCGGCCGATCGCGGCAAGTCGGCGGTGAAACTGGACGACGTTTCGGATGTAGGTGGCGTCGGCCTCACCGAGGTCGGCATAGACCTCGTCATGGATCCTCTGGAACGCCTCGCCGATCTCGTCGATCTGCTCGCGGCTGAGGCGATCAAGGGGGTTCTCGACTGTCGGGCTGGGCTGGCTCATTCGGTTTCTCTCGGTCTTGGTGTCGGGATTGGCTAAAGGTCGATTTCGACGTGGCCCTCGGGGGCGTTGACGCAGGTCCGGATCATCTCGCCCGGCTCGCCGTGGACGCGGCCGGTCCGAAGGTCGCGGACCTGGCCCTGCTCGAGCCGTCCGATGCAAGTGTGGCAGACCCCCATCCGGCAGCCGAACGGCAGGTTGGCTCCGGCCTGCTCGCCAGCCTCGAGGATCGGGGTCGAGCCGTCGCAACTCGCATCGCGGTCGGTGACCCGGAATCGGATCGAACCTCCCTCGCCGACCTCGGCCGTTGAGGCGCCGCCGATCAGCGGCTGGAAACGTTCGATCTCGAGCAGCGCCGGATCGCCATCGTCCTGCCAACGAGCTTGGAACACCTCGATCATCTCGCCGGGGCCGGACAGGAAGCTGGCTCGCTCGCGCCAGTCGGGGCAGATCTCGTCGAGGTCGGCCGGGGCGACCCGGCCGTCCGGCCCGGAGTGATGCTCGATCAGGCGATAATTTCGCCGCAGGCGGCCGAGCCCGCGCAGCCGCTCGCCGAAGATGAAGTCGTCGTCGTCGCGGCAGCTGTGGATATGGACGATGTCAGTCTCGGACTCGCGCTGGGCAAGGTTGCGCAGGTGCGCCCAGATCGGCGTCACCCCGCTGCCAGCGCTGATCATCAAGAGCTTCTCGGGCACCGGGTGGGGGATTTGAAAGGTCCCCTCGGCTCCGCCCAGGTAAACGATCGAGCCCGCGTTCAGCGGGTCCGTGAACCAGGGGGAGAGCTTGCCCTCCTCGACCCGCTTGACGGTGATCGAGAGCAGCCCGCCCGGGTGGTCGGGGTCGGAGGTCAGGGTGTAGGCGCGCCAGTGACGGACCCCGTTGATCTCACGGCCGATCCGGAGGTATTGCCCCGGCCAGTGCCCCTGCCAGGGAAAGAACGGTTCGATCACGACGGTGTACGCGTCGGCCGTCTCGGGCCGGATCTCGGCGATTCGGCCCTTCATCTCCCGAGTCGACCAGGCCGGGTTCAACAGCTCCAGGTAATCGTCGGGGAGGAGTGGGGTGGTGAGCGCGCGCGCGAAATCCAAAAGCCGCCTTCGCAGCTTCGATACGCCTGGTTCCGCTCCGCTTTGTACAGGCAAGTTGGCCTCTCCCGCGGATCCCCTCGTGGACTCGCGGCGCGATCATATACGAGTTCGGCAGCGCTAGCCCCCTCGGGGCTCAGCCCGGCCCCGCGGCGGCCGCGAGCAGCGCCGCCAGGTCGAGCTTGTTCATTTCGAACATAGCCCGCATCGCCCGCTCGGCTCGGCTCGGATCGGGATCGGCGAAGATCTCGTCCATCCCGAGCGGGGCGACCTGCCACGACAGGCCGTAGCGATCCTTCAGCCAGCCGCAACGCGACTCCGTACCGCCCTCGCAGAGCTTTCCCCAGTAGTAGTCGATCTCGGCCTGGTCACGGCACTCGATCAGCAGCGAGATCGCCTCGCTGAATTGGAACTCCGGGCCGGCGTTGATCGCGATGATCCGTTCGCCGTCGAGCTCGAAATTGACCGTCATCACCGCTCCGGCCGGGCCAGGGCCGGCCTCGGTGTAGTGGGCGGTTGCGAGGATCTTCGAGTTGGGGAAGATCGAGCAGTAAAATTCGGCCGCCTCCACGGCGACCCCGTTGAACCACAGGTTGGGGATGATCGAGATCGGCATTTCGGTTCCCTTCGAGTCGGTGGGCTGGGTTAGATCAGGCCCTGCTGGCGCGCCCAGATTTCGGTCCGCCGCATTCCCTCGTCGAGATCGACCTTTGGCTCGTATCCGAGCA